>JBGTKC010000190.1:0-17152 GCA_041744755.1 Saprospiraceae bacterium
CCGACGTTCCGTTTGGCGAGTTTCGCGAGTCTGCTGTGGCTCATCGCGCTGTTTGGCGTATTCTCGGCCTCGGCCTTCATCTACTTCCAATTCTGAGTCATGAAGTACTGGATGTGGATACCGGCCCTGTTCGCCCTAGTCTTCGTCGGCGATAGGCTCGGCGGGGCGGCCCTGGCGCACCTCACCAAAGTTTCGCACTTCCGCTACTCCCGACTGTACACCGACCGTGCCGCCGCCGAGGTCGTGTTTATCGGCAA
The DNA here is from genome assembly GCA_041744755.1 of Saprospiraceae bacterium. Classification (GTDB taxonomy): domain Bacteria; phylum Bacteroidota; class Bacteroidia; order Chitinophagales; family Saprospiraceae; genus CALDTK01. The sequence goes on from JBGTKC010000190.1 coordinate 258, forward strand.
TAGCCGCGGGCTCACCTTTTACCAACCTAAGTTCGAGATCCTCACCGGTAAGTCTACCCTCAATCTGAGCTACAACGCGATGCCTCCGGACATCGCGGCGGCCCTACTCACCGACTATCTCGCGCGGTATCCGGCCCCCGAGCACCTCTTCGTGGACATCACGATGATTGACCGCGACAACGGGAGCCTCGCGCTCGACTTCCAATTGTACGCGCCCTATTCGGAGCGCCTGGACAGTCTCGTCTACGCCGCTCAGCCGAGCATCTACTACGGCAATCGCCTCGCGCATCTCACGCGTTACGGCGGGGAGGTAGCGCAGCGGATGCTCTACTACCTCCACAAATCGGATAAGGACTGGTTGCTCGACCGGGTAATCTCCGAGCAGATGGTCGTGGACACGTCTACGCTCGCGCGCGGTCGCATGGACTACGTCGCTGCTCGCAATAAGCCGCTTCTCGCGAGCATAGCCGCCTTCCGGGAAGCGGGCACGACGGTGCACCTCGTTATCAATCCTTACTTCCCACCTTTCGCCCGGTCGGTGTCGAATCTCGACTCCGTAGCCACGGCGTTCTCCGCGGCAGCGGGGCTACCCGTGCGCAACTACGCCATCGCGATCCCCGACCCTGCGCTCTTCGGTGACTATCAGCACCTCAACAAGGCAGGTGCCGAGCGCTTCCTCCAGACCTTGGCGCAGGATGCGGGTCTGGGCAAGGACTAGCGCTCCGCGGCAATAAGGTCGATCGCCACGGCGAGTTCCGCGGTCGGCAACTGGCACACACCCGCTCGACACACGTAGTACAGGGTCTGACCTTCGCGGAAGCGCTCCCGCAGCAATGGCAGTGAACTGCCCGGCCTAGCGCTGCCGAGGAGAGTGATTCGAGGCATCCGCGCCGCCCGCGCGAGCGCCATCCGCGCCGCGAGCGCCTCCGGCCCGACGATCGCAACCTCGAAGTGGGAGTAGCTGAGCCGATCGTGGAGCTGTAGCCACCGCGATGCGTACAGGGCTTGGCGTCCCGCGGCGAGCAAGGGCATGACCTCGGCAAGCATAGCCCTCGCTCGCGCGGCATAGGCGTCCTCGCTCATGACGGTGCCCAAGTGGAGCAGGACTTCCGCCAGGACGGAGTTGCTCGCGGGCGTAACGTTGTCGTCGGTCTCGAAGCGACGGGTTACGAGGCCCGTGTCCTCGTCGGAGGTGTAGAAGAGGAGGGCGCGATCCGGAGCGGAAAAATGATCCAGGGCATAGTCAACCAAACCTCTCGCGTCGGCGAGCCACCGTTCCTCGAAGGTGACCCCATACAGCTTGATGCAGGCCTCCGCCAGATTCGCGTAGTCGTCGAGGAAGGCGTTGACGTGGGTGCGGCCCTTGGCGCTGGTGCGCAGGAGCCGCCCGTCGTTTTGGCGAAAGCCAGACAAGAGTGCTAGGCCGGCGCGCTCCGCAACGATTAGGTAGTCACCGTCGCCGAGGGCGAGGTAGGCGTCCACATACCCCGTGACCATCATGGCATTCCAGGAGACGAGGATCTTGTCGTCGAGGGCGGGGCGGGGGCGGAGATTGCGGACTTCGAGGAGCTTTGCGGCGGCTTTCGCCAAAACCGACTGTAGGTGTTCTGGCGAAAGCGCCTGTCCTGAGTCAGGCCGCGAACGTTCGCTCATCGCCTGCCAGCCGGCTTGGCGATGAAGAATATTGACGCCCTCTTCCCAATTGCCATGGGGTGTGATCCCGTACGCCGCACTGTACAGCCGAAACTCCTCAGGCGACAGCAAGGCTGTAAGCTCCTCATAAGTCCACACGTAAAATTTGCCCTCTACCCCTTCGCTGTCGGCGTCGAGGCTGGAATAAAAAAGCCCGTCAGGTGTGGTCAGCTCGCGCGAGATGAACGCAAGGGTCGCAATTATCACGTCTCGATACTCCGCCCGGACTTCCTCGTCGCTCGCATCCCTATAGGCCCGCGCGTACACACTCACTAGCTGCGCGTTGTCGTACAGCATCTTCTCGAAGTGCGGCGCGTGCCATCTCGCATCCACGCTGTAGCGCGAGAAGCCGCCGCCGACCTGGTCGAAGATGCCGCCGCGCGCCATCGCCAATAAGCCTTCGTCAATGACTCGCGTCACCGACCGCCGGTGCTGGTCGCCCTCTCGCCGTAGCGCGAGGTGATCGAGCAAGAAAGCGTAGCCGATCGGCAGTGGAAACTTCGGCGCTCCCCCGAAACCGCCGTGCTCAGGATCGGCGAGACGCGTGATGCGCTCGGCGTTGCGCTCGCCGATGCCAGTGTCGAGGGTCTGCGGGAGTGGGGTAGTGGCCAGCGGCGGGCCGGGCGCGAGCTGCTCGGCGATCTGGCGCGCGTAGGCAGAGAGCTTTTCGGGCTCGTTTTGGCGTAAGCCGACGAAGGTGGCGAGGACCTGGAGCCACCGATCCTTCGGGAAGTACGTCCCGGCCCAGACCGGGCGTCCGTCGGGCAGCGCGACCGCGTTGAGTGGCCACCCGCAACCGCCGCCGCCCGAGAGCTGGCAGGCCGCCATGTAGATGTCGTCCACGTCGGGCCGCTCCTCCCTGTCCACCTTGACGCAGACGAAGCCATCGTTCATCGCCTCCGCCACGGCCTCGTCCTCGAAGCTCTCGCGCTCCATGACGTGGCACCAGTGGCAGGCGGCGTACCCGATCGAGATAAGCATTAAGCAGTCGCGGCGCTGCGCCTCCGCGATCGCCTCCGCGCCCCACGGTCGCCAGTCCACCGGGTTGTGCGCGTGTTGGAGTAGGTAGGGACTCGTCTCCTCGGCGAGGGCGTTGGTGTGGCGGGGCATGGTGGGCGAGTATCTTGGCGGTAATGAAAGCACTGGTCTTGCGGGCCCCGAAGCAGCGGCCTACTCTCAGCGAACACCCCGAGCCGGTGGCTGGGTCGCAGGAAGTCATCGTGGATTTGCTGGCCGCAGCCCTCAATCGCCGCGATCTCTACATTACGCTCGGGCAGTACCCGGGCGTGAGGACGCCGGTGGTGCTGGGTTCGGACGGCGTCGGGATCCTAGATGGCCAGCGCGTGATCCTTCAGCCGGGGCTGCACTGGGGCAACACCGAGGCCTATCAATCAGCGGACTACACCATCCTCGGGACCCCGGCCGACGGCACCTTCGCCGAACGGATCGCCGTGCCGGAGGCGAACGTCCGCTCGTGTCCGGGCCACCTCTCCGACGCCGAGGCCGCCGCCTTGCCGCTCGCCGGACTCACCGCCTACCGTGCGCTCAAGACCCGGGGTGCGGCCGCTACCGGGGAGACCGTCCTCGTGACGGGCGCCGGCGGTGGGGTGGCGGGCCTCGCGATCCAGTTCGCGACGGCGCTCGGGTGCTGCGTGTTTGCCACGAGCAGTCGGGACGAGAAGCTGGCTTTCGCCAAAACCTTAGGTGCCGCAAACGGGGTCTGCTACACCGACCCGGAGTGGATCGATCAGCTCAGAGCCTTGACCGGGGGCATCGATGTCGTGATCGACGGCGCGGGCGGCGAAGGCTTTTCGCAACTCATCCCACTGATGAAGGCCGGGGGCCGCATGGTCTTCTACGGCGGGACCCGCGGCAAATTCGCGCCCATCTCCCCACAGGCGCTCTTCTGGAAACAGATCACGATCGCGGGCTCGACCATGGGCTCGCCGGGTGAGTTCGTGGAGATGCTGGGTTTTGTCGAAAGACACCAACTCCGACCCGCGGTGGATAGCATCCGCCCGCTCGCCGAGGCCGACGCCGCGTTCGACCGCATGGCCGCCGGTGAACAAAGCGGAAAGCTCGTCCTTCAGATCGCGTGAAGATTTTGCTGCTCTCTGATACGCACGGCTATATGGACGCCGATATCCTCGCGCACGTCGCCGAGGCGGACGAGGTCTGGCACGCGGGGGATATCGGTCCGGGCAGTATCCTCGAGCAGCTTGCCGCGCGCAAGCCTTTGCGCGCCGTGTGGGGCAACATCGACGACACGAGACTGCGGCGCGAGGTCCCGGAAGACTTCCTCTTCGAAATCGAAGGACTCAAAGTGTACATGACCCACATCGGCGGCTACCCCGGGCGATACAGCCCGCACGCCCGCAAAGTGCTGGATGCCAATGGCGCGGCGCAGCTTTTCGTCTGCGGTCACTCTCACATCCTGAAGGTGATGCCGGACCGAAAGCGCAAGTTGTTGCACATGAACCCTGGCGCCTGCGGGATCTACGGCTTCCACAAAGTTCGCACGATGCTGCGCTTCGAGGTCAACGCCGGCAAGGTCGAACGCCTCGAGGCGATAGAACTCGGCTTACGTGGGCGGGCGACCCCGGCCTAGCTTTGCGCCCGCAATGAACAGTACCCCACCCGACACAGACGACCGCTCCGACGAGGACGGCGAGGAGCAGCTCTTCGAGGAGCGGATCATCCGAGTGGACGCCGGGCAGGAGCAGCTCCGCATCGACAGATTCATCATCGACCGCACCGTACGCATCTCGCGTACGCGCGTGCAGGACGGTCTGCGCGCTGGGACGATCACCGTCAACGGCGGGGAAGTCAAACCCAACTACCGCGTCCGCCCCCTCGACGAAATTAAGATGTTGATCCCAGTGTACTCCGACGAGCCGGGTACACTACAGGCCGAGGCGATGGACCTGGATGTCGTTTACGAGGACGGGGACGTGATGGTGATCAACAAACCCCCGGGGCTGGTGGTACACCCCGGCGTGGGCAACTGGACAGGTACGCTCGTCAACGGACTGGCGCACTACCTCCGCAAGATCGACCTGCCGGTGGCGGACGGCAATCCGGACAACCGTCCAGGTCTCGTCCACCGTATCGACAAGGACACCTCCGGTTTGCTCGTGATCGCGAAGACGCCCTGGGCGATGACGCACCTGGCGAAGCAATTTTTCGACCACACCGTGGATCGAAAATACGTGGCCATGGTCTGGGGCAGTCCCGAGCCGGCCAGCGGCACCATCGACGCCAATCTTCACCGCGACATCAGTGATCGGCGCCGCATGGCCGTGACCCGCGAGCCGGACGAAGGCAAGCACGCCATCACCCACTACCGCACTCTGGAGGATCTCTATTACGTGAGCCTCGTCGAGTGCCAACTCGAGACCGGTCGTACGCACCAGATCCGCGTGCACATGAAGCACATCGGGCACCCGCTCTTCAACGACCTGCGCTACGGCGGGGACCGCATTCGGAAGGGGACGGTCTTCACGAACTACAAGCGCTTCGTCGAGAACACCTTTGACATCATGCCGCGGCAGGCGCTCCACGCGCGTACGCTCGGGTTCACCCACCCGATTACGGGCTTGAGAATGGAGTTCGAAACCCCTTTGCCGGAAGACTTCACCGTGGCCTTGGACCGGTGGCGCAACTACCTCTCGAGCCGAAAGGGAGTGCTCCTCGAGGAGGAGTAGGCGCGGGTTCGACGAGCTTCGCCCGCTGCCCCACTCAGTGCTCTTCGTATGTGAGGCGCCGCGAGCCAAACGTGCCGTCCTGCGTTACTGTCGTCTATGAATTTGGAGGAAAGAATCGAGGCTTTCGGCCAACTCGGCGACTACATCAGGTCGGAGCCCGAACTGCTAGACGCGTATGTGAAGAGGACGGCTTACCACAATGCGTGGTTCACGCCAGAGAATCAGTGGCGGATGTTGAGCTCGATCGCCGACGACTATCTCGACCGCGCGAAGCTGACGACGTGGACTTCGGCATACGACTTCAATGGTGCGCCTTTCGGCAAAACAGTGGGCGTCGTCATGGCGGGCAATCTGCCCCTGGTGGGGTTTCACGATTGGCTCTCGATCTTAATCACTGGGAACTCGGCGCAGGTCAAACTGAGCGACAAGGATCCTTACCTGCTGCGGCACTTGGCCAAGCGGCTCGAGGAGCTCGAGCCAGCCTTCGCAGGTGCGACGAGTTTTGTCGAAAGACTAAAAGACTTCGACGCCGTCATCGCTACAGGGTCGGACAATAGCTCGCGCTACTTCCTGGAGTACTTCGGGAAGTACCCGCACATCATTCGCGGCAACCGGACAAGTGTGGCGGTACTGCACGGCGACGAAACCGGCGAGGAGTTGGCCGCACTCGCCGACGATGTATTCGCCTACTTCGGGATGGGTTGTCGCTCGGTGGGGAAGGTCTACGTGCCGGTAGACTACGAATTGACGCCCTTGCTCGACGCCCTTCACGAGCACAAACTGCTGGCCAACCACAGCAAGTGGAAGAACAACTTCGACTACAACTACGCCCTTCTCGCCATCAACCGGGAGCCCTTCCTGATGACGGGGGCAATGTTGGTGATCGAGAACGCGTCCCTGCACTCGCGACTGGCCACTTTGCATTACGAGCGCTACGATGACTTAGCCAATCTGGCGATCCACCTGCACGAGGTGCGGGGTGAGCTACAGCAAGTGGTAAGCGCGAGAGAGGTGATGGGGATTAAGACGATTGAGCCTGGAGCCGGGCAGCGGCCGGGGCTGGGGGATTATGCGGATGGCGTGGATGTGGTGGGGTGGTTGGTGGGGCTCCCGCGCTGATTTATCTGCGCCTCGCGATCTATTGCAACACAAAACCCGCTGGCGCACCGAGTGCACCAGCGGGTTCGCTATTTTGCCGAAAGGCTTAGCGCGTAGGATTATCGCGCCACCATCATCGGGTATGCGACGGCTCCTTCACTGGTCTGTGCCAGGAGTCGGTACATGCCGACGGGAAGGTTGGCCGTGTTCATGCCATATTGGTTGCCGGTGACCGTGGCAGCGGCCACGCGCCGACCTTGGGCATCGTAGAGGGCCACGAACTGGAGCTCAACGTCGCTGCCTACCTGGATGGTAGCGAATTCATTGGCTGGATTAGGATATACCCGGAAGTCAATGTCGGCGGCGGCGATGTCTACCACGCCGACCACCTTGCGAACGGCGTCCACGTCCCCGAGACCCAGGGCGATAAATGCACGGGGCGTCACGAATGCCATGATGGTATCGAGCACGAGATTGGCGCGAACAGGATTGGTGACGTTAGGGTTGTTGCGACGCTCAAGTGCGAGGCGCTCGGCGGCAGTTGCGCCCTTGGTATTGGTGGCGTTATCATAACCCGCTACGAAGGCCGCTAGCGTAGTCGAGTCAATGTAGTTGTACGTATTCGCGATGCTGGTGTTCAAGTCCCGTACGAATGGGTATAAGTTTTCGACCGCAAAGGTCGTCCTCACCTGATCTCGCGTAGTAAAAGGCACGTTCCTAAGCGCTTTCGACCGGACGGTAGTGAAGTCGTTCAGTTCCGAGAGAGCTGCGTTGACTTCTTTGAGCTCGTCGTTGACGCCGAGGCGATTAGCCCGGTCGATCGTAGAGCGTGGACCGTCGACGCGGATGACGAATAGGCTGGTGGTCGGTGAGACCGGTACGAATACATCACCGACGGCGAAGGGTGCGTTGGCGTCATTGACGAAGTGCAGGCCGACAGTGGGGGACTCCGTAGGGTCGTTTTCGATCCAGGTAGTGTCGCCCATGGCTCCGCCGATACCTGCGCTGAACTGGACGCGGCTTTCGGCGCCGACGTTTTGCGGGATGTTGATTCGACCTGCCTTCAAACCGTCTGGGTCGCCATAGAGGGAATCGATGAGGAAAGGATTTCCGGTTGCGGTGTTGATGAACTTAGGCAGTTTGTTGACTTCCGCGGCGTCGTCGAGGAAGTTGCTGTTGTAGACGTTGTACGCGCCGGTTCCGAAGCCCATCGCCATAATGGCATCGGGATCGATCCGGTAAGTCGTTGCGTTAAGCCGCAGAAAGCGCGTCATCGATCGGAGATCCTGGATCCCGCGGTAGCTAGCGATCAGGAGCTGACCAGTCCGCGTGTTGACATCCGGCGAGGTTGCGTTCCAGCCCTGACGATAAGTGGCGACCACGGCGACGTACCCCATGCGGGCAAAGCGCTTGGCCGTATTTACGGCCGCGCTGTCGTTGAGGGTACCGAAGATCCCACCGCCTACGAATTGTGGGAAGTAGGATCCGGTGGTGTGAATGATTACTGCGGGTCGTTTCGTCTCCAAGTCACCCTTCGGGGAGTAGGCCTGGAAGAAGTCTGGTACTTGGGAAGGGGGCTTGGTCCCGCCACTCAAGATTGCCGGCAGGACCGAGACGTTATTTTGGTACTGGATGCGCGCGGACACATCAACGCCGTCAAAGACGGGCTGGAGGTATCGCGTTTGCGCCATTAGCGCACTGGTGCCCGCGACTAGCACGAACGAGAGTAAAGTTTGTCTCATCGGGAAGGATTGAAATTTTGAAAAGCTGTGTGTTATTTGCGGAACTCGTAAAGGAGAGATGCGTAGGCAAGTCGCCCGATGCGTGGCCCTCCGTAGGTCTGAAAGACTTGATTATCGAGAAGGTTACTTGCCCCAAGCTTAAGAGTCGTGGACGCTTCCGGAAAGCGAACGTTCACCTGGGCGTCGAGCAGGCCGTAAGACGGGATGAAACCCGTAAACTGGGGCGATCCCTCAAAGAGGAAACCCTGAACCCATTTGTAGTTGACGTTAAAACCTGCGGGAAGATCGGCCTTACCGATCCTCACAGGAATGTCGCGGGCGGCGAAGCCGGCGTTATACTTATGTTCAGGCGTATTGAAGGCTGGGATGATCGGATCTTCGGTGGCAGTGTTCAAGACGTTCCACGAGTAGTTACCGTTGATGGCATAGTACTTCGCGAAGTAGTAGCTGCCGCCGATCGAAAACCCTTGTGTCGTCACGCGGTCCGTGGCGTTGGCAGCCACGCGGAACGCCTGTGTCCCGAAGGGGATACCATTCACGAATCGAGTCCGGACGCCGATGTTGAAGCCGATGAAGTCGTCGTAGAAACTGTAGTAGTACGTGGCGTCGAGGAAGAGCTTCTCCCAGAGGGTCGTCCTCACACCGACCTCGACGGTCTTGACCTTCTCAGGGCGGATCGGATCGACATTGAAATAGCGTAAATCCGAATTGAGTCCAGAGTTGAGTCGATCGATGAAGCTCTCCACGGTTACTAGTGAGTCGACGCCGCTGAGGTTGCCTAGCAGAATCGCGCGACCCACATTATAGTACAAGTATTGATCGGCCAGCGTAGGGTTGCGGATCGCGCTCGAGAAGCTGGCCCGCAGGGTCGTCTTGGCATCCGGGACGTAGACGATTGATGCGGCTGGAGAGAGGAGGTAGTCGAAATTTTTATTCTTGTCGAGTCGAAGGCTAGCGGATAGCTTCAACTCCTCGGCAAGGGTGGCCGTGCCCCCGCCGTAGATGCCGTATTCGTAGGTGTTGATGTTGCGGCCGGCGGTATCCTGCAGTACCGTGCCCCGACTATTCGGAACGTACATGCGGTAGTTGGAGCCCACACGCAGATCCAGGTCGGTGAGCCCTTTGCCAGTCCCTTTTACCACGTCGTTGAATAAATACTCCCCGTGGACGTGTCCAAGGGCGCTGCGATCAAAGAAGCGCGTGCCCCCTTCGGTCGTCAAGCGTGAGGTGATGTCGTCGAAGGCGCCTTGGAACCTTTCCGTGCCGGGCTCGAAGTAAGAAACGGTGTTTGGGAAGTTTAGCGCATTGTTGTTGACCAGGCCCTCGACGATGTTGTGGTAGAGCTGGAGACTATCGCTGATCGTACTTTCGAAAGTGCGGAGCGCGCTGCGGAAGGCGTCAACGTCGAAGCCGCCGCCATCGCGCGGGAACTGTGTAATGACTGGAACTTGGTCACCGAACGAGGTCCTGATCCGGGGCACGATCCGCGCCTGGTACAGCGCCTGGTAGCGTTGCGAATACTCACTCGGGCCCTGGGTCGAATCCTGCAGCCGAAGAGCGGTGAAATAAGGATCGAAAGAATTACCGGCATCCTCGTGGGTGACGTACGCCCGCAGGAAGTAGTTATCACGCTTGCGGAGTTCCAGCTTGTGCTGGAAAAACTGGATGTCCCGCAGGCTAAAGCGATTGTCACCTTGGTAGATCGTCGTCCCCGTTGAATAGCTCGTCGAGGCGATGATCTCGGGGCTGAAGAGATCGAGCTCTGGCTTGAGTCGGAGGTGACCGGTGAGGTTGAGCTTGAGGTTTTGTGAGTTGTAATCGACGAGGTCTACCTCACGGTAGCCCGGGCGGTGGAAACGCCCAAGGCCGATGACGTCATTTCGTTGGTTGCCGTTCTCGAACTCATCGCCGTAGATATTGACGGCGTCGTAGCCCCCGGGGTTGGTGATCGGAGACTCCGTCCCATCGACAGGAGCGTAGTTGTCTGCCACCCAATCGTCGGCCCGGAAGCCGTAGGCATTGACCTTATAGGCGAAGAACTCTTTGCCGTCCTTATTCTCGAGCGCCTGCGCCCAACGAAACCCGCCTTCCAAGAGTCGACGCTCCCCGCCTTTTATCGTGGCACTCAAACCCTGCTGCAAAAATGGGTCTTTGGTCTCCATCGAGATTACGCCATTGAACGCATTCGGACCATAGAACGCCGAGCTAGCACCTACGATGATATTGACGGCATTCACGTCCAGATCGCTAGCACCCAAAAAGTTACCGAGCGAGAAATTTAAGCCGGGGCTCTGGTTGTCCACTCCATCGATGATCTGAAGCGAGCGCACCGGATTGGTGGAGTTGAAGCCCCGCGTATTAATGATCTTAAATCCGAGGCTCGCGGCCGTGAGGTCCACATCCTTCAGCGCGCCAAGCCCGTCGTAGAAATTCGCCGCCGGCGTCTCTCGAATGGCGATGTTGTCGAGGGTCTCCATCGTGAGGGCCGACTGCTGGCGCTTCTCGGAGATGCGGCGGCCGGTGACCTCGACGGTAGCGATCGCGGTAGCGTTGTCGCCGAGGGTGACGTTCAGGGGTGCACTCGCGGTCTGCACCTCGACGGTGTCGTTGGTGTAGCCAATGTAGGAGAAGACTAGCTGCGTCGGCAGGGACGGCACTTCGAGCTTGAAGTTCCCGTCAAAATCGGTGGTCGTACCGGAGGAACTGTTCGCGACGATGACATTGGCCCCGATCAGTGGCTCGCCCGTCTCGTCGAACACCGTCCCCGAGACATTAACCTGCGCCAACGCCGCGGCCCCTACCCCTCCACACAGAACAACGATGAAGCAGAAGCGTAAAAAACGAAAGATCATAGGCCGGTCTCGTGGGTCTTCCGCAGTTTGGATAGACGGTGCAATGTAGTGCAAACTATGTAGCCTTATACGTAGGCCGTTAGCAGCGCGACGACAATACCCCCGAGGATCACGCCGAGCTTGCGCGCAGTCAGGCTGTGCTGATGCGCGTCGTCGGATTCGAAGAGGATCGTCGTGCTGACGTGCAAGAGACTCCCTACGGCGGCCCCGAGTGCGAGCGGGACGTATGCCGGCGGGATGAGTGCTTGCCCGAGGACAGCACCGAGGGGCGACATTAAGGAGAATATGAGTACGAGCACCCAGATGACGTTTTGGCGGAAGCCTACACTCGCCAAAACGATAGCCAGCGCGAAGCCGGCTGGTGCCTTGTGCATCGCGATCGCGGTCAAGAGGTGATTGTGTCCGTGCCCCTCGTGGATCGCGTCCTGCACCAGCGTAAGCGGCGTCCCCTCGATGAGTGCGTGGAGGCTGAGCCCAAACAAGAGCGGGAGCGCGATCTTGCGACCGCCGTGGACGTGGATGTGGCCGTGCTCTACGCCGCTGCTCAATTGTTCGAAGAGAACCTGGAGGAAGAACCCGCCCAGCAGTGCCAGCCCCACTACCGGATCTCCGCCCACGAACGCCTCAGGGAGGAGGTGGATCGCCGTGATGCTTAGGAGGTAGGCACCACTAAATGACAGCACTAGGTGGAGCCACCGCTCGCGCAACGACGGGATCCGTAGCCCGAGGGCCGCACCGAGCACGACGGCACCGATCAGGATGAAATACTGTAGAGGACCCAAAGCGTTGGTGAGATTGGTGGACGGCCAGCAAACGCGCGGTGACCGATGTCGACTACCCAAGACCCGCTGGCACCAGTGGTACCTTGCGGAAGCGGATCCGCAGCACGAGGAAAAGGCGGGCTACGAGATACCCGATCATCGCACCTAGCGCTGCACCCACGATCACGTCACTCGGGTAATGCCTCCCGACGTAGACCTGCCCGACGGCGATACTCGTGGCCCATAGCACGCTTACCCATCTGAGGAGTGGCCTTCCGGCAAAACACGTAAAGCACAGTACAGTAGCGAGTGCGAAATGATTTGCGGCGTGTGCGCTCGGAAAGCTCTGACCTGGCCCGCAGCCAGTGAGTAAGTCTAGATGCTCACGCAAACCGACCAAGTTGCAGGGGCGCACACGCCCGACCAGTGGCTTGATGATACCAGCGGACGTTAAGTTCGCCAGGCCAACCGATAGTCCCGCCGCTGCGGCGGTAAGTAACCCCCACCACCGCTCACGCCAAAGCAGCCAGACGAGTAGCACGGCGTACAACGGGATCCAGGTCGACCTCTCGCGCCACAGCGGCGCTACCGCGTCGAGGGCGGCTGGGTGCCAACCCTCGTGCCAGGCACGTACGGCCCACTTGTCCCAAGCGTCGATATTCACTGCGCCAAGGTAGGTGCAGGGTTACAACGACAAAGCCGCCTCACCCGTGAAGTTGGTGGCGGCTTTGCGTCATTCGGTTGTCGAAAGGATTGGGCTTTACAGCCTACCCGATGCGGCCATCGCCGTCGTTCAGGTCGATCACCTCGCCGTCGTTGTCGCGGTCTAGTGCGTTGTGTGCGTCATCCCCGGCCTCGTCAACCTTGCGGCCGACTGAATTAGCGGTGTTGGAGACAGCGTTCCCCATGGAGCTCGCAGCGCCTGCAGCAGCACCCCGGAGTCCGTTGCCTGCTCCCATGCGCCGATTGTCGCCGTCATTGCGGTAGTTGTCCGTGTCGGAGAGATCGTTGGCGCCAATGCGCTCGACGTCAACCTCGGTCTCACGGACAGTCTCGCGAATGGTCTCCTCGTGGTCGGAGCCCTGCTTACCAACGGAAACTTGCTCCACGACGCGGGCGGTCTTATTAACTACCGGCACCTCAGAGGTCTCGGTCATCGTGACGGTACCTTCTTTAAAGGTATCGATGCGGCTCGGATCGATGGGTCGATCGACAGGTGTACGGTTGACGAACACGTTCTCCTCGTGGAGGCGCAGGGTCTCTTCGACCGGGCGGTTGACGACGCGGCTGCGGAGGCGCACCCCACCAGTAGCCACGGTTTGCTTACCGATCTGGAGGTCTTCTTTGATCACGTCGAGCGTAGTGTCGGCATCGTCGTAGGCGACGCCACGGTCGCGGAGGTTGGTGCTAGCCTCGTCGGAGTTGATCGCTCCGTACTCGTCGAGGATGTCGGCGGCGCGCTCGGCCTTGTCCATACTCATCGTGTGGACGGTCACGACGTTGCCGCGACGGGCAGTGTCGTGGAGGTCGCGGTAGGAATCGTGGTCGTCGTCGCTGAAAAGCGAACTGAAAAATCCGCTGATACCCTCGTCGCGGCGGTCGCGCATCGAGTTATCGTCGTAGTTGTCCCGCGCCATCATGTCAATCTGGGCGGAGGGGTAGCCGGCGCTCTGGAGGGCGTTGACGGCTTCTTGTGCTTGGTTCTTGGTGGCGAATACGCCGATTACGGTTTGCTTATCCATGGTTGAAAAATGTTAGGTGTGAAAAAATTAAGGGGAAAACCTTTCAGACTAGACCTCCGTCGTGCCTGGTCGGCTTTGAGGTAGCATCGGGGTTCGAGGTTCGGGTGACGTCAATGTGCTCGCGCCGCACGGGCATGACGTAGTGTTCGTCGCGGGCGGTGCGCACCGGGCGGACGTGGATCTCTTCGATGAGTTCGAACTGCGTAACCACCACTGGGACCTCGCGCACCACGCTATAGACGATCGTGCCGTCGGGAAGCTCCCTCACGGGGGCCGGGGCAGTGTCGAAGATTTGGTTCACGGCCACGCGCTGGACCTCAATAGTGTGATCGAGATGTTGCGCTGTGATAGCCACCTCCTCGGTCACCACCCGCTTGGTAATCTCGACCTTCCCCGTTTCGACGACCTGGGTCGTCACCTGGAGCTCCTCAGCGATTAGGTCAATCAGACGCTCTTCCGTGACGGAAGTGGCTAGCGGACTAATAGTTAGAGGCGTGTCGGTCATCGTTGGGCGGTACCATAGTAACAAGGCTAATTACCGCCTGGTGTTCAACACTATACGTGTAAATCTTTACTGTCAAATTTTCGTAAGTCTGCCGAGAGTCATGAACAAAGATTGTCACGGGGCCGATGATTGGCCACTTTGCACCATTAGTTATGAGCTCTAGATAGCCGGTGGGTCTCCGTTTGGGCGACGGCCTTTCGGCAAAACTCACGGCCACATGCGAATCTGCACAGTCGCTTACAGGAATATCAGCTTAGTTTGTGTGGGAGGAGTACGTGACCCCACGAAACGTCGCCTCGGGATTTGTCGGAGAAAGCCGAGGAACATTGCCTTCGGCACCAGCCCTGCGTGGCAAGGGCTGCGGGGGATTCGCCAGAGGAGGCACCTGAGGTGTGACCGTTCTAAAATGTCGAAGTACAAGTGGTCACGAGCCCGCCACGACTCTCTACGGTCCTTGGCAGACTAAGGCTACTGCCCACCCGACTTCGTCGGAACGTCAAGCCCTGGACCAGGTAAGTAGGGTACGGCTGGATCCTCATCCGGAAGGTCGTATTCCTTCTGCTTTTTGCCGAAGACGCTTACGTTGACGTAACGCTTGGGGTTGAGGCGGAAGTCCTGGAGGAGGAGGTCGAGGTTGGCCATCGTGCGGTCGACCCGGGCGTACACCTCACCGTCGTTGATCAGCTTGCCGAGGGTGCCGTCGCCGTTGTCAATCTTCCGCGTCACGCTGTTAAGGTTATCAATGGCTCCGCTTGAGGAGTCGAGGGTCTTGCGGAGATCGGTGAGCGCTAGTTCTACCTCCTGGAGGGTTTTGCCGAGGTCCACCGTCGAGAGGTTGCGGGTGGTCGAATCGACGCTGCTTAGGATGCGGCCGATCTTGGCGTTGTTGCGCTCCAGGTTGGCCGTGATCCCGGCCACGCTATTGAGGGTGCGCGTGAGGTCGTTGCTCGAACGCGACAACAGTAGGTCGATCTTTTGCGTGAGGGCGGCGAGGTTCTGGCTCGTGGTCTCGAAATTGCGCAGGGTCCGGCCCACGCCGTTGGTGTCGGTCCGCGAGGAGATCGAGTCGATCACCGGACCAACATTGGTCTTGAGGATCTCGAAGTAGGGTAGGAGTTCATCAGGGTTGCCGATTAGTCCGGCGAGCACAGTCTGCTCCGCGGCCGTAAGGTAGTCGCCGCTCTCGGCGCAGTCGGCCCCGGAGCAGGCCTTGTCGAACACCAGGGAGATAAACTTACCGCCGAGCAGGCCGTCGCTCTGGATAAGAGCCGAGGCACCCTTCGGAATCGGGAGCTCTTCGTCGACGCCGATGCTGACGATGAGGGAGCGGACGTTTTCTGGGTTCAACACGACGTTAGTGACGGTTCCGACCTTGAATCCGTTAATGGCTACGAGGTCGCCCGTGCCGAGGCCATCCACCTCCTCGTAGACGATGTTGAACGTGTTCTGCGAATTGAAAACCCCGGCGCCCTTGAGGAAGCGGTAGCCGATAAAAATAATCACGAGGGTAGCGATGGCCAGCAGGCCGATCTTGGTTTCTCTGTTCATGTGTCTGCGGTCTGCCGGTGGCGCAAGTAAGGCACTCCACGACTGCCCCGGAGATACGGCTGGTCAACGCCGGGGTTGCACGGCGGGTTTATCGCAGCAAGTTGCTCGGTCGCGAGACCCGGCACCCGGGATAGCGCGTCTGGGGTATGTCGCAGTGGCGCTAGCGTTGTGGTTATCTGAGTTCATTGGCACTCAGCTTCTCCCCATCGCGGTAGGCCGCGAGGAAGGCACCGGGGAAGCCACTGGCCCGGGCCGTGCCCTGCGCCCGCATCGCTTCTTCGCGTGTGGCGAACGGACCTGCCTGGTACTTGACGAGCTGTCCCTCCCGCACGAAGCGGATCGGTGCCCCAAGCCTCGACCACTTCGCTCCCGTAGTCGCGACCTGTGAGCTGGAAGCGACCAGCTGCACATAGAAAGACACCTCTCCGGCGTCCGTTTTACCGACGGGCGCTGTACCGACGGGCATTTTACCGGCGGGCGCCACGATCGGAACCCCCGGCTCGGAGACAGGCCGCGGCGCTGGTCTCTCCTCCGGTGCAGTGCTCCGGCCCGCGGCAAGCATCGGGCGTGAGTCCCGCGCCTGTGCGCCCCGGTACTGTAAGTAGCGGGCGACCCCGCCGTAGAGGGACTCGACGGTCTCGATCTGCCCGGCGTCGCTGACGAGGTAAGCCTCCTCGTGGGCGTTGGTGAGGTAGCCGGTCTCGATGAGGACGCTCGGCATGGCGGTCTCCTTGAGTACGAGGAACCCAGCCTGCTTGACGCCGCGGCTCTGGTGGCCCTCGCGCGCGCCGAGTTGGTCCTCGATGTTGGCGGCGAGCGCCATGCTTTGCTCGAGGAAAGCGTGCTGAAACATCGACAGGATAATGTGGCCGGCAGGCGAGTCCGGATCGAAGTCGTAGTTGCGCTCCGCGTGCTGCTCGAGGCGGACGGCGGCATTCTCGCGCTTGGCAACATCGAGGTTGTGCTGCGCGGTGTGCAGCCCCATCACGTAGGTCTCCGACCCGCGGACCTGGCTGCCGTTCGGCATGGCATTGCAGTGGATGCTCACGAAGAGGTCGGCCTGCGCGCGATTGGCGATCGCGGCGCGCTCGTAGAGCGGCACGAAGACATCACGGTCGCGCGTGTAGATGACCTTCATGTCGGGGTAGACCTCCTGGAGGCGCCTGCCGAGCCCGAGGGCGATCTGGAGGGCGATGGTCTTCTCGCGCCCGCCGTGGGCCGCGCCTGAGCAGCCGCCGTCGTGGCCGCCGT
>JBGTKC010000191.1:0-12476 GCA_041744755.1 Saprospiraceae bacterium
GGGGGCGAAGTCGTCGATCGCCATGCCGCGACTCAGGTAGTACTCCACGAACGTGAAGCCATTCGAAAGTGTGAAGGCGAGTTGGGTGATCGGATTGGCGCCGGCTTCGGCGATGTGGTAGCCCGACACCGAAACCGAGTAAAAGTTACGTACGCCCTCGCGGATGAAGGCCTCCTGCATGTCGCCCATCAGCCGCAGCGCGAACTCGGTCGAGAAGATGCACGTGTTCTGCGCCTGGTCCTCCTTGAGGATGTCGGCCTGCACGGTGCCCCGCACGCTCGTCAAAGCCTTTCTGCGACAGGCGGCGTAGGCTTCCGCATCCAGTACCTGGTCGCCCGTCAGCCCGAGTAGCACCAGCCCGAGTCCGTTGTGGCCTTCCGGCAAAACCCCTCTGTACATGGGCCGCGCGATGTCGTGCACGTCGTACGTTTTGGCGAAAGCCGCCTCGACAGCGTCCTCCAGGCCGTGCTCGGCGATGAACTTCTCACACTCCTGATCGATGGCCGCATTCATGAAGAAGGCCGTGATGGCCGCGGCCGGTCCGTTGATCGTCATGGACACCGAGGTGTTCGCGGACGTAAGGTCGAAGCCCGAGTAGAGCCGCTTGGCGTCATCGAGGCTACAGATGCTCACGCCCGAATTGCCCACCTTGCCGTAGATATCGGGTCGGATGGCGGGGTCTTCGCCGTACAGCGTCACCGAGTCAAAGGCGGTCGACAGGCGCGCCGCCGGCAGGCCCTTGCTCAGGTAGTGGAAGCGCCGATTGGTGCGCTCCGGACCGCCCTCGCCGGCGAACATCCGCGTTGGGTCCTCGCCCTGGCGCTTGAACGGAAAGACGCCCGCCGTGTAGGGAAAGCTCCCGGGGAAGTTCTCCTGCCCGAGCCACGTGAGGCGGTCGCCCCAGTCGGAGTACGTCGGCAACGCGATGCGCGGGATGCGACTCCCCGAAAGGCTCTTGGTCGATGTCGGCACTTTGATGTCGCGCCCGCGTACGGTGTACACGTACTCGTCCGCGCGGTAGCGGTCCAGCTGCTCGTCCCAGGTCTCGAGCGCGCGCTGACTGGCGGGCGTGAGGCGGCGGAGTTGGGTCTCCTTATCGGCTCTGAAACCTTCAACTGTACTAGCCTCGCTGTCTTTCGCACCTGTGTAATGCGACTCAATCTGCGCGAAGGCACCGGCGGTCCGCGCGATCTCGGCTTGCGCCAAAACTTGCGCATCGTAGGCTCGGATCCCTTCGGAAATCTCGGACAGGTACCGTTGCCGCGCCGGTGGAATGATTGACGAGGGCGAGCCCCCAGCGCTTTCAAGCTTCCCAGCCGCTGCGTCCACTGCGCTCTTTGCGTCCACTGCGTTCCGGTTAAGGTCTAGGTGCTCGGAGAGCAAAGCCCAGAGCTGATTCACGCCGACGTCATTGAACTGGCTCGCCATCGTCCCGACCACGGGCATGTCGTCCAGCGGATCGTGCCAGCGGTCGTGGTTGCGTTGGTACTGCTTGCGCACGTCACGCAGGGCGTCGAGTCCACCGCGCTTATCGAACTTATTCAGCGCAATCACGTCCGCGAAGTCGAGCATGTCGATCTTCTCCAACTGCGTGGCCGCGCCGTACTCCGGGGTCATGACGTAGAGCGTCACGTCGGCGTGGTCGACGATCTCGGTGTCGGACTGCCCGATGCCAGAGGTCTCCAAAATGATGAGGGCGAAGCCCTCGGACTTCATCAAATCCACTGCCGTCTGGACGTGTTTGCTCAGCGCCAGATTCGCCTGCCGCGTGGCGAGCGAGCGCATGAAGACGCGGGGTGAGCGCAGGGCATTCATGCGGATGCGGTCGCCCAGTAGCGCGCCACCCGTCTTACGTTTCGACGGATCGACCGAGATCACGCCGATTCGTGCCTCCGTACCTTCGGTGGCCAGCAAGAAGCGGCGGATGAGTTCGTCGACGAGGCTCGACTTGCCCGAGCCCCCGGTGCCCGTGATCCCGAGCACGGGAGTTTTGGCGGAAGCCGCCCGCCGCGCAGCGTCCTCCACCAAATCAGTGTAGCGCTCGGAGTCGTTCTCGACCATCGTGATGTGCCGCGCCAGACCCTTGCCCGCGCCCAGCTCGAAGTCGCAGCGCTGGAGCACGTCGTTGATCATCCCCTGGAGGCCCATCGCGCGCCCGTCGTCCGGACTGTAGATACGAGCCACCTGTTCGGCTTCCAGCTCGGCTATCTCACTGGGGAGAATGGTGCCGCCGCCCCCGCCGACGATCTGGATGTGCTGTGCGCCGGCCTCGTCGAGCAATGTCCGCATGTAGCGGAAGTACTCCATGTGGCCGCCCTGGTAGCTCGTGATGGCGATTCCCTGCACGTCTTCCTGCAGGGCGCAGCGCACCACCTCATCCACGGAGCGATTGTGCCCGAGGTGGATGATTTCGGCCCCGGAGCGCTGGAGGATGCGGCGCATGATGTTGATGGCCGCGTCGTGGCCGTCGAAGAGGCTCGCCGAAGTCACGATGCGGACGTGGTGTCGCGGGCGGTAGATGCCGAGTTCGTCGACGTGGCCGGGGTGGGGTTGCGTGGAGGTGGTCATTTGGTGGTTTGGTTGGGCGGTGGTTTGGTTGGGTAGGGCGCGGGGACAAGGTAGCTTTCGCCAAAACGTTCGGCGGGGCGCTCGCGGTCGTCGGCACGTGAAATCGGACGGGAGACGCTAGATTGCCGTCGGCAACCCGCACGCCGAGTCGACAGAAACAGTCATGACACAGTACTTCTACGCCCTAGGTACGGAGCGTAAAGGCCCCGTAAGCCTCGCCGAACTGCGCGCCGCCCCCGTTACCCGCGCAACGCTCGTCTGGCACGAGGGGATGCCCGACTGGAAGTCGGCCACTGAATTCGCGGAGTTGAGCGACCTGTTCGCAGTGCAGCAGCCGCCAAAGATCCCTGGGATCCCCGGAGCCCTGGGGCCGGGCACCTCGTCACCCGCGGTCGCGGGGGTGCCCCCAGCGTCCGCGGATGCCAGTTATGGTCCGCCGGCGCAGCGCCCTGGGACACGCCGCAATGCCTACGACGATCTTGGGGGCCCGCCGCCGAAGACGTGGCTCGTGGAGTCCATCCTGATGACGGTACTGTGCTGTCCGCCGTTTGGGATCGTCGGGATCGTGAATGCAGCCAAAGTGGAGTCGCGCTACTACGCCGGCGACATCGAGCAGGCGAACTACCACTCGCGCGAGGCCGGCAAGTGGACTAAGATCGGGCTCTACGTCGGGATCGGGCTGTGGGCGCTGTACTTCGGCGCCATCTTCCTCGGCGTCACTGTAGGCGGGTTTTAGGTGAATAGCCTAGTTACACGGGCCGCGGGGTGGTCGTGGCGGCCGCTGGGACTTGGCGCAGCGGCGATCGCCGTGCTGCTCTTCGCGTACAGCCCTTCGTCGTCGTCCTTCTTCCCGCGGTGCCCGGTGTTCTTCCTCACGGGCTTCCGGTGCACGGGCTGCGGCTCGCAGCGCGCCCTGCACGCGCTCGCCCACCTGCATATCGGCGAGGCCTGGTCCTACAACCCGCTGGTGGTCGCAGCGCTGCCGTATCTGCTGCTCGGGTGGGTGTCTGAGTCGCGGGCGCGGGTATCGAGGCCGTGGGCGCGTTTCCGCAAAACCGTTTACGGCCTCGTTGCGATCTGGGCGATCGTGGCTGTGGTCGTCGTTTTTACCGTGGCCCGAAACCTCCCCTGAGGACCTGGGCACGCTACGGCCCCCATGATGGACTACTTCCTCATCGCCGGCGGTACGCAGAGCGGGCCACACCGCTTGGCGCACCTCCAAGACGCAGGCCATCAGCGCCGACGCCTACGTCTGGCACGCGGGACTTACGCATGGCTTCCCGCAGGCGCACTGCCCGACCTCCGGGAAGCGGTATCGCCAGCGTCGGTGGCGCCGTCGGACTCCGACGGCGCAGGTGTTATTGCAGTGGATACAGGGGACTAATATTTGAACAGCTACTGGGTTCGGGCGTGCCTCCCGGCTAAACCCTTTCTTACAATACCCGGCCGCTACCTTCGCGCCTCGTCTAGTTAGGTGCCCAAGCCAGGGGCGCCGCTCCACCGCTCCACCGCGCCACCCTCGCCCTCGGCATCCTCGGCACACTCGTCTTCGTTTTCGACTTTGGCTTTGCGCAGTCCGAACTGGTGCAGCGCCTCGTGGATGGGTTCTACTTCTTCGTCGCCGCGTTGGGGCTATCTGCGGCGGTGGTCCGATTGCGGCGTAGTCGGCGTAGAGGTCGCCCCGATGTCCCTGCCCCCAGGCGGGGCGTCGTGCTGTTCGATCTGCTTTACAGCGCGTACTGCATTTTCGTCCTGTCCCTGTACCTCCTCTACGGGGAGGCCTTTAAGACGGACTTCCTCCTCGAAAATCCGGGGTAAATCATCGCGGCGTTGCTGCTGACGGTTTTTCGCGAGGTTTCCGAGGTGCGCCTGATCTACAGTCGAGCTTTCCTCAACCCGGCGCAACTCTTCATCGCGAGCTTCCTGGCGATGATCCTCCTCGGGAGCCTGCTGTTGATGCTCCCGAAGGCCACCGTGGGCGGGATCTCGTTCGCGGACGCAAGCTTCACGGCGACCAGCGCGGTGTGTGTCACGGGCTTGATCGTCGTCGACACCGGCACCTACTTCACGACCCTCGGGCAGAGCATCATCCTGTTCCTCATCCAAATCGGCGGCCTGGGGATCCTGACGTTTGCAAGCTATTTCAACTATTTCTTCAAGGGTGGGGCCACCTACGAAAATCAGTTGAGCCTCAGCGAGATGAGCAACGCCAGCAAGATCGGCGATGCCTTCCGAACCCTGAAGTACATCATCATCACCACGGTCACGATCGAACTCGTCTCCGCGGTCCTCATCTTCAGCACCCTCGACGTGGAGGGCTTCGACACCCTGCGGAGTCGCGTTTTCTTCGCCCTATTCCACAGTGTCTCCGCCTTCTGCAACGCGGGCTTCTCGACCTTGAGCGCGGGACTCTACGACCCGGGCTTCCGCTTTAAGTACGGCCTGCAGCTGGTGGTGATCGCGACTTTCGTCCTCGGCGGACTTGGGTTCCCGATTGTTGCCAATCTGATCGCCTACCTGCGGCACCGCGTGCGCAACTTCTCACCGCGGCACGTCAACCTGCGGGTCTACCGTCCGTGGATGTTGAACCTCAATAGCCGCATCACCCTCGTCACGACGACGTCGCTCACGGTGGTTCCCTTCTGCGTGTCCTACGCCCTCGAATATCGCAACACGCTCGCCGAGCACGCGGGTTTCGGCAAGGTCGTGACGGCGCTATATATCGCGGCTACCCCGCGGACGGCGGGCTTCAATACCGTCGACATGGCGGCGCTGGCGTTCCCGACAGTCGCGATTACGTACCTGCTGATGTGGATCGGGGCCTCGCCCGCGTCCACGGGTGGCGGTATTAAGACCAGCACCTTCGCCATCGCGAACCTCAATATCGTCAGCCTCGCGCGCGGCAGAACCCGCATCGAAGTCTTCCGCCGCGAGATCGCCGACATCTCCGTGCGGCGGACCTTCGCTACCGTGGCGCTCTCGCTCATTGTGATCGGGACCGGGGTCACGGTGATCACGATGTTGGACCCGGAGCAGAGCTTGCTCGCCATTGGGTTCGAATGCTTTAGCGCCTACAGCACCGTAGGTTTGAGCCTCGGGTTCACGGCCCCGCTCTCCAGGGGAGCTGCGTCGTGCTGATGGTCATCATGTTCGTAGGCCGCGTGAGCATGTTGAGCTTGATGTTGGCGGTTTTTACGAAAGTCAAACACCTCGGCTACCGCTATCCTGAGGACGAGCTTACGATCAACTGAGCAAATTTCATAGCTATGAAGTACATCATCGTTGGATTGGGCGTCTTTGGGTCTTCGCTGGCCGAGAAGCTCACTGCCCGCGGCAACGAAGTCATCGGGATCCACAGCGACATGGGCAAGGTGGACGCCAACAAGGAGCTCATCACGCACACGATCTGCATGGACGCCATGTACGCCCCCGCCGTCGAGGGTTTGCCACTCCAGAATACGGACGTCGTCATCATCGCCATCGGCGAGGACCAGGGCGTGAATGTGATGGTGTCGGCGATGTTCAAGAATCTGAAGGTCAAGCGCCTGATCAGCCGAGCAATCAATCCCCTCCACGAGACCGTGCTCGAGGCCATCGGCGTCGACGGCGTCGTGCGGCCCGAGAGCGAGTCCGCCGAGCGCTGGGCGAAGCGGCTCAACTTCCGCGACGTCGTCGACTCCTTCGACCTCGGCGACGACTACAGCATCATCGAGGTCAACGCTCCGGCGCAATTCGTCGGCAAGGCCCTCAAGGACACGTCCCTACGCTCGAAGTACAACCTCCTCGCCCTCACGACCATTAAGTGCGTTGCAGAGAGGACGCCTTTCGGCAAAACCGGTACCACCAACCGCGTATAGGGCGTTGCCTCCTCGGAGACGGTCATCGAGGCCGGGGATATCCTCGTGGTCTACGGCTCGAATCGGGACCTGAAGCGGCTGATGGAGGAGTAGTACTCGTTTACCCCGATGGCCGAGATGGCTAATTGGCGAGGCTACGGCACTTGCGTGTAGCGCCACGCCCAGGCTATTAATAAGAATTGCCCCGCGATCCTCGCCCAGAGTGCCCAGTTAGGAAGCCCCTTGCTCGCTCCTGGCTTCAAGGCCATATCGAAGTGGACGAGTAGGAATACCGCCAGCATCGCGATGATCCCCCGGGCGGCCCAGACACGCGTGGCTTCGAAGAGGAGGCCTACGCCAAGCGCGATCTCTGCAATCCCGGAGAGTAGAATGAGAGGTCCGTGTGCCGGTAGCCACCGAGGCATAATCCCGAGGTAGAACTCAGGTTTGACGAAATGCACGACGCCGGCTGCGGCGTAGAGCAAAGCCATGAGGTAAAGTCCGATGGTAAAGCCCATACGGGCGAAGGTGGGGCTGGGGGAACCCTCCCAAACTATGAATTTGCGGTAGGTCGCCGGGGGGCAACGCCGAGAAGCCGAATCGAGCCGTCCCGATGACGGTCTGCACCGGTGCTGCATAGCTGATCTGTACTTCTGCGATGTGTCGTTTAGCTTTCGCCAAAACTCAGTAAAATATGATCGCCCACACGCCTCAAACCTTTCTCGAATCCCTTTGTGGCACCTACGCTGGCACCCACAGCATCTGGTTCGAACCTGGGCCCCCAGTCGACGTGGCGCCGATGGAGGTCGAGATTCGCGAGAGTAATATCCCTGGCCTCGTCGAAATTGCCTACCGGTACGCGTTCCAGGACAATTCCCACCTCGGCAGGATGACGCTAGCTTTCGCCGAATCCGACCCGCGCTACCAGCTCAGTTGGGTCGATAGCCTTCACGGCGGCGGTCGCATCATCCACCTTGAAGGAAGCAACACGCCGGACGCTATTGCTGCAGGTTTTAGCGTAAGCGGAACCTACCCCATCGACCGTACCACGTACTGGGGCTGGCGCATCAACATCACGCGCGACGCCGACAACGGCCTCCTGATTCAACACTTCAATCGACCTCTCGGCCAGGAAGAAGCAATCGCCGTGGAGATGCGGCTGCAGTCGCGCTAACTACAGCGCAGTTAGACTGCCGTTTGAGGATCAATACAAAACGTAGAGTCTCGCGCATACCGACGCGGCAGCACCTTGAAACTTGAACATTGTCAAGTGAAAATTGCCCTACACCACCATCATCATATTCTCCTCGCGCTTCTCGAGAATACTCGGTGCTCCGGTGAGGTACTCGTCCACCTTCACGGCGGCCTCCCGGCCCTCAGCGATCGCCCAGACCACTAAGCTCTGCCCACGCCTCAAGTCTCCGGCCGCAAAAACGCCCGGCACCGAGGTTGCGTAGTCGGTCGCCGCAACATTTCCTCGTGCATCGTGCTCAATCCCGAGTTGCTCTAGCAATCCCTCCTTCTGCGGGTGCATAAAGCCCACCGCCAGCAAGGCCAGATCACAAGGCAGCGTCCGCTCCGTACCCTCAATCTCCACAAAGCCCGAGCGGCCGGTCGCCTCGTCGTAAGTCCACTCGATGTTGCAGATCACCACGCCCGTGACGTGGCCCTCGGCGTTGCCGACGAAGCGCTTCGTGAGCAGCGCCCACTCCCGCTCGCAACCTTCTTCGTGGCTCGTGGACGTGCGCAGTTGCATCGGCCAATTGGGCCAGGGCGTTGACTCGTGGCGGGTCTCCGGTGGCTTGACCAGGAGTTCGATCTGCGTCACGGAGGTCGCGCGGTGGCGATTGCTCGTCCCGACGCAGTCCGCGCCGGTGTCTCCACCGCCGATCACGACCACGTGCTTGCCCTCGGCCCGGATAACGCCGCCCGGCATGCCCGGGGCACCCGACACACTGCGGTTCTGGCGCTCCAAGTAGTCCATTGCGAAGTGTACGCCCCGTAGCTCGCGACCGGGGATGGGCAGGTCGCGCGGGATGGTCGAGCCGCCGGTTAAGACGATAGCGTCGTGGAGGTTTTGCAACTCATCCGCAGTAATGTCTACGCCTACGTCCACGCCGGTCCGGAACACGATCCCGGCCGCGGCCATCAACTCCAGCTTGCGGTCGATGACACTTTTCTCGAGCTTGAAATCCGGAATGCCGTAGCGCAGCAAGCCGCCGATCTTGTCGTTGCGCTCGTATAGCGTCACCTCGTGCCCGGCTTTCTTAAGCTGCTCGGCCGCCGCCATCCCGGCCGGTCCGGAGCCGACGACGCCTACGGATTTGCCCGTGGCGGGTTTTAGCGGAAGCTGTGGCCTTGCCCAACCCCGCTCGTAAGCCTGCTCAGCGATCGAGCGCTCGATAAACTCGATCGTGACCGGGTCGGCGTTTATCCCGAGTACGCAGGCGGACTCGCAGGGCGCCGGACAGATGCGTCCGGTGAATTCCGGGAAGTTGTTGGTCTCACTCAGGATCTCGTAGGCCTCCTGCCAATTGCCGTGGTACACGGCGTCGTTGAAGTCGGGAATGATGTTGCCGAGCGGACAACCGGAATGGCAAAAGGGTACGCCGCAATCCATGCAGCGCGAGGCCTGCACGATGGTCTCGGCCTCGGTCTGCGCGACGTAGATCTCGTTATAATCGCGGACGCGCTCCTCGACGGGGCGTTTGGCGGGGATGGCGCGGGGGACGGACTTGAAGGCGTGGATGGAGGCCATTTTCTATGATTTATGGCAGCTGCGCTGCGGGCGGAAGACTTTAACGCAATGGCGCGGTGGCGCGGTGGTTACGCGGGGTGAGGCAGGCATTGCGTCACTGCGCCACTGCGCCACTGCGTTGGATAGCCGCTTCTTGCCTCGCCAGCACTCGCTTGTACTCCTTCGGCATCACCTTCACGAACTGTCGCGCGGCGTCCTCCCAGTTTTGCAGTAATGCGAGTGCCTGCGAAGAGCCGGTGTAGCGAAAGTGGCGCTTGATGTAAGTGCGCAGCGACTTTCGATCTTCAGGACTCGGCTGCTCTAGCCAGACCATGTCCGTGTTGCAGTAGCGCTCGAGGTCCTCGTTGGGATTGAGCAAGTAGGCGATCCCGCCGCTCATCCCGGCGGCGAAGTTGCGCCCGACGTGCCCGAGGATGATCACCTGCCCGCCCGTCATGTACTCGCAGCCGTGCGCGCCGACGCCCTCGACCACGGCCGTGACTCCGGAGTTGCGGACCGCGAATCGTTCGCCCGCCCGACCGCGGATGTAAACCTCGCCGGAGGTCGCGCCGTAGAGCCCGACGTTGCCGACGATGATGTTCTCAGCGGGTTTGAAGGTGCTGTCGCGATCGGGCACCACGACGATGCGACCGCCCGACAGCCCTTTGCCGAAGTAGTCATTCGTGTCGCCCTCCACTGCAAAGGCGATGCCCGGCGCCAGGAAGGCCCCGAAGCTCTGGCCTGCGCTTCCGCGAAAACGATACGCGATCGTCTCGTCCGGCAGGCCTTTCATCCCGTAAACTAGAGAAACCTGATTTGACAGCATCGCCCCCACGGCCCGGTCGGTATTCGCGATTGAGAAAGTGCCCGTCACCTTGGCGCCGTCGATGAGGGCAGCCTGCGCCCGCTCGATCAGCTTGCGGTCCAGCACGTCGTCGATGTTGTGGTCCTGCAGCTCGCAAGCGTAGCTCGGCAAGCCTTTCGCGTCCTCGATGTACAGCACGGGCGCCAGGTCGATGCTAGCCGCTTTTGCGTGCAGGCCAGTGGTCCGCTTCCGCAAAACCTGCGCCTGTCCTACCATTTCATCCACCGTTTGGAAGCCAAGGGTCGCCATGTGCTCCCGCAAGTCCTGCGCGAGGAAGGTGAAATAGTTGACGAGGTCCTCTACCCGCCCGTCGTACTTGGCGCGCAGCTCCGGGTCCTGCGTGGCGATGCCAACTGGACAAGTATTGAGGTGACACTTCCGCATCAGGATGCAGCCCTCCACCACGAGCGCCGCCGTAGCCACGCCCCACTCTTCAGCTCCGAGTAGGGTAGCGATGGCGAGGTCGCGCCCGGTGCGCATCTGCCCGTCGGCCTGTACGCGGACGCGCCCGCGGAGTTGATTGCGCAAGAGCGTCTGGTGCGTCTCGGCCAGGCCGATCTCCCACGGCAAACCCGCGTGCATCACCGAACTCAGCGGCGAAGCCCCCGTGCCCCCGTCGTGACCGCTGATCAGAATGTGATCCGCGTGCCCTTTCGTGACGCCCGATGCGATGATCCCGACGCCCGCCTTACTTACGAGCTTGACGGAGATCCGGGCCTTCGGATTGGCGTTCTTGAGGTCGAAGATGAGCTGTGCCAGATCTTCGATCGAGTAGATGTCGTGGTGGGGCGGCGGCGAGATAAGTCCGACGCCCGGCGTGGAGTGGCGCACCCGCGCGATCCAGTCGTCGACCTTATCGCCCGGCAGCTGTCCTCCCTCACCCGGCTTGGCGCCCTGCGCCATCTTGATCTGGATGTCGTCGGCATTGGTGAGGTAGTAACTCGTCACGCCAAAGCGACCAGAGGCTACCTGCTTAATCGCCGAGCGCATCGAGTCGCCATTGGGCAGCGGTGTGTAGCGCGACTCATCCTCGCCGCCCTCGCCGGAGTTGGACTTTCCGCCAATGCGATTCATTGCAATGGCGAGCGAGGTGTGCGCCTCGTAGCTGATCGACCCGAAGCTCATCGCCCCGCTCGCAAAACGCGTGAGGATCGCCTCGACCGGCTCCACATCTTCGAGTGGCACGGCCGTCCGCTCCGTGAATTCTAGTAAGCTGCGCAAGGTGACCGTGTGCTCATCGAGCCGATCGATTTCTTTAGCGAACCGCTTGTATACCGTGTAGTCGTTCGTCCGCGAGGCTTGTTGCAGCAGGTGGATCGACGCCGGATTGAAGAGGTGGTACTCGCCGCGCCGACGCCAGGCGTACTTGCCCATGTCCTGTAGCTCGTCCACCTCGCTGTAGGCAATCTTGTGCTTTACGAGCGCCTCCTTGGCGAGCATGTCGAATCCGAGTCCGCCGATGCGTGAGATGGTGCCCTTGAAGCACAGGTCTATCACTTCTCTCCCGATCCCGAGCGCCTCAAAGGTCTGCGCGCCCTTGTAGCTCAGCACCGTTGAGATGCCGAGCTTCGACATAATCTTGAGCAGGCCTTGCTCTACGGCGTGGCGGTAGTTGCTCTGGAACAGCATCGCCTCTGGACCGGTAAATCGCTCGGCCGCCAACTCCGCGATCGTCTCGTAAGCGATCCGCGGGTAGACGGCATCGGCGCCGTAGCTCAGTAGCGTCGCGAAGTGGTGCGTCTCGTAAACGTCCGAGGCATTGACCACTAGTGCCACCTGCCGCCGACAGCCGCTCGCGATCAAGCGGTGGTGGATGGCGCCCGTCGCCAGCAGCGACGGGATCGGCACGTCGCCAGCCGAGATGTGGTGATTGCTCACGAAAAGTAGGGTAGCGCCACTCGCTACGGCCGCCTCCGCCTGATCGGCCACCTGTTCCAGGGCGGCCTTCAGATTGCCGGAGGTGTAGTCGGCCGGGAAGCGGCAGTCGATCTTCTCGGCGCGGTAGTGCGGGTGCTTGTTGAAACGCAGGCGGAAGTATTCCTCCACGCCGAGCACCGGCGAGTCGATGCGAATACCGCGTACCTGCGCCCGCGTCGTCTCCAGGATGTTGCCGTTCGTGCCGAGGAAGGTCTTCAGCGTCATGAAGTCCGCCTCGCGCAAGGGGTCTATAGGCGGATTGGTGACCTGCGCAAACTGCTGTCGGAAGTAGTTGGCAATGTGTTGAGCGTACTGGCTCAACGCGGCCAGCGGCGTGTCGGCGCCCATCGATCCGACGGGCTCCTTGCCGGCTTTGGACATGTCGCGCAGGATCAACTCGCGGTCCTCGCGCGTGAGCCCGTGGGCGAGTTGGCGTGTGCGTAATGGCTCGGCGGCGATCGAGCCGGGCATCACGATCGGCAGCTCCCCGATGAACATCCGGTACTTCGCCAGCCAATCGTTGTAATCCTGCCGCTTACAGATCGTGTCTTTG
>JBGTKC010000192.1:0-6258 GCA_041744755.1 Saprospiraceae bacterium
GTCGGCCGCGGACGAGAGGGCCGCCAGTCCCGCGAAGTAGTCGGTACGCACCGTCGCGAGCGCCTCCTCGGCTGCGGTCGGGGCGGCGGGCACGCGCGTGGAGGTCGGGACGGGCAGCGCGACCGGCATCGGGACGGACAGTCGGAT
This sequence comes from Saprospiraceae bacterium, assembly GCA_041744755.1. Taxonomy (GTDB): domain Bacteria; phylum Bacteroidota; class Bacteroidia; order Chitinophagales; family Saprospiraceae; genus CALDTK01. The sequence goes on from JBGTKC010000192.1 coordinate 148, forward strand.
GGCGAGCAGTAGTCCCGCGGCCAGGCACGTATCGGTGAGTAAGGCTCGGATCATAACGATTAGGATAACTATCGGAATAAATAGGGCCGCCGCTACGCCACCCCCGTGGAGTGGGTGCGGCGGCCCAGGGTATCAGCACCGCCGTGGGACGCGGTGCTTGGCGTGAATTACTGTACGACGAGGCGAATGGTCTTGCCCTCCTCGTTGGTGACGAGGTAAGCGCCGGCGGCGAGGTCGCTCACGTCGAGGCGGCTCACCTGCTGGCGAACCTGAAGGCGCTGGCCGGTGGCGGCGTTGTAGATGGCCACATCGTGCGTGCCGTTGAGCTCGACGATGCGCGTGGCCGGATTTGGGTAGAGCGAGAAGCCGACCGTCTCCGAGACCTCCGGCTGGAAAGCCTGTGCGCCCGTGTTGGCGCCCTTAGCCGGGATCCGCACCTTGTCGAAACCATGGATCGCGAAGGTGAGCGAGTGGTTGTAGGGAAAAGGATTGGCCGAGTTCGGGTGCTGGACGTTGAGCAGGAGGCTCTTGCCGTCAGGCGTCGGGCAGGCTCCGGTCACCTCGGCGCCGCGGGGCACGGCGGTCAGGCGGATGAGGTCGTCGAGGGTCGGCTCCTCGATGGCGAGATCGAGCAAGAACACCTCACACGTGGAGTTATTGACGCCGGCCGGGACGCGCCCGAAGGAGCGGCCGTTGAGGTCTTCCTGGATGATCAGGAAGCTGCGGCCGTCGAGCTGCATGATGTTGAGGCCGTCGGGATTGGAGAGGTGTACGGAAGGGTAGCCCTCCTCCGAGGGACTTTCCTGGAAGAAGGGTCCGCCCTCGAGGTAGACGGTGGCTGTGTCCTTGACGGGGTCGTACTTCCACACGCGACCGTAGTAGTCGGGGTAGTTGCGGTCAGTAGAGCCGCTGAGGCCCAGCGCCTTAGCGCGCGCGGCGTGGTACGGGTTCTCCGCGCCTCCCATCGCGAGTCCACCGGCGAGGGCGGTGCCGGGGCGGTCGGTGCCGGTCTCGGTGAAGTACACGTTCGTGGTGTGGGGGTCGATGGCGACCCACTCGATGCGGTTGAACATCGTGGCGCCTTTGCGGGCGGCGGCGTCGTGGTGCTCGAGGAGATCGGACTGCTCCCAGATCGGAGTCCAGTTGTAGCCTTCCTTATCGTGCTTATAGGCGAAGACGGTGCCCTTCGTAAAGTCGCCCGGGGTCTCGGCGACGAACATGCCGAAGAAGCCCGGCGTATCGTCGGGGCCGAGGTAGATGATGCTGTTGCTCGGTTCGACGGCGCCGCCCTCGAACGGCTGGCGGCCCCAGTTGTACTGCTTGCGGATCGCCTTCGCCTCGCGGGGATCGATCTCGACCATCCAGTTGAAGTTCTGGTACTTCTTGAGCGTGAGCCCGTCCCAGCCCCCGGGGATGTCGGTGGAGATGGTCCAATCGGCCGTGTCGCGGACGCCCTGGTTGTCACGGCTGCCGACGGTGAGCGGGAAGGAGGACCCGGAGGTGTTGCCGGTGTTGATGTCGCGGTTCGAAGAGCGCCACCACTCCTCGGCCGTCCAGATGCGGCCGTCGACTCCGGAGGTGATCCCGCCGCAGTTCATGCCGGTCTCACCGACGGTGTTGACGAAGTCGACGCCGAAGAACTTGCCGGCGCGCCCGTCCCCGAGCTGCTGGTCGACGACCTCGAGATTGCCGTCGGCCTTGCGGCGGACCTTGAAGACCGTCACCCCGCCGCCGTCACCGAGCCGGTCGTCGCGGTAGATCATCTCGTGGTTGACCGACACCCATCCGAGGTCATCGGAGTCGGTATCGGGCGTGAAGCCGATGAAGTCGTGCCACTCCTTGGCGATCGCGGGGCCTGCGGGGTTGCCGTATGCACCTGGGGCTTGGACGATGTCCGTGCCGCCGATAAAAAGAACCTGCGTGGTGAGCGGGCTCGGGGGCATCAGGATCGAGTCCGGTACGAAGCCGGCGGGCATCTCGATCGTCTCCTGGAAGATCGTCTGGCCCTGCACCGCGAGCCCGGAGGCTGCCGCGAGGCCGAGAGTGAGGGAGAGTTGAAAGTTTCGCATATCCGAGGGAGTTTATTGGTTCAGATGTGCGGCGAAGTTGACGCAAGACAGTTACGGCATTGTAAAGAGATAATTAGGAGTGATAATGTGTGTTTGATTGGAGGTAGACCAGTACTTATTATTAACATTTTTGAACTTATGTATACTGGCGGTTCACACTTCGTATGATTTTTCTTTACATGTGGCAATTGGGGGTTCTTTACCTCGGTACTTCAGGCCCGGCAGTCACCTTCCTGACTAAGCGAGGCCTGGGATCCTCCGTACTGCGGCCCACTATCGCGAGCCTGTCGAACGGACCGCCCCCAGCCGCGTTGCCAATCGCATATGATGAAAGCCTATTCGTTCGGCCCAGCTCTCGCCTTGCTGCTCGGGGCCACGACGGCCTGCGGCACCGCCCCCGAAAACGATTCCACACCAACGCCGACGGCGGTCGCCCCCGTGGCCCCCACCACGCTCTACCTCCTGCGCCACGCCGACAAGCAGACCGGCCCCGAGGCCGACCCCGACGATCCCGCGCTCACGCCCGCCGGCGAAGCCCGTGCCCGACAGCTGGCCGAAGTGTTCAGCGCCACCGACCTTGACGCCGTCTACAGCACCCCTTACGTCCGCGCCCGCGAGACCTTCAGCCCGCTCGCGACCCTGCTCGGACAGGAGGTCCGGGTCTACGATCCCGACCTCGACCTGCGCCGCTTAGTCGATTCCCTCGTCGAGCTCCACGCTGGGGGCCGCATCGCGATCGTCGGGCACGGGCCTACGATTCCGGGGATGCTCAACGCCCTCACCGCATCCGAGGACTACCCTACACTCGCCGACGACGACGTGGAGGGCGTGTACCGCGTGGTGGTTTTGCCGCAAGGCGTTTTGCCGGAAGGCGAGGTCATCGTGGACGAACTCCGCATCCCCTACTGCACGAACTAACCTTGCCTAGCGCCGGAACCTAATCCATGTCGACAGTGCCACCGGCCGCCGCGCAGCTGCGCGCCCAACTAGGCCTGGCGGGCGCGCTCTGGCTCGGGCTCGGGTCCATCTTCGGGACGGGCGTCTTCGTGGCCATCGGTTTGGCGCTCGACGTCACCGGGGATTACGTGTTGGCGGCGGTCGCACTCGCTGGCTTGCTCGCCCTCGCGAATGCGTTGTCGAGTGCGCAGTTGGCCGCCGCCTACCCCGTGAGCGGCGGTACCTACGAATACGCCTACCGACTCATCGACGCGCGCGTGGGCTTCGCGGCCGGGTGGCTCTTCCTGCTCGCGAAGTCGGCCTCGGCGGCGACGGCGGCGCTCGGGGTGGTGGCGTACGCAAATGTCATGCTGGGCGGGCCGCTTGCGCCGGGGCTGAGCGGGCCAATGGCGGCGGCACTCGTGCTGATGGTCACGGCCCTCGTGGCCTCGGGGTGGCGGCGCTCGACGGTGCTCAACGCCGTGTTGGTCTCGGTGACCCTGGTGGCGCTGTTGGCTTTCGTGGCGGTCGCACTCGCGACCTCGGCGACGGAGACCGCGCTGGCCGCTTCGTCTACCGTTACCGAGGCCTTCGACCTGCGGGACTTCGGCTACGCGACGGCGCTGATGTTCGTCGCCTACACAGGCTACGGGCGCTTGGCAACTCTCGGCGAGGAGGTGCGTGACCCGACGCGCACCATTCCCCGCGCCATCGTGCTTACGCTCGCCGTGAGTGTGGTGGTCTACCTGCTGGTCGCGGCGGGGCTCGTGCGGCTCGCGCCGTTTACCACGGGAGGGTTAGTTGGCGGCGGCGGGCAGGTTTTGGCGAAAGCCCTCTCGCCCCTCGGCCTGCCGACAGTAAAGGCGCTCGTGAGCGTTGGTGCGATCGCCGCCATGCTGGGTGTGCTCTTGAATCTGTTACTGGGTTTGTCGCGTGTCGCGCTGGCCGCCGGGCGCCGCGGGGATCTGCCGACGTCCCTCGCGCGCCTCGACGCGCGAAGCGAACCGGTGATGGCCGTATGGGCCGTCGGACTCGCGATCGCTGGTTTGAGCCTGGTAGGAAGCGTGGCGCTAACCTGGGCCTTCAGTGCGCTCACGGTGCTGGTGTACTACGGGCTCACGCACGTGGCGGCGCTGCGGCTTTCGCCAAAACAACAGCGCTACCCGCGGTGGGTGGCGGTGGCGGGACTGGTGGCGTGTCTTGGGCTGACGCTCTTCGTGCCGCTCGCGATCTGGGCGGTAGCGGTGGGTTTGGTGGCGATCGGATTTGGGGTACGCTGGGCGGTGAGGCGGACTGGGGTCTCAGCATGAGCCGTGTTGGCGTCGCCAGCGCTTAGCGACTTGCTTTGCGAGAGAAGCACAATCTATTATTAGTAATATACCTATATTTGCGCCATGATGAAGCTCTCCGACCTCCACCACTATCTCGCCCGCGCTCCGCACGTCCGCCTCCGCCTGCCCGACGGCAGCGCCGTGCCGGCCCACGCCCACCTCACCGAGGTCGGCGAATCGACCCGCCGCTTCGTGGACTGCGGCGGGACGGCGCGCCACCAACGCAGCATCACGCTGCAGTTCTGGGTCGCCGACGACACCGACCACCGGCTCACGCCCGCGCGTATGGCCGAGATCCTCGAGCGCGCGCAAGCAGACCTCGGCCTGGCCGACCTCGCCGTGGAAGTCGAGTACCAGGGCCAGCACACCGTAGAGCGCTACGGACTGAGCGCGGACGGTGGCGCCCTCCGGCTTACGGGCCTTGAGACAGCCTGTCTCGCGATGGAGCGCTGTGGCTTGCCGCCACGTGACATCGTCGACGTAACCCCCGCGCTCGAACTCGCGACCTGTTCACCCGGCGGCGGCTGCTGCTAAAAGAACCGACCATGGGAATCATCAAAGCCGAAGCTTACACGGCCGAGCAGAACGACCTAGCGCTGCTTCTCAAGGCCATCGCGCACCCGGCCCGCATCGCAATCCTCGAGAAACTCGCCCTCGAGGACTGCTGCATCTGCCGCGACTTCACCGACGAGATCGCGCTGTCGCAGCCGACGATGTCCAAGCACCTCCAGGAACTCGAAGGAATCGGCATTCTGAAGAGCGCTACGAGCGGCACCTCGAAGAGCTACTGTATCGATCCGGCGCGCTGGCTGGCGGTGTCGGGTTTCGTGAGCGCATTTATGGCGAAAATCGACGAGGCCACACGATGCTGTTAGATACAGGGCTTGCGCCAAAACTCGAGACTTTGAATCCGTTGCTGCGTGAAACGATCACAAAGCTGCAGGCTGAAACCGAACGCATCGAGCCTGATCGCCTGGCCATCTTGGACGGGCTCGCCGGGCTAATCGCCGAGTCGGCCACGCGGCGCACCGACCTACTCTTTGTGTGCACCCACAACTCGCGCCGCAGTCACGTCACGATGGTCTGGGCGGCCGTGGCCGCTCACATCTATGGCTTCGATCAGGTGGAGACCTACTCCGGGGGCACGGCGGTGACGGCGTTCAACATGCGCGCCATCAATGCCCTTCGGCGGGTGGGTTTCGAGGTGGAAGCACCGGAGACGCCGAACCCGCACGTCCGTGTCGACTTTGGCCCGGGCCTGAGCGCGAATCCGTGCTACTCCAAACTGTACGACGACCCCGCCAACCCGCAAGCCGACTACGTCGCGATCATGACCTGCGCCGAGGCGGACGCCGAGTGCCCCTACCTCCCTGCGGCCCGCGAACGCGTCGCGCTCCGTTATCGCGATCCGAATTATGCCGATGATACGGCCGAGGAGGTGGCGGCGTACGATCACCTGGTGAGTACGGCCGGACGCGAGCTGCTGTACTGTTTTGCGGAAGCGAAAAAATTGGCGACTCGATGAAGCCAATCGCTACGAATGACCTCGCCCCTCTCGCCGCCGCCCCGCCGAAGCGACTGTCGGTGCTCGACCGCTACCTGACGGTCTGGATCTTCGCCGCCATGGTCCTCGGCGTGGGCATCGGCTACGTTTTCCCGGCAGCGGGGCAGGTCCTCGACGCTTTCTCGATCGGGAGCACCAACTTCCTGATTGCCGCCGGGCTCATACTCATGATGTATCCGCCGCTCGCCAAGGTGGACTACCGGCTGCTGCC
>JBGTKC010000193.1:0-5950 GCA_041744755.1 Saprospiraceae bacterium
GAGCACGACGGTGGCGCCGTGGCCGTGGAGCGCCCTGGCGACGGCCTGGCTGATGGCGCCGCCGGCGCAAAAGATGACGGCGATGTGGTGGGTGAGGTGCATGGTCGGTACGTTGTGTTAAGTACCGACGGATGGAGCGGGAGAAACGATCGAAGATTCTCCCCTTACGCACGAATCTTCCGCTACCCCAGCACCTGATATCGACCCGTGGCAATCACCTTCCTCATAGCATCCGCTAACGTTTCCGGCGTTTGGTAATCCGGATGCGACCGAAAGATCGCTGCGGCGTCGAGGAGGAGGGCCACTTCTTCTGTCCGAGCCGCGATGGTCGCCTTGTCGGCAAAACAGAGGGTAGACAAATTGACGCGCTGGATCTGGAGATCGTAGTTGATCTGCCGCCTGCAGCGACAGGCATTTCTGGGATCGTAGAGCCCGCAGTAGCTCCCCATGAAGGTTCTGATACGCTTGCGGGCGTTGGAGAGGTGCTTTCGGAAAGTGTCGGAGCTAATCTCCAAAGCGTCCGCCCCGATCACCGAGTCGAAGCCGAGGATCTCGCCGAAGATGTAGGCCAGGCGTTGCGGGCGCGTGAGGCAGGCCAGCATGCTGGTGGTACAGCCGATCTTGACTTCTTCGGCGAGCAAATTGCTGTCAGCGCCGAGGTAGTCGGCGTGCGTGAGGCCTTGCTCCAAATGATAGCCTCCGACCTCGAACGTGAGGGCTTCTGCTGGGCCTCGGCGCTGGAGATTTAGGAGATAGTTGGCGGCGACGCGGTAGACCCAGGTGTCGAAAGCGCTCCGAAACGCGAAGGTCTTCAGGCCGGTAATCACCTTGATGAGGATCTCCTGGGTGGCGTCTTCGGCATCGGGCGGCGACCACAGGAAGCGCACGGCGATGTTGTAGACGTTTCGTTGGATGCTGGACACGAGTCGCTCGAGCGCCGCGGCGTCGCCGGCGAGACTCGCGCGAATCCATTGGCCCTGCAGTTGGTCGCGGGTTTGATCCGCTTGAAGGCCTGGTCTGGAACCTGGATCGCGATCGTCTTCTCGCACGCTCACTTGATTTGGTCGAGGATGCGCTCGAAATTGACGGCGGGCCAGTTTTCGACGATGCGACCGGCGGCGAGCCGGTAGATGTGCGTCTCCGACCAGCGAACGGTGCGGCCGGTGGCGGCGATCCCGGCGTACGCCCCGCGGTGCGTCCCGACGACGTAGTTGAATTCGACCACGTATTCCCCCTCTGCGATTAGGGCCTTCAACTCGACCTGCACATCCGGAAAGCCCGCCAGAAATTCTCGTCCCACGGAGACGAAGCTAAACAGCCGATCACGGTGATTCGAGAATCCGAAGTGGTGCCGAAACTCACTCGGGCGGTAGAGTTTCGGAAAGACCATAAAGCGCTGTTGGTTCTTGAATTCGATGGCGTACTTGCGGACGATCTCTCGGTTGTACTCGACGCCGCTTTTCGCCGGAAGCACCGGTTTTGCCGAAAGGCGTGAAGCAAAACGGATACCGCCGTCGATAACGCGATTGAGCAGCGTCGGCCTCGGCTCGTAGAAGGTGGCACTCGCGTCCTTGAGTTGCGTGAGCAGGCGCTCGAGGCGGACGACGGGGTGTAGCCTGGTGATGCGGCCGCACACGATTTCGTAGACGTTAGTCTGCGTCCAGGTGAAAAGGCGACCGCTCGGCGGGATGGCTCCGTACTGCCCGGTGTGCGTCCCAGTGAAGCGTGCGTACTCGACGACGTAGCTGCCTTCTGCGATGAGCAAGGCGGCCTCCTTGGACAGATCCGGGAACGCTGCTGCAACGTAGGCGTTGATCCGCAGCCAGCCTGCGAGGTCATCGGCGATGTCCGGCAGGGCCAGGGTGTGCTTGAAATCGGGCGCGGCTAGGTCGGTCCAGGTCGCGTGGAAGTTGTCGGCTTCGCGGTGCAGGAGTTGCTTGATCAAACCTTTGTTGTCTTGAACTAAAGGATTGTGCTTCCGGGTGAAGGCGTCGGCCTTGCGTAGATCGGGCGGGGTCATGGCAGATAAGGCGGCTGGGTGTACGCGTTGGACACCGGAGGTAGCCCGAGGGTGAATGCCTCGCGGTGAATATGCCGGACAGCATCGTCTGTGACTCTGTTCCTTTAAACACCTAAAACCAATAAATCATGCCCCCCTTCACCCTCGCCAACCCGCCCACACTAGCCGACCCCACCCGCTACGCCTTCTCCCACGTCGCCGAAGTCCCAGCCGGCACCAAACTCGTCTTCATCGCCGGCCAGGGCGGCGGGGCCAGCGACGGATCGCATGGGGACGATTTCGGCGCGGAGGTTCGCCAGACGATCGCCAATCTCAGCCTCGCCGTCGAATCCGCCGGTGGGACGCTCGCCTCCATCGTCAAAGTCACGATACTCGTTGTCGATTTCGACGAGACGCGCCACGCCGTGCTCACGGCCGCTCTGGAAGATGCTTTCCGGGGCACGTATCCGACCAGCACCCTCATCCCGGTCCCTCGACTCGCCGGAGCCCTGATGCAGATCGAGATCGACGCGGTCGCCGTCGTCGCGATAGAAGCTTAAACATGGAGTTTGCTCACCCCGCCTCACCGGGCGTACGTGAGCGCCAACACACCCGCGGCAATGAGACTACCCCCAATCGCGAGCCCCGCCGGCCAGTCCTCGCCAAGCAGCAACACGGCAATCGGTACGCCCACCACCGCCCCTACCGAGCCGAGTAAACTCAGGTAAGTCGGCCCGCCCGCCCTCTGCAACCTGAACAAGACCACGGTCTGCAGGCCGAACACCAGCGCCTGCGCCACGACGAGCGCGAGGAGTCTAGGTTGCCGTACGTCGAAGGCGAGCGTGAGCGTCTCGGGCAGCCACCCGCCGAGCGCGGCGATGCCACCGGTAAGCAGCAAGAGGATAGCTCCCGCGGCGGCCATGCCGGGGGCCAGCGACTCCGGCGAGGCGCCTTCCGGCCAGCGGGCCGTGCGGTAGAGGTTGCCGATCGCCAACGACACCGGCGCTATGAGCACGATCCCAATCCACAGACCGCTCACCTCGCCGCCGCTCAGTTTGTACACCGCGATCACGACCGCGCCCCCGATGGCGGCCGTCACGCCGCCGATCCGCACCCAACTAAATTCGTCGATGCCGAGCGAGAGCGCCCCGAGATACGTGAGCAGCGGGGGCAAAGCCAGGGCGAGCGCCGCGAACGCCGCGCCGACTTCGGGGATGGCGGCAAACAGGAGCAAGTTGGGCGCCGCCACCGAGACCAGGCCGGCCACGGCGAAGTAGCTCAGCGTGGCGGCGTTGAGCTGCGGCACCTCGCGGGTCTTCAGTGCGTACGCTGCCAGCAAAACGACCGCGCCAAGCTGGCTCCACGTCAAAAAGGCGAGCGGGGAAAGGCCGAGGTCACCGGCCAGCTTGGCGAGGTTGGTCGCGATGCCCAGCAGCGCCCCGCCGGCGAGCAGGTAGGTCAGGGGCAGGCGCCAGCCCGCGGCGTGTTTTCGTGTGGTCACTACACGCAAATGTATGCGTGTTGTGAACACGGAATATGTATGTTTGCAACACACAGTTGGTCATGATCTCCTCCTTCACCGATTCCGGCCAGTTAGCGTCGCCGTTCTTGCGGGATCATCCCTCCGGCCCGACGACCGCCTCAAGCAAGTCCCCGAGCATCGTGAGCTCAGCACGGTCGAGACCTGCAAAATACTGCATCCGGACCCGATTCACGGAGAGATCGGCTTTCGCCAAAACCTCTTCGCCCGCCGTCGTCACCCGCGCAATCGAAGTCCGTCGATCCTCAGCTCCGCGTTCACGCTCGACGAGGCCACGCTTGATCAGCCGATCCACGAGCCGCGTCACGTCCGCCGACCGACTAATAATGCGCGCCTCGATCTCGCGCCGGCTTAGGCCCGTGCCTTTCGCCCCCCGCAGCATCCGAAGCACGTTGTACTGGAAGTGCGTAATCCCAAACCCGGCACAGGCGGTGTCGAGAGCCGCCGTGAGCTGGTCGGCCACGACGAGCACCCCGACGAGTGCGCGCATCTCGTCATCAGGGAAGGCACGCTGCTGGACGCGGCGCTGGAGGGGGTCTGAGTCTGCGATAGGTTTAACGTTTGTTCCGCTGAAAGCGAAAACAAAGGTCGACAACGCAGTTGGATAAAAACTTTGATCCACGCCAATTCCCCCGCCACAATACTCCCCATGCCCAAGCACCAAGATTTCATTTGCCAAACCTGCGGCACGCAGTACCCGCCCGCCGAGCGCCCGCCCGAGCAGTGCAGCATCTGCACCGAGCCACGCCAATTCGTCCCACCCGAAGGCCAGCAGTGGACCACGGCCGAGGAGTTGACAAAGACCCACGCCAATCACGTCACCATCGTCGAGCCCAATCTGCACGCCATCTACACCGAGCCCCACTTCGGCATCGGCCAGCGGGCTTTCCTCGCGCAGACTCCCGGTGGCAACGTCCTCTGGGACTGTACCACCCTGCTCGACGCCCCCACCGAGGCGCGCGTGCGCGAACTCGGCGGCATCGCGGCCATTGCCATCTGTCATCCGCATTACTACTCCGCCATGGCCGACTGGGCGCGCGCCTTCGATTGTCCGGTCTACATCCACGCCGCCGACCAGCGCTGGGTCGTGCACTCCGCCGCGGACATGCGCTACTTCGACACCGAAACCGTCGACCTGCCCGGCGGCTGCACTCTGATCCGCACCGGCGGCCACTTCGCCGGCTCGACGGTCCTACACTGGCCGGCGGGCGCCGAGGGTCGGGGCGCGATGCTCGTCGGCGACAGCCTCAAGACCACCGCCGACCTGCGCCACGTAAGTTTCGTGCGCTCGAGCCCCAACGACCTCCCGCTCTCCGCCGACGACGCCGACTACATCGTCGGCTGCCTCGAGCCCTACGCCTACGACCGGCTGTACTCCTTCCGTCACGAAATGGTTTTGCCGAAAGGCGCCAAGGCCATCGTGCACGCTTCCGCGAAACTCCACCGCGACGCGCTCAACGGCCGCTACCCCGGCGGAACGGCCCTCGCAAACGCCTAAACCCCTACGCTATGCCTAAGATTTCTCATGCCAAACCCCAGAAGCTCCTGTCCGCCGACTGGCAAAACCCCGGCGAGGCGTTGCGGGGCCTATTTGAGGGCAAGGCCGTCGGCACGGGCCTCACGCTAATCCGTTACGTCACCGACGTGGTGGGCGAGGGCCCGACGCTGCACGTCCACCCCTACGACGAGGTCTTCACCATCCAGGAGGGTCGCGCGCGCTTCACCGTCGGCGACGAGGTCATCGACGCGGAGGCGGGCGACCTCGTGTTCGGGCCGGCCAACGTCCCACACGGCTACCAGAACCTGGGTCCGGGCCGCCTCGACTCGCTCGACATCCACCTTTCGGCGGAGTGGATCCAATTTGATCTGGCGAAGTCCTGGGCGGCGGGGTTTGGACTAGCAAGCACGGAGTCGAAAAGGAGGGAGAATTTGTAAAGCCATGTTAGAACGGACTGGCGCACCCCGCACCTAAGCACTTAGAATCCCCCTATATTCCCTCCTCGATCTGCTCCTCGACCATGATGTCGCGCTCGGGTGGGAATCCTTTACTAGCCGACGGTGGCGGAGTGTAATCGAAGGGGCGCTCGCCGATGAGACGGGTTACGTCACTCTTGAGGATCACCTCGTGGTCGAGGAGCTGGCGGGCGATGATGTTGAGCTCCTCGCGACGCTCGAGCAGGAGATCCTGGGCGCGCTCGTACTGAGATTGCACGATCCGGCGAACCTCGTCGTCGATCTTAGTAGCAGTCGAGTCGGAGAAGGGCTTCGTGAAACTCTCGTTCTGCATCCCGTAAAAGGACACCTGCCCTACGGTATCGCTCATCCCGAAGACACTTACCATAGAGTAGGCCATCTTAGTGACCTGGTCGAGGTCGGACTGGGCGCCCGTCGAGATTTTACCGAAGACGAGC
>JBGTKC010000194.1:0-18552 GCA_041744755.1 Saprospiraceae bacterium
GAGTCCATGGCAACGGCACGGACGCTGTCCTCGCCGAGGTGCTGCTGGACCTCCAACACGAGGGTGTCGCTGCCGGGGCGTAAAATCTCTAGTGCATTGTAGATCTCCGGGAGGACACTGCCCTCGCCGGCGAAGCTCACGTCTACTACAGGTCCGATCACCTGCTTTACTTGGCCTTGATTCGCCATGTCGCTAACTCGATTTGTTGTACTTCCGGGGTGCCCCCCGAAATCGGCCGCAAAGATAGTCCGACAACACTCGTTCGCCATACCCACCTTCCCGACCTTTGCGCACCGCACCGTCATCCCCCAACCAACCGCCCCCGTGACCTCCGCCTCCCTCCTCCTCGGACTTTCGCGCAAGCCCCTTTCCGCCGAGCATTCCGAGCGGGGTGGGCGTATCTCCGGCGGAGCGCATGCCCCGGCGCGCCGGGGTCTCGCCTTGCTTACCGAGGCCGCTCTCGCCGGAGCGCAGCGTTTCGAGCATCCTGTGCCGCCAGTGTTTACCGAGGCCCTGCCGCCGCTGCCGGCCCATCCGACCTTCGGTGAGCTAGAGACCACCATCGTTGACCTCTGGTCTGAGCTCGTGTCCCTCGGGGCCGACGACGCCGATGGCTTTCTCGCGCAGCGCCGGCTGTTAGTACCGGGTCAGGGCTTACTACGCGCTCTCGCCAGGATGGACTCTCGACGCACATTGCGCCCCGGCCACCTCAGCGTTATCGGTCCGCGGGGCGCCTACCTCATGGCCCTCGCGCCAGAGAGCCCGTACAGCAGCGGCGGGCACTTCCTCCCGGACCAAATACGGGCGGCTTTCGCCAAAACCGCGGGCGCCGGCGAGCGTAAGCTGCGGCCGTCACTACTGGGCCTCGCCCTCGGCGTCGCGCAGGCCAGTGGGCTTCCGCCAAAACTCGGGCAACCGTATCAACTGATCCTTGCTGAAATAATCGAGCGAAGAGATCTAGACACCGTCAGCACGGCAAGCCTCCTCCTACTCCTGCGCGAAGGGCGACTCAACGCCACCGTCCACGTTGACCAAATCGCGGAACTGCTGGCCGATTCCTCCGCGGCCACGCCCCCTCTACTGCGTCAGCAACTCCTGCTCTCCGCAACGAGCGCCACCCACCAGCAGGACAATATCCTATCTGCGGCCCTCCAAATTGAACGGGCACGGGCTGTGCAGACCCTGAGTGATAGCGTAGCTGGCCACCTTAGCTCAAGTCTCGACGCTGCGCGCTTCGAAGACCTGGCCCTCGCCGCACACCTCACCTGCGCCAGTGCCACAGCGGCGCGCCTGTTCGATCTCGCCACACGGAGCGACAACCAACTCCTCCGCCGGCGAGCCGCCCTCCCGACCTGCCTCGCCGCCATGGACGCCGAAGACTACGCTCGCTCCCTGGGCAACTTCGCTAAGACTGCAACCAATGGCTGGGCCGACCCCACACTCGTGGATTTCCTTCGCGTCGGCCCGCACACCCTGAACCTCGAAGACAGCGAACGCCTCGCCACCGACGCCTTGCGCGGTCTGGCCTTCGGGGCCAGTGCCTTAGCCACCAGATTTGTCCTCAAGCTCCACCCCGACACCGTCGGGCTCCTCCACGACTTCGAGCGAAAGCCTCACTCCGGCCAACTCCCAGAGCAGATGCTCAGCGTTTTGGCGAAAGCCACCGAAGTCAACCGCGCCTACCCGCGTGCATACGAGCCTTACCTAGCACATCAAACTCCAATTGCTTAGAAAGAAACCGACAGGCGGCGGCACGCGGGGCTCAAAATTCACAACGATGAACGATCTCTGAGCCATAGCCTTCACCCACCCCGTAGCTTACCACCGCCAATGCCCGACGCCCGCCCAGCCCACATCCTCCGTCCCCACCATGAGCAAGTTTACGCGGTCGAGCTTTCGCACCTCGCCGACACCGACACCCACCCTGCGCCTACCAACTGGCGCCTGTCCCCCCGCGCCGTGGTCGACTACCTTATGGGGGGCTCCTTCAACGGCATGGAGATTCGCGCGAAGTACATCGGCGACAGACGCTTGATGGAGGTCGCGGTCGCAACCCTCACCACCCAGCGAGGCTTACTACTGGCCGGCGTCCCCGGTACGGCCAAGACCTGGGTCTCCGAACACCTCGCCGCCGCCATCTCCGGCGACTCTACCCTTCTGGTGCAAGGCACCGCCGGGCTCAGCGAGGACGCCCTGCGCTACGGTTGGAACTACGCCTCGCTCATCAGCAAAGGTCCCTCGCGTGAGGCCCTCGTCCCGAGCCCCGTGATGGAGGCGATGCAACGTGGGAGCCTCGTGCGCATCGAGGAACTCACCCGCATCCCGAGCGAGGTGCAGGATAGCCTGATCACCGTGCTCAGCGAGAAGACCCTGCCCGTACCCGAACTCAGCACGGAGGTCCAGGCGGTCGCTGGCTTCAATGTCATCGCCACGGCCAACGAGCGAGACCGCGGCGTCAACGAGCTATCTACGGCGCTACGGCGTCGCTTCAACACTGTCTTGCTCCCTGCCCCCGCTACCCTCGCCGAGGAAATCCGCATCGTGCGAGAGCGGGCCAGCGTCGGGGCGGCACAGGCGGTTTTGGCGAAAGCCGACACCATCTCAGAGATCGAGCGCCTCGTGACCGTCTTCCGGGAGCTGCGTGGCGGTAAGACCCTCGACGGCGCCGTGAAGGTCCAGGAGACGAGTGCAGGCCTCTCCACCGCCGAGGCCATCTCCGTGGTCGAGAACGCCATTAGCCTGGCTACCTTCTTCGGGGACGGGCAGCCGCGGATCGCCGACCTGGCGCCGAGCCTGCGCGCCGCCGTGGTCCGCGACCCCGAGAGGGACGGCGCCGCCTGGCGCAGCTACGTGGAGGGGGTTTTGCGGCAGCGCACCGGGGATTGGCGAGCGTGGTACGAGGCCCTTACGGAATTCGGGCCCACAACTCCGGAGCTTTAGTCGTGGCTCGCCTGAGTACCTACGGCATCCGCCACCACGGGCCTGGTTCGGCCAAGGCCACGCTGCGTGCCCTCGAGCGAGACCCGCCGGATGTGCTAGCGGTGGAGATGCCGGCAGATTTCGCGAGCGCCCTGATCCACGTCGGGGATACGGCGCTGCGTGCTCCGGTGGCGCTCGTGGCTTACGCGACGGATGACGTTCGGCAGGCGCTGTACTACCCGCTCGCCAACTTTAGTCCAGAATGGGTGGCCATGCGGTGGGCAGCCGAGCGCGGCATTCCGATCGTGCCGGTCGACCTGCCCGCTAAGGTGATGATCGCGCTCAACGAGCAGTCGAAGGGCAAGCACCGCATAAGCGTCGACCCGCTCGGGGAGCTGGCCAAGCTCGCCGGGTACAGCGATCGCGAGCGTTGGTGGGAGAAGACCTTCGAGCTCGCCGATCATGCCGATGGCATCTTCCCCGCCGTCACCGCGATGATCTCGACCCTGCGCGAGGCCTACCCCGAGGCTACCGACCCCGAGTGCGCGCTGCGCGAGATGCACATGGCGCGCGAGCTCGCGAAGACCTTCCGGGGCGGGATCGAACACGTGGCGTTAGTCTGCGGCGCCTGGCACTCCGCGGCCCTTCCCGATGGCGAGGACAAGTCACTGATGGCGCGCTTGCGCAAAACGGGCGCCGATTACGCTTCCGCTAAAACTGGCCTCGCTCCCAACAAATTGGCCTACGCTTGGATCCCGTGGACCTACCAGCGCCTGCGTAGCGGCGGCGGCTACGGCGCAGGCGTGGTCTCGCCAGTGTGGTACGACCTGCTGTACCAGAACCCCGCCAACGCCGTCGACGCCTACCTCACGATGATCGCCCGCGAGATGCGCGAGTCGGGTGCCGCGGCCTCCACGGCGCAAATCGTCGACGCGGTCGAACTCGCGAGCAGCCTCAAAAGCTTACGAGGACTCGCGCTGGAAGGCCTCGACGAAATCCAGGAAGCCGCCCGGAGCACGCTGGCGCAAGGCTCGGACCTCCTACTCGACCGGGCCATGCGCAGCGTCGAGAGCTTTCGGACCAGCGGTAGTGTCCCCGTGGGCATGTCAAGTCTGCCCCTACAGCAGGACCTGGAGGCCAGACTCAAGGATGTTCGATTACTCAAGGTCTACCGCGACATGGAGCCAGCGGAGAAAACCCTCGACCTCCGTAAGGATGCCCACCTCGCCGCCTCGCAGCTCATTTGCCAATTGCTACTGCTCGACATTCCTTTCGGCGATCGGATCCCCGATCACGGTCGTTCGCTGGGCACCTTCAAGGAAAGCTGGCGCCTGCACTGGCAACCCGACTTCGCGTTGTTACTCATCAGCGCCCACCGCCACGGGCAAACCGTCGAAGCCGCGGCGAGGCACGCGCTCCACGAGCGACTCGCCGAGGCCGACGATCTAATCGAACTAGTCCGTGCCGTCGACCTCATCGTCCTCGCTGGACTCCCCGAGGAGCTCGCCTGGCTCGCTGAGGTGATCAAGGCCCGCGCCGCCGCAACCGTCGACACCTGGATGTTGGCCCGCGCCCTGCCAAGCCTCCTGCGGCTGGCGCGCTACCACTCCCTGCGCCTCGAGGACGCCGTCACCCTGGAGACCGTCAACGCTACCTTGTTGCCGAAGCTGGCTGTCGGGCTCGCCGCCGCCAGTGAAGACATCGACGAGGCGGCTGCCCAACTCGGCTTTGAGCTGTTGAAGTGCCTCCAGCCTTACATAGGGATGCTGGAGGACACGAGCCTCCGCGAGCTCTGGAACCGCGCCCTCACGGGGCTCGTCTACGCCAAACGAGCACACCCACTGCTGAGGGGTTTCGCGCACCGGACCTTATTGGATGCTGAGGCGATGCTCACGGGTGAGTCCGGCAGCCTGCTCGGGCGAGCGCTCGCTAAGGGGGAAGCCCTCGACACCACGGGTCACTACGTGGAGGGGTTTCTGTACAGCAGCGCGCAGGTGCTCGTCTACCAGCCGTTGGTCCTCGAGGCCGTCACCGAATGGCTGGAGAGGATACCCCTCGACGACTTTCGGAAGCTGTTGCCTGTTCTCCGGCGCACGATGAGTCACTTCACTAAGTCTGAGCGTCGCAAGCTAAATGTGGCGCTCGGGCACTTGCTCCGCGAGCCGGCAACCCAGTCAAATCCGTTGTCGGGTATTGACCCCAGTCATCAACCAACGGAGGTAGGCCCGGTGGATGGCGCTGGCTCACTCGGCTTCGGTGACCTGCCCCCCGGCATGGATTGGACAGACTGGATCGGGTCGTGGCTGGGAGAACCCCCGACGCGATAGTACCTGTCGCTAGGGCCTGCAACGATGCGCTCGCACCACCGGGTTGCCGTCGCATTCGGCGTGTCTGCTACTTCACTTCCGCGATCGCTGACCAATCGCCCACTGCGGATGCCGTGAGGCGGTTCGACTCTGCCCGGAGCGCTAGCGCTCCGGGATCCCGCGGCTCGTGCATCGGCTCCTTGATGAGAAAGTCGTTCACTTCGTCGCCGCTGACCTGGATTCCAACCTGTGCGGCATTGAGGAGCTCGAGTAAAGCCAGGAACGTGACGATGGCGTGGATGCGGTTGATGCGGACGTCGAATAGCATCGCGAACGGCACGCACCCACGCAGGCGGACGTTGCGCAGGATGCGCTCCCGCTCTTCCTCGACGGTATACGGCCAGCGCATCACACGGTGCACCGGGCGGGTCTCACGCTGCTGCTGGCGCGCGAGTACCCGCTCGAAAGCACGCAAGAGCTTATAGAGCGTGACGGACTCCCACTCGGCCTCGGCGCGAGCGTCGCCCAAAATTTCTCCCGAGAGCTGCTCCACGAGCGGGCGGGAGAATTGCTGGCTGCGCGTCTCCTCTAGCGCGCGCATCTCGTCGACGATCCCGCGGTAGCGGCGGTACTCGACGAGGCGGTCGATGAGCTCCTGACGGGGGTCGACCTCACGACCGGTCTCGTCTCGGCCGAGGCGGGGCAAGAGGACGCGCGCCTTGATCGAAACCAGAGTCGCAGCCACCACGATGAACTCTCCCGCTAGACTGATATCGAGCGCCTTCGCCTCCCGGATGTAGCCGAGGAAGTCATCCGTGATCTTCGCGATCGGGATGTTGGCCACGTCAATCTCGTCCCGCTCGATGAAGAACAGGAGAAGGTCGAAGGGTCCCTCGAATTGGGGCAGGGCTATGCGGTAGGGTTCTATGATTTGGAGTGTTGGCGCGCAAAGAGAGCGAAGCGGCCGGGCTAGCCATTACTCCAGTGCAATGGCGCCTTACCTAAACATGCAGAGGGCACATAGTATATCATCCAGCTTTTGCGCCCTTGGCGAGAGTAGTGCTGCGGGGTTGGCATTACGGCCTTAAATCCCCCGGACCGTGGTCGACTCACCTATCCAGCAAGGGACGGTGTACGACTGGCCTTCCTTGAGGCCCCGGCTGAAGAGATCGCCCTTCGTCGGGAGGTATTGATTGTAATTGCCGATGAGGCGGTTGGCCTCCGAGGCGACGCCGCCGTCGACGCTGCGGGCCTTGACCCACTGGTCGATCGCGGCCCAGACCACACGTTGCGAATCGAAGCCGGTGCCGGTGCCGCAGAGCGGTCCGCTCGAGGCGTAGAGTTTGCCGATCAAGATGTACGGCTCGCCCCAGCCGCCGCGATCGCCGGCGGCCTTGCGAGCCCAGGCGCGGGACTGACTGAAGTTACGCAGGTTGCCGTAGTAGACCTTTGCGATCACGAGGGCGAGCTCGGCTTTTTTGCTGGACTCAGCCGTGCTGTTGTAGCGGTCTTCGAGACACTCGATGGCGTCGCGGTAGTCGCCGCTCTGCAATAGGGAGTTGGCGCTACAGCCGCTCGGGCCGACGGCCACCTCTCGGCAGCTCTCGTTGTAGCGAGCGGTCAAGCGCGCAATATCGGGATCACTAGAACTACAGCCGCCGTAGCGGAGGTAACCGATCGTTTGGGAAAGCAGGACGCAGTCGTTGGGATTGGCGTCCAGCTCGGGGAGGTACTTACCTTTGTAGTAGCCACAGTCGTAGAATCCCTTCAGCTGCTCGAAGTAAACGAGGCGATCCGGCACGTAGCCCTTGATGAGGTTGACGCGCTCGCGGTCGTTAGCGGTTTTGGCGGAAGCCTCCAATTTCTTGAGGCGATCCAGGATGAAGCGCCCCATCTGCTTAGCCTCGTCGTCGCTTACGTCCCCGGACTCGTGGAGGTCTACCAATAGGCTGGTCATTGGATTGAGGACGTACTCGCCTACGTCGGTGCTGTCGCGCTCGACGGCCTCCTTAAAGAGATTATAGTTGTCGAGTTTGCTGATGGCATCAGGGTACTTGTAGAAGTAGTCGAACCCCTTACGCGCGGGCACGAAGCCGCCATCGGGATAGCACCTGTCGATCTCGTCGTAGAGCTCGAAGACGCGTTTGCGGTACTCGTCTTTCTTGGGCGCCTCTTGGGTCTGGCCCATGAAATATTCCATGAAGTAGATGCCGTCCGCGAGCACCGTATTGCGCATCCCGTCGGCGGCCGGAGCTGCGGCGTAAACCTTTTGCCACAGAGGGTAGGCCGCGGTTACGTTCTCCGTTTTGATGAAGTCGCGGTACACGACGTAATCGTCCGTGAGGGCGTCGGCATTGGGATTGTCCGTGAATTTGCGGCAGTCGCTGAGCTTCTTGCCGCCCATCATACTTGGCTGCGTCGACTGGGTGGCGGCGGTGGGCTTTTTGTTAGACGCGGTGCTCGTATCGGTTGCCTTCGGGGTACAGGCCGCGGCAACACAAAGGACGAGCGCTACGGCGTGGGTAAGTAGTCTCATAGATCTATAGGGTTTGCGAGGGGAAGGTAGGGCATAAAATAGCCCGAAGTCACGTAAGTGTCTCCGGGCTAAAAGGGGTTAGTTGCGGTGATGGGACCTTAGCGAAGGGTAACCGTCTCGCCGATCCAGCAACCGGTGCTGGCGGTAGATCCGGGTTTGATCCCGCGCTGGAAGAGCATCTCCGCCGAAGGCGTGGAGCCGGCGTACTTGTTGATACGTCCCTGGGCGGTTCCGGCGGTCTCCGGATCGGACTTGGCGCGAGCGTACTCGTCCATGGCCGCGAGAATCACGACGCGCTGCTGAAAGGGATCGGTCGAGCAGCTGCGGCTAGACCCGGCGTAAAGGTCGCCGATCAGCAGGTAGGGCTTGCCCCAGCCCGGACGGGCGGCAGCGGCCTTACGGGCGTAGTTGCGAGCCTGCGAGGCGCTGTTCTTGTCGATGCGGTAGATGCCAGCCATCTGGAGGTAGATGGAGCCTTTGAGCTTGGCATCGGCCGTCGAGGCCACCTCTTCGTACTTGGCGAGGGCACCGTCTACGTCTCCGGAGTCGTACAACGCGGCAGCAACCGACATCGGGTTGTTGGCCTCGTACTCGGCGCGGCGGGCGTCTTGTACCTTTTGGTCGAGCTCCTGGACAAGGGCATCGCTGCGGTCACAGCCGGCGCGCAATAGTTGGCGCAGTACGCTTTCGTAGTTGTCGTAATCGTCGGGATTGGCGCGGTATTCAGCCTCGAACCTCGGTTTGAAGTAAGCGCAATCGAACACGTAGGGTTCGATGGAGGCGACTACGTCGTCGTGGATCTCGATGGCCTCGGCGTAGTCGGCGGCACTCGGCCCGCTTGCGTTGGCCGCGGCGATCTTGCGGGCGCGCTCGATCGTCTGCCGGGCCTCGGCTTGGTCGATGTTCTTAGCCGAGTACTGGTAAGTCGTCACATAGCCGAGGGGCGCGAGGACGCGGAAGTCGGTCTTGTCGCCACTCACCTCCATGGTCTTGTTGAGGACCGTGTAAAGCTCCTCGTAGGGGCGCTTCAGGACGTAGAACATGTAGTAGATCTGGTTAGGATATACCGCGGCAGCCTCCTTGGGGTAGCACTGCACTTGCTGCGCGAACAGCTCCATTACCTTGTCGGAGTACATCTTCTGCTCCGTGGTGTCAGTGCTCGCGTTGAATCTAGCGAGGTAGATGGCGCGGCCGTCCGCATAGTGCGTCGAGCGGTTCCCGTCCGCGGCCGGGGCTACGTTGTAGACTTTCTGCCACATCGGGAAGGCCTCCTCGAAGTTTTGCGCCTTCACCAAGTCACGGTAGAGCGTGTGGTTGGTGATCGCCTCATCCTTCTGCTTAGGGGGGAGCTTCTCCCAGGTAGCGCACGGGTCGGCCTGCGCCTGGACGAGTCCGGCGAAACCCAAGCCCAAGACTACTCCTAATATTGATTTAATCGTCATGTGTAAGTTTTACTTAAAGCGTCGTTTGTAGAACCAGGTATTGTCGGTCAGGGCGAAGCCCACCGTCAAACGCAAGTATCGTTGGTCTATGTCCCCGGGCGTAACAAGAGATCCGGCGTTTAGGCTCAAATTAACATAGGATAATTCCTCGCGAGGGCGAACCACAGGTAGCCCAAAGCCCAGCGTTACCCCCCGATCCGCGTCGACGCCACTCCGTGGATCCGAGGCGTGGTAGGCCCCGAGACGGTAGCGCACGATGCGGTGGTATTTATTAAACGTCTGGTAGTCGGGGATCCACTCGCCACCGACAGCAAAGCGGAAGCCGCTCCGCAGCTCCTCGCCCGGATTGAGGTTGTCGCGGTAGCGATCCCACGTCTTGTAGACCACGTCCGCCCCGAAGCTGAAGTGGTTGACGTTCCGGTACCACACACCGGCACCAAACGCGAGCGGCATGGTGAGACGCTGGGACTCATCGGCATCGAACTGCAGGGTGTCCAGGAGGCTCGAGCTGTTCGGGAACAGGTTGAGCCGCGTCACCGAGCGCTGCCCGCTGCCGGTGAGGTCGCCGGTGTAGGCGAACGTGGCCCCGAGCGTGAGGACCTTCGATGGGCGTTCTTCAGCTGTCGCCAAAACGATATCGTACTGTCCTCCAACCTCGATCTCGACCCCGCGCACGCGCGAGGATTCCGTATCCGTGATTGTCGAACTCCCGGGGATATCGGGCGTCCCGACGCGGATTTGCGAGTTGGTTCGCCCGAAAATGTAGCTCAGGCCAAGTCCGAGGCGCAATCGTTTGTCGATCTCGAGCGCGTGCTGGGAGCGCAACCGGTAGAAGCCGCCAGTCCCGAGGAAGGTGTTCACCACCGTACCGACCGCGGGCTGCTGCGAGGTCAGCTGTATACTATAGCCCTGGCTACTGTACGGCGACACCGACAGCAGCGTGGAGTATCGGTACTTCCGGGTTCGGGCGTCGAATAGGTCGTTGAGGGTGTTGCGGGTCGTGAACGCGAGGCTGAGGTACTGGAGGTTACCGCCGATGCCCTTGTTCTGCTGCCCATTCGCCGTAAGGACATCGCGCGACAAACCAAGCCCCACCTGATAAGTGGCGAACCTGAGAGCGCCGAGGGAGGCCGGGTTGAGGGGATTAGCGACGTGCGAATCCGAGAACGCCAGGCCCACGCCCCCCATCGCGGACTGCGTCGCGTAGCTCGGGTCGCCCAGGTCGCCGAGGCCGAAGCGCGAGAAGGGAGAGTTGGTCTTCGGGTCCGAGATCTCCTGAGCTGCGGCGCCGAGGGCACCACACCCGAGGGCGATCGCGAGGAGGAGTTTAGGCGCTGAGGGCATATGCGTGTAGTTGGGCCAGTCCCTCCAGAACGAGGTGTGGGCGCAGCTCGGACCCGGGGGGACTAAGCGGGTGCAAAAGTGCGGCGTCCCCGCCACATATCAGTAGTCGGGCTTCCGGGTCCGTGGTGGCGGGGGGGCGTAACTGCTGGAACGTCACCCACCAACCATTCATTTCGAGTGCCGCGCCCCTGATAGCCCCTTGTTGGAGGGCTGTCGCGGTGCTGGTGCCGACGGGGACGCCTTTCGGCAAAACCAAGGGTACGCGGGGCAGCTTACCGGTAAATTCATGCATAGACCGCATCCGCATCCCCACCCCGGGCGAGATACTCCCACCGAGGTACTCACCCGCCACCGTTAAATACTCCACCGTCATACACGTACCGAGGCTCACGACCATGACATCGGTCTGAGGGTATATCGCCTGCGCTCCCACGACCGCTGCCAGCCGATCCACCCCGAGCGTCGTCGGCGTGTCGTAATACAGCTTCACCGGCAGCGGATCACCGGGTGCGTAGCTCCAGCAAGGCGCGAGTGCCGACAGGCTAGACCGCCAAAAATCCTCGTCGCCCGTGCCGGAGAGCAAGGCGTAGCCGCCGCTGCGTTGCTTGAGCAGCCACGCCAGCGCCACCGCCTGCTCACCCCGCGGCCACGCGTGTACCTCGACCAAGGACCCACGCACCACGCGACCGAACTTGACCCGCGTGTTGCCTAAGTCGAGTACCCACGTCTCGCTCGCCGGCTTCAGTAGTTCATTCGCGACAGGCGCCGCGGCCTTAGGCGACCCCACCTCGGATCCGGATGTATCTACGGAGCTCGACATCAGTGCCGGAAGTGGCGCACGCCCGTGGTCACCATCGCAATCCCGGCCTCGTCGGCCGCCGCGACGCTGTCCTTGTCGCGGATCGAACCGCCCGGCTGAATGACGGCGGCTACCCCGGCGGCTGCGGCAATCTCTACGCAGTCCGGAAACGGGAAGAAGGCATCACTCGCCATCACGGAGCCCGTAAGGTGGAACCCCAGCGCGACCGCCTTTGCGATGGCTTGTTTGAGCGCGTCTACGCGACTGGTCTGACCACAGCCCATCGCCAGTAGTTGCTGGTCGCGGACCAGGGCGATCGTGTTGCTCTTCAGGTGCTTCACACAAATATTTGCGAAGAGCATATCCGTGACCTGCGCCTGCGTCGGATCCACCGCCGTGACCACTTGAAGGTCGTCGAGCGTCACCGTCCGCAGGTCGGCCTCCTGTTCGAGGACGCCCCCGAACATCGATCGGAATTGCAGCATACCGCGCGCGAAACTGTTGACCTGCAGCAGGCGGCGGTCCTTTTTGCCTCGCAACAGCGCGAGCGCATCCGCGTCGTAGCCCGGCGCGAGGGCGACCTCGAAGAAGAGCTTGTGCATCTCCTCGGCGGTGGCGAGATCGACGGTACGGTTGAAGGCCAAAATCCCCCCGAACGCCGACACCGGGTCCCCGGCGAGCGCAGCACGCCAGGCGTCGCCCAGCGTCGCGCGAGTAGCTACGCCGCAGGCGTTGGTATGCTTGATGACTACAGCCGTCGGATCGGCTAGCGTGAATTCGGCGATCAACTGGTGCGCGGCCTCTGCGTCGACCAGGTTGTTGTAACTCAACTCTTTGCCGTGCAGCTGCGTGAAGGTGGCCCCGAGGTCGCCGAAGAAGGTGCCGCGTTGGTGCGGGTTCTCCCCGTAGCGCAAGGCATTCGCAGGGCCCGCCTCGGTGGTGAATCTCGCATGGGTACCGGGGCTGCGTAGTCCCCGCTCACCGCCTGCGGGGTTGTCGTGTGCGCCGGTCCGTGCGTCGTCGCCGCCGCCGATCGCCGCATCTTGGATCTGAGTGTCGAAATAGCTGCTGATAGCCGCATCGTAGCGTGCGCTCTCAGCGAAGGCGTACCCGGCGAGGACGCGTCTGTCGTCAACGGTGAGCCGCCCGTCGCCGGCTTCGAGCATCCGGAGCGCCAGAGTGTAAGTGGCCTGGCTTGGAATGATCGCCACGTCGTGGTAATTCTTCGCCGCGGCCCGGATGAGGCTGATGCCGCCGATGTCGATCTTCTCGATAATCTGCGCCTCGTCCAAAGTATTGGCGAGCGTGTCTTCGAAGGGGTACAGGTCGACGATCACGAGGTCGATCTCAGGGAGGTCGTGCTCGGCTAGCTCAGCGAGGTGACCCGGCTCACGCTTCGCGAGGATCCCACCGAACACGGCCGGGTGTAGGGTCTTGACGCGCCCGTCGAGGATGCTCGGGTAGCCAGTGATCGACTCGACGGCAGTGACCGCGTAGCCTAACTTCTCGAGGTGGGACTGTGTGCCGCCGGTGCTGTAGAGCTTGACCCCGTGGCGGGTCAGCAGCCCGAGGAGAGGCTCGAGGCCGTCCTTGTGGTAAACCGAGATGAGTGCGCTGCGAATCGGGCGTGGCTCCATGGCGGCGAAGGTAAACGGGCACCGCCGCCGCGGAGCTTCCTTTGCGGCCGTGACCAGGTTTACTCTCCACCAGGCAGCCGCCGCGGCGGGTGGGAACATAGTGCGTGGGTCTGCGGCGGGCCGGGGCGCGGATGGGCAGCTGATCCAGCGCTGGGTCTTCGATTCGCGCCTGCCGTTCCCTGTCGAAGGCACTTGTTTCCTGGCGCTCGGTGCGGGCGCGCGCAAGGGCGCCAGCTACGTCGCGTCCCTTATCGAGCGTGGGGTCGAGATGTTTTGCGTAAGCGCGCGCGACTTCGAGGCCTTCTTACCGGCGGTCACGGACGTGGCTACATATTGGATCGTCGCGGACGTGCTCTCCGCCACTCAGCACCTCGCGCAGGTGGCCCGCGAAAACTATGCTGGCCCGGTCCTCGGCATCACCGGTTCTAATGGAAAGACGATCGTGAAGGAGTGGACGTATGCCCTCCTCCGCGAGCTCGGGCAGCCGGTGTACCGGAGTCCGGGCAGCTACAACTCCCAACTCGGCGTGGCGCTCAGCGTGCTCCACGCCGACCGGCAGGCCGCTATCCTCGAGGTGGGCGTATCGCAGCGCGGCGACATGGCGCGACTCACGCCCCTGGCCCAACCAACGATCGGCCTGCTGACCAATCTCGGCGCAGCACACGACGCCGGGTTCGCCGACCGCCGTGAGAAACTGCGGGAGAAGCTGTCGCTCTTCGCCAGCGCTAGCGCACTCGTCTACTGTGCCGACGACGCTTGGCTCGACGGGGAGGTGAGGGCTTGGTTGCGGGAGTTTGCACCCAAGTTGCAACCGACTCCCTGGAGGCAGCTCCATCCTAGCGGCGAGCCGACCTATGGCGATCTCGATGGGATCCGCGTGCGCTTCGACCGCGGCGAGGTACTGTTCTCGGGACTTCCGCCGAGCGTTTTGGCGAAAGCCGAACTCACCCTCCCCTGCCCCTTCCTCGACGTAGCTTCTCGACAGAACCTCTGTCACGCCGTGCTCGGGGCACTACTTCTCAATGCTGCCCTGGGCTCGGCGTCGGTCCGCGAGCCTGTGGGTCCGCTAGCCGCGGCCATCAGCCTGCTGCCGCACGAGGAGATGCGCCTCCAGGCCTACGCCGGTCGCGACGGTATCCGCGTCATCGACGACAGCTACTCGGCGGACGTGGAGGGCTTCGCGGCTGCGGCGGAGTTCTTCACGCAGCAGGCGCTCCTCGACGGACCGCGCGTCTGGATCGTGGGCCTGCCGGCGCGCGGGCTCGGGAGTGACGTGGAGCCGTACCGGGAGATCACAGGCCTGGCCGAGCGGGCAGGTGTCGCGCGCTTGGTCACCGTCGGCGGGGACGCGCCTGCGGAAGCGGCTGCGAGCAATGTCCACTTCGCGGAAACATCCGCCTGCCTGGCACAGCTCGACCGGCTGTCGCTAGAACGGGCTACGGTGCTCGTCAAGGGTCCGCGCGCGGCGCGGATGGACGTGATCGCGAGACGGCTGCGCGAACAGAGCCACGAGCTGCGCCTCGAGATCAATCTCGCCGCGCTCGCCCACAATATCGCCGCCTACCGCGCGCGGCTCTCGCCGTCCACGAGGTTGTGCGTCATGGTCAAGGCCCAGGCCTACGGCAGCGGCGGCGCCGAGGTCGCAGCCTTCTTCGAGCAACGCGGCGTAGACTACCTCGCCGTGGCTACCGTCGACGAGGGTCTCCAGATCCGGCGCCGGGGTGTACGCGTGCCGATTATCGTGGCGCACGTCCTCGCGGAGGAGGTCGCGCTCGTGCGGGAGTACGGCCTTGAGCCGGAGGTAAGTTCCCTGACCCAACTCCTGCTTTACCGCGGGAGCTCCGCCGGCGCCGAGGCTGATGTGCCGCTACACCTCAAAGTGGATACGGGGATGCGGCGTCTCGGCTTCGACGTTACCCTCGCGGGGGGTGACGGACTGCAGGAACTTGTTGGGGCACTGAAAGCGGACTTCTACCAGATCAAAAGCGTCTTCTCTCACCTCAGCGCGAGCGACCGTAGCGACGCCGACGGGTTTACGGGTAAACAGAATCTCGCGCTGGTGCGTGCCGCGGACGCGATCGCGTCGGCGGTCGGCTACCGCCCGATGGTCCACCTCCTCAACAGCGCTGGGGCTTGGCGGCTGCCCGACCTCCAGCACGACATGGTGCGCCTCGGGCTCGGCATCTACGGCTTGGGCCTCGAGCACGCGGCTCCCAATGCCCTCGAGCCCGCCCACCGCTGGGTGGCGCGACTCGTGCAGGTCCGCGACGTGCAGGCGGGGGATGTGGTGGGCTACAACCTCGGCGGCGCCGCGGTGGTGGACCGGCGGGTCGGGATCGTCAACGTCGGGTACGCCGACGGTCTGCGTCGGTCGGCGGGCCACGGTGCCTACGCCCTCACGATCGACGGTCGGCGCTGCCCGACGGTAGGCTCGGTGTGTATGGATTTTACGATGATCGACCTCGCGCAATGTCCACAGGCCGGCCCCGGAGACGAAGTCGAGATCTTCGGGCGGCACCAGTCGGTAGCGGCGCTGGCGGCGGTGTACGACACGATCGCCTACGAGGTCTTCACCGGGATCGGGCCCCGCGTACGGCGGGTATTCTACCGCTGACCGGCTAGCTGGCAATAAACCGTAAATTCGCGCCGCTTTACACCAAGACCAATCCCGTCCCCCTGTATGACCCCACGGCCGCGTATCCTTTCTGTCCTCGCCTTTGCGTTCGGCGTGTCGGTAGTCTCGGCGCAGCAGTCGCCCGTCCTCTTTACGGTCGGCGACCGCGGCGTGAGCGTCGAAGAGTTTGACTACATCTACCGCAAGACCAACGCCGACAGCGCCGACTACACCCAGGCCTCCGTTAATGAGTACCTCGACCTCTACAAGCGCTTCAAGCTCAAGGTGGCCAAGGCCCGCGAGCTGCGTCTCGACACCGTGGATGCCCTCCGCCAGGAGCTCCAGGGCTACCGCCGCCAGCTGACCGACAGCTACGTCTCCGACCAAGAGATCACCGAGCCCCTCGCCCGCGAGCTGTTCGAACGCCGCAACCTGGACGTGGACCTCCTCCACATCGCCATCAGACTCCCAGCCGCGGGGCAGGATACCAGCGCCGCCTACGGCAAGATCCGCGAGGCCCGGCGCCGCGTCGAGGGGGGAGAAGATTGGCGCGCGGTGGCTGCGGCGCTCTCCGAGGATCCGTCGGCCGCGGAGAACGGTGGCGCGGTGGGCTTCGTAACGGCTCCGCTGCCCGCGGGCCTGTACGCCCTCGAGAACGCCATTTACGAGACGCCCGTCGGGGCCGTGAGCCCGATCGTCCGTACGGATCAATTCTATCACCTCATCCGCCCCGTTGCGCGGCGCCCCGCCCGGGGCGAGGTCGAGGCCGCCCACATCTTCATCCGCAAGGACGCTGACGACGGCGCGGACCCAGCGCGGGCGAAGGCGCGGATCGATAGCATCTACGCGGCCCTCGAGGCCGGGGCCGAATTTGACGAGTTGGCCGCCGACCTGAGCGAGGACACGCGCTCGGCCCCGCACGGCGGCTATATCGGCTTCTTCGGGATCAACCGCTACGACCGCTCCTTCGAGGACGCTGCCTTCGGCTTGGCGAAGGCCGGCGACTACTCCGCCCCCGTGGAGACGCGCGTCGGGTGGCACATCATCAAGCGCGTGAGCCAGCGCCCCCAGGGATCGTGGCCCGAGGTGAAGCAGGAGCTCTACAGCCGCGTAAAGCGCCTGCCCCGCTATGAGGACGGCCGCGGGGCGATGGTAGGGCGGACGCAGGCCAGGTACGGCTTTCGCCAAAACCAGGCCGCCGTCGACGCCCTGATGCGCAACCCCGGCGATAGCCTCTTCGTGCCGGAGTGGTCGCTGCCGTCCATGGGGCAGGGCGAACTCTTTACCCTCGGCGACGACGTGCGCTACACGACGGCCGACTTCCAGGCCTACCTCAAGCAGCAGACGGCCCGCCGCCTCAACATGCGCGGCGAGGACCCGAGCGCAGCCTTGATGAAGCTTTACGGCGAATTCGTGAGCGAGAGGACCATCGCCTTCGCCGAAGAGCGCCTCAATACCGACAACCCGGCCTTCTACAACCTCATGCGCGAATACGAGGAAGGCATCTTGCTCTTCGAAGCCACCAAGGTGAACGTCTGGGACAAGGCTTCGCAGGACACCGCTGGCCTCGAGGCCTTCTACCGGACCAACGCCTCGCGGTACCAGTGGGACGAGCGACTCGTGGTGGACTACTACACCTTCCCGATTACCAGGCTCGCCGCTACCGAGGCCACTCTGACGAAGTACGCCCGCAAGCATAGCCCTGCCGAAGTCTTAGCAAAGTTCAATGCCGACTCCACGGTCGTGACCCACGCTGAGCGCACGGTCGAGCGCGGTCGCGAGCCCGCCCTGGACGCCCTCTCCTGGAAGCGCGGCACCAAGGTGCCCACGCAGGTCGACGAGGTCCGCGGGACGATCCGCGTGGGCCAGGTGCGGGCGGTTTTGTCGAAAGGCCAAAAAAAACTCAACGAAGCCCGCGGCTACGTCATCGCCGATTACCAGGACGAGCTCGAGCGACGCTGGGTGGCCGCGCTGGAGCGTGAGTTCCCCGTAGAGACTAACAACGACGTCCTCGAATCCCTGATCAAATAGTGCCCACTCCCCCGCGAAGGCCCCTGTTCCTCTTCGGAAGCGTGGCGCTCCTGGGCGCGAGCCTCACCACCTGTGGCTACTTCGCCAAGCACCGGGACGAGAGCCCGCTACTGGCGCGCGTCGGCGCGCGCGAGTTGCACGTCTCGGAGGTCGGCGACCTCGTGCCAGTCGGCACGCCTACCGCCGATAGCCTCGCCATCCTCCGCAACTACGTCACGCGTTGGGCGCGTGAGGCGAGCGTCATGAACCAGGCCGCCTTCGCGGTCGCGGAGGCCGAAGACATCGACCGCCTCGTGGAGGACTACCGCTCGAGCCTCCAACGCCATCGCCTCGAGGAGCAAGTTATCGCGAGCGAGGTCGACACCGTGGTGGCGGCCGCCGTGATAGCGGACGTCTACGGGCAGATGGAAGCCAACCTCGAGGCTCCGCACCAACTGGTGCGTGCCTTCGTGCTTAAGGCTCCCGCGCAGCACCCGCGCGTCGACGAGCTCCGTGCCGCATGGCAGGCCAGTTCGGACGAGCTCGTGACGCCCCAGCTGCGGCAGCTCGCCCAGGAGGTAGCGAGCCTCGCGCTACTCGACGCCCGCCGCTGGTACGAGGCCCCCGAACTCGAACTCGCCCTCCCGACGGCGCCGGGCGACATTCCCACGGGTTCGCGCGTTATCGAGGACGGGGACGCGGTGTACCTCGTCAAAGTCTTCGAGTCCGTGCGCCGCGGCGCCAAGGCTCCCCTACCTTACCTGGAGCCCAGACTCCGCAAAATGGTCCTCGAGCAGCGCCGCGCGGCCTACCTAGAGACCTACATTAACAAAGTTTATAACGATGCGCTCGAGCGTGATGAAGTCAAGATTTATGTCGGTAGCAATCCTTAATCCCAGTTCCTCAGTCCCCGTTCGCATAGCGACGGCGGTCCTGTTTGTCTGC
>JBGTKC010000195.1:0-24609 GCA_041744755.1 Saprospiraceae bacterium
TGCTGGCCACCAACCAACAGCTGCTCGATAAGCGCGGCTACGCGGAGTCGACGCTGCCGGCCTTCGATCGCACGATCATCATCCACCCGGTCACGATCGGGAAGGGCTGTCGGATCTCGGACGCGATCATCGGTCCGCACGCCTCGATCGGGGACTACGCCACGATCGAGAAGACGATGGTACGGGACAGTATTGTGGGTCGGTACGCGCAGCTCTACGAATTGAATATCGAACACTCCATCGTCGGTAACGACACCATTCTGACGGGACAGCCGCGGAGTATCAACGTGGGGGATAACACGCAATTGGATTTGTAGCGAGGCGGACGACCGGACCACATGCACCGCCCCTTGCCCTACCTTCGCGCCCGCCCCGACCCAAAAAGCCTCCACCCCACCAGCCTTTGCTGCTCCACGCCTCCAAACGCCTTTTCGACCGGATCTTCAACCGAGGCCCCGCCGCACCGGACGAGCCGCTGATCCCGGGGCTCAAGCCCGATTTCGAGTCGGACATCCGCTCGGAGAAGCCTCTGCGCTCCATCGTCAAGAGCATCTCCTGGCGCATCATCGGCACCATGGATACGGTGTTCATCTCCTGGCTCGTGACGGG
Organism: Saprospiraceae bacterium; assembly: GCA_041744755.1. Classification (GTDB taxonomy): domain Bacteria; phylum Bacteroidota; class Bacteroidia; order Chitinophagales; family Saprospiraceae; genus CALDTK01. Next base: position 610 of record JBGTKC010000195.1, read on the forward strand.
TGAGATCAAGGTAGCCTTGTCGATCGGCTCGGTGGAGTTGTTTACGAAGATGTTCCTCTACTTCCTCCACGAACGCATCTGGAATGCGATGAGCTGGGGCAAAAACAAGTGATGACCCGACCAGCGATCAATGCCGCATCCCTCCCCGGCATCAATGCCGAACTGCGATCTCGGTCGCCCGCGGAGGTGATCACGTGGACCCTCTCCCGAGTAGAGCGCCCAGTACTCACGACCAACTTCCGCCCCTACGAGGTCGCTATCCTGCACGCCGTGACACAGGTCTCGCCCGGCATCCCGGTCGTCTGGTGCGACACCGGGTACAATACCCCTTTCACCTACCGCCACGCCGAGGAAATCATCGCGCGCCTCCGGCTCAACGTCCACCTGTACGTCCCGGCTCAAACCACCGCCCACCGCGACGTCCTCATGGGCATCCCCGATGTCGACGATCCGCGACACGCCGCCTTCACCGACCAGGTCAAGCTCGAGCCCTTTCGTCGCGCCATGGCGGAGCACCGGCCGGACGGCTGGTACACCAATTTACGTAAGGGCCAGACCGCCCTGCGCGACTCACTAGACACCGTGAGCCTCGGCGCTGACGGCGTCCTCAAGGTGAGCCCCTTCTACCACTACTCCGACGCCGACCTCGATGTCTACCTCGCCGCGCACGGCCTCCCCAACGAGGACCGCTACTACGATCCGACCAAGGCGCTGGCGGATCGGGAGTGCGGACTGCATAAGTGAATGCGGGACCCAGGAGGCCGAGACGCTAGACCGCTTAGACCGCTTAAACCGCTTAGACCCCAAAACCCCCCAACCCCCCAACCCCTATGTCCCCCCTCCAACACGAGGCCATCTACATCATCCGCGAGGTGGCTGCCCAGTTCGAGCGGCCGGTCTTGCTCTTCTCGGGTGGGAAGGACTCGATCACGCTCGTCCACCTGGCGCGCAAGGCCTTCTGGCCGGCCAAGATTCCCTTTCCGCTACTGCACATCGACACCGGGCACAACTTCCCGGAGACGATCGAGTTTCGCGACAGGCTCGTGGCCGAGTACGGGCTCGACCTCATCGTGCGGCACGTGCAGGACTCGATCGACGCCGGGAAGGTGGTCGAGGAGACCGGCAAATACGCGAGCCGCAACATGCTCCAGACCACCACCTTGCTCGACGCGATCGAGGAACTCAAGTTCGACGCCTGCATCGGGGGCGCGCGCCGCGACGAGGAGAAGGCCCGCGCCAAGGAGCGCATCTTCAGTGTGCGGGACGATTTCGGGAGCTGGGACGAGAAGAATCAGCGCCCGGAGCTCTTCGACATGCTGAATGGACAGATTGATCTAGGCCAGAACGTACGCTGCTTCCCGATTTCCAACTGGACCGAGCTCGACGTGTGGAACTTCATCGAGGAGGACGACATCGAAATTCCGTCGATCTACTTCGCGCACCCACGCCAGGTGTTCATGCGAGATGGACTCATTTGGTCCGCCGAAGACGACATCGTCTTCCGCGCGGACGACGAGCCGGTCGAAGAGCGGATCGTACGCTTCCGTACGGTTGGGGACATGAGTTGCACGGCGGCCGTCGACTCGCACGCGGACACGATTACCAGGGTCGTGGCAGAGATCAGGAGTTCCAAGATCTCCGAGCGCGGCGCCCGCATCGACGACAAGCGCTCAGAGGCGGCCATGGAGAAGCGCAAGCAGCAGGGGTATTTTTAGGAAGTGTTGAAGGGGGAAGGGTGAAGTGTCGAAGGCGATAACCCCTAGGCCTTCCGTAGTGAGCCGGCCCTATCCCAATGCAGCGGCAGTTCCTTCACCCTTCTACCTTCACCCTTGTACACTTGCCTTCGACTTCAACAATTCAACCTTGAATACCTCAACACTTGAAAGAGGCGGCCTCCTCAAAATCGCCACCGCCGGCTCCGTCGACGACGGAAAGTCGACGCTGATCGGGCGCCTGCTGTACGACACCAGGTCGCTAACCGACGACAAGCTCGAGGCCATCGCGCGGACCTCCAAGCAGAAGGGTTACGACTACCTGGATTTCTCGCTGGCGACAGATGGCCTCGTAGCCGAGCGCGAACAGGGGATCACGATCGACGTGGCGCACATCTACTTCTCGACGCCGCGAAAGAGCTTCATCATCGCCGATACCCCAGGTCACGTGGAGTACACGCGCAACATGGTGACGGGAGCTTCGACCTCGCAGGCGGCCATCATCCTGATCGACGCGCGCAAAGGGGTCATCGAGCAGACCTACCGCCACTACTTCATCAACAACCTGCTGCTCGTCGACGAGGTCATCGTGGCCATTAATAAGATGGATTTGGTTGGTTTTGACGAAAGTCGCTTCAATCAGATCAAGGCCGATTTTGAGCAGCTTACGCTAAAACGCGCCCACGCGCACCAGCGGGTCACGTTCATCCCGGTGAGCGCTCTGCTCGGGGACAACGTCGTGGATGCCTCCGGGAGAATGCCGTGGTACGACGGCCCGACACTGCTGCAGCACCTCGAATCGCTCGACACCCAGCACGAGCGCGAAGGTGAGCGGAGTCGCTTCGTGGTGCAGTCCGTGATTCGTCCGAAGACCGAAGAGTTTCACGACTTTCGCGGTTTTGCCGGGAGGCTTTACGGAGCGCCATTGCGCGTCGGCGAGGCGGTGACCATCCTGCCGTCGATGCGGGAGACGACGGTCAAGTCGATCCACTTCGCCGCTCAGTGTATCGACGAAGCGACGCACCTCTCCTCCGTCACCGTGAGCCTCGCCGACGAGGTCAATGTGAGTCGCGGCGACATGCTCGTGCGCACCGGTGAGGCCCCGGAGGCCCGCAAGCAGATTCGCGCCACCGTAGTTTGGATGGATGCGCAGCCGCTGCGCCCCGGCGATAAGCTCACCTTACAGCACGGCGTACATCGGGTTTTGGCGAAAGCCGTTGCCATCGTTTCGCACGTCACGCCCGACTACTCCCGCGAAGAGGGCGGCGTGCCGCAACTCGGCCTCAACGACATGGGAGACGTCGAATTCGTGCTCAACAAGGCGATCTATGCGGATGCCTTTTTGGAGCACCGCTCAAATGGCGCCTTCATTCTGATCTCGCCGACGACTCACCACACGGCGGGCGTGGGCTTCGTCAGGTGAAGTGCTAGGTGTTCAAAAAGTGCGGTGAGTTCTGAAAGTGCACTGGGGGACAAGGGTAGTCACCATGCGTACCCATGCGCGGTAGTGAGGCGTTAGCGCTACTGATGCGTAGATGTCTACTATTTGTGTTACTGTGGCAGTCGGCCGTTTTGGCGAAAGCCCAAACCACCGACGGGGAGCGGCTTCGCCTCTACCTCATCCCCGGCACGGGTGCCGATCACCGGCTCTTCCACGCGCTCGACCTGAGCGACTACGACACGGTCAACGTCAAGCTCCCGATCGCCTACCGGCGCGAGACGATGGCCGGGTACGCCGCGCGTATCGCGCGCGAGCAGTTCGACACGACGCGGCCCTTCGGGATTCTCGGGGTCTCGCTCGGCGGCATGGTGGCGACGGAGCTGGCCGAGCAGCTGCGCCCCGAGCACGTCGTGATCGTGGCTTCCGCCAAAACCCGCGACGAGTTGCCACCGGGCTACCGGCTCGGCCGTTCGCTCCCGGCTTACCGAATGGTTGGCGGCCGCACGATGCGCTGGTTCACCAAGCGCGCCCAGCCGAAGATGGAGCCGATGGCCGATGCTCAGCGCGACCTCTTCATCGAGATGATCTACGCCAAGGATCCGAAATTCCTCCAGCGCGCCGTCGGTCTGATGGTGCGTTGGGAGCGGACCGAGGCACCGCCCAACGTGACGCACGTGCACGGAACGCTCGACCGGACGCTGCCCTACCGCTTCGCGCGGCCCGATATCACGGTGGAGGACGAGGGGCACATGCTGACGTACAGTCGGCCGGAGTTGGTGGAGGGCGTGCTGGCGGGGGTGTTGGGGCGGGAGTGAGGTGCGTTCGGCTCGCTCTACGAGTGCGCCGAATTGCCTGGTCGGCAGAGGAAGGAGTCTTCTGTAAATAATTCACCTTTGCGAACACCTAATTTTTTTGAAATGCTCAGCTGGTTCTGGTACTGCTTGATACCCCTAGCCCTCGATAGCTCTGCCGAACGCCCCTCGACAAGTTCGTCTGTCTATCCCGCGTCGGATTCACCCGCGGCGGACACGATGCCAAGCGTCGGCGATACTGCTGTACTCTTAGAGCGAATGCCGTATTTTTTCTCGGAAGCGTGTCCTGACTCCCTAAGCGGAAATTCGTCGTCGACGCTGCAAGAATTGAAGAACTGCGCCGAAACAGCCATGCTCACCTACATCTACAGCCACTTGAAGCTCGACGCGTCGAGATTGCCAAAACAGAAGCGTCGGCCCGTGAGGTACACGACGCGGGTAGGATTCGTAGTAGAAACCGACGGCAGTATAACGGGAGTAGAGACGATTACGAAATCGATACCCACTTTTGACCTGGCCGCGCGTGATGTCGTGTCCGGCATGCCCGCGTGGCGGTCGGGTATACAACGCGGGAAGCCCGTTCGGGTGAGTTTCGTCTTGCCGATTCACAGGACCTGGTAGTTGACCCACTGTCTGGTCCCGACCAAGATCTCTTCACTCGCACTCTTGCTGACCTGCTCGCTTACCGCCTGCTCGGTCGTGGCGCAGGGCCTTCTACGGACACTACGGCCTCCTCGACAGACACCGGGCGGGACTCGCGCAGATGTGGCAGGTTTTGCGGAAGCGCTACCCCACTGGCGACGGACAAATCACCATCTACGGTGAGTTCATTGGCGGCGCGTACCCCAGCGTGGGCAACGACGGCTACAAGCGTGTACAGAAGGGCGTGTACTACGCGGCGGATCACCGGTTCTACGCCTTCGATGCCTGGGTGGAGGGCGTTGGCTACCTCGGCGCTCGAGCCGGGGGTCCAGGCATACTCGATGCGGCGCACGGGCATACCGGGCGCACTCGCGGAGCGAGTCGAACGCGCCCCTACAGCCGCGCCTCCGCCCACATCTGCGGAAAGGTCCGCACGCGCTCAACGTCTTCTTTCCGGAGCAAAAATGGACTCACATCCCTCGCCAGCGCCTCGAAGTCGAGCGCATCCGCGTGTGAATTTACCCGCTCGCGCAGCGTTTTGGCGGAAGCGATATTTAACTTCTGCTCGAGATAGCCGTAGTCCGGCGTAATGCCCCGCTGGAGGAGCCAGTCAAGGTCGTAGAAGTCACGTCCCTTGGCGTGCTTACGCCCGAGTACCGCGGCAATTTTCATGGCGCAGAGCAGGTCGGCGGGCACGGCGCGGATGTCGTGTTGAATGCCGAACTTGTCGAGGGCGTGGCGGTGGGGTGTGTAGGCGTAGTGTTGGCGCTCGGTGTCGAGTTTGATGAGCAGCGTGGCTTCCTTGTGAGGGCTAAGCCCATAAGTATACACCAGTGGGCGAAAACGCACCGCGCAGTGGTAAGCGCCTTTGACCGTTAGACCCGTGGTACAGGCGTAGCCAATGTCGTTCAGGCCTTGAGCCAATCTATCGGTCAAAACCTCGAAGTCGTCCCAACTCAATCCAAGGTTATCGAAGTCTAGATCTTCACTGAAACGACCTGTGTCGTAGACGATCCGCAAGCACGTGCCGCCGAGGAAAACGAGTCTTTCGCTGTACTCGCTAGCGTAGATGATCTGCCGCATCTCGTACTGCAAGTACTCTCGCAGTATATCCAGATCGTGCCCCACCAGACCAGGTGGGTAATACATCTTGATTTCATCTAGAGGCTTCATGCGGCTACACTTTCGAAGAGTAAATCGATACGCCGACGGAGACTAGGTGATTCGGCTTGATCCAGGTAGCTGTCCATTCGGTTCCAGTCCACCAGGTCGTTGATCTCGTGCTCATCGAAACGCATCTCGTAGATCCAATCCGGGTCATCGAAGTCGGGAAAGAAATAGGCCATATCGATGAGCGCCTTCTCGGGATGTGCGAGGTGATATGTTTCGCCCTGCCACGTACCTGTCTCGAATCCGAAAAATAGCCTTGGCTTTATCTGTCGATAGCTATAGCGCGCATTGCGACGCTGAAATTCCACGGTCTTCCGAAGAGATATGCTCGTCACCTCGTAGACGGTTTCGGGAATGAAGTTGTAAATGCGCATGGCCATGTGTAGAGAAACATAACTCGGGTCATACATCTGTGCGGCGTTGGAAAATAGACTGAAGGGGCCACGTTCTTCCACCGCCGTATTCCGGTACAGCCCATTCCTCAGCTTCTCGATCCGCCCCTGCTCGCGCCACCGCCGCAGGATGCCCGGGTCATAGCGCCCGCTCGGGGCCCGGAGCCGTAATGCCGCGGGCGTGATGTAGGTGAGGTCATCGGGGAAGGCGAGCGACATTTCGTTTCGTTTTTTGTGTTAACGTGAAGGTAGTCTGGGAAGTTGGGAACGCGGATACTTGCATAAATGCAGTCTATCCATTTTACATACCAATCGTTCAGTATCTTTGCCGAGATGCCGACCATCAAGACCTCCCCCGCCGCCATGCTCCGGGCCGCGACCACGACCTTCCGCCAGCGCGGCTACCACCAGAGTTCGATGGCGGACCTGGCCGCGGCGGCCGGCGTGACCAAAGGCGCCTTCTACCATCACTTCGCCGACAAGGAGGCCGTGATGCGCGGGGCGCTGCAGGCTTTGACGGCTTTCGCCAAAACGACGGTCTTCGGTCTCGCCACGGACGCGGGCTTACCGCTGGAAGCGCGGGTCGATCAGCTCACCGCGGCCACGCAACGGCTGTTCGGCAAGTCGCAAGGCGGGTGTTTCGTCGCCAACACCGCCCTCGAGACCGCCGGCGTCGGGGCGCCGTTCTCCGCAGAACTCAAGGACTTCATGGACGCCTGGCTCGACTGCCTCACGTACCTCGCCACCGAAGTCGGCCACGCCGAGCCCCGCAAACTCGCCCTCCGCACCGTCGCCGATGTCGAGGGCTCGATCGTGCTGATGCAGGTGTACGGCGAGACGCAATTATTGGAAGATGCCCTGATCCGCTTTCGCCAAAACCTGTTCGCCCGATGAAACCGATTATTAAGCACACTGCTGCCCCTAAGAAGCCCGGCGAGGCTCCGGTAACTGAGGTCCTCCATCGCAAGGCCTTCCACGTCACCTGCGCCGACGGGGTGGTGTTGCGTGGGCAAATAGTTTTGCCGAAAGGCGTCCCGAGGGCCATCCTCCAGTTCAACGCTGGTACGGCCGCGAAGACCCGCTTTTACGAACCCTTCCTCGACTTCCTCGCGGGGCACGGGTACGGCTACGCGATCTACGACTACAGAGGTTTTGGCGAAAGCCGCCCGGCGACCCTCGAGGGCTGCCCCTTCCGCTATTCGGACTTCGGTCGCTACGATATCCCCGCGGTAAAGTCTTACCTCCGGGCTTCCTTTCCGGACCTGCCGCTCTTGATGGTGGCGCACAGCGCGGGCGGGCAACAACTGCCGCTCGTCGGCGACTTGTCCGGCGTAAGAGGCATGCTGTGCTATGGGGTCTCGACGGGCTACGGGCCGGGACTGGCGAGTTACTACCGCCCGCAGGCGGCGGCAATGTGGCACGTGATCGGCCCGGCGCTACGCCTGCGCTACGGCTACCCGGCCCTCTCGAAACTCGGCATCATGGAAGACCTACCGACGCCGCTGTTCCGCGAGTGGAAGCGCTGGTGCACCTCGCCGGACTTCTTCTTCGACGAGCGCTTCTACGGGATGGACGTGCCGAGGGTGGACTGGTCGCGACTCGACTTCCCGATCAAGCACGTGCACGCGACGACGGACGAGATCTCGTTGGTGCGCAACGTCACCACCTTCTGGCGGCACTGGGACACGCCACGGCCTGTGGAGCAGCAGGTGTTGCGGCCGGAGGAGTTCGGCGGGAAGCCGATCCGGCATTTTGATTACTTCCGGCGGCGGTTTCGGGAGACGTTGTGGGCGGAGGCGGTGGTGTGGCTGGACGGGGTGGTGGCGTAGGCGCGTGTGACTCGCTCCGTGACGGCGCCAATGCCAACGAAATCGTCTGCGGCACTAGCGGAGTGAGTGAAACGCCGCCAAGCGCCCCCGTCTACCCCACCACCGCCACCCGCACCGCCTTCACCGTATACCCGTGACTATTCGTCACGTCGTACATCTCGATCTTGCCCTGGTCGATAAGGACGTTGGCGAGCGAGTAGCTGGAATTGACCGCGAAGCCCTTGTCGACGAGGTGCTGCGTCACGAACCACTTCAGGCCGACGTAATCGTTGTAGGTCTTCGAGGTCTCGGCCTCGAGCAGGTGGAGCATCGTGGGCTCGTCGAGGGCCTTCTCGCGGCTACGGTCCACCGGGAGCTCGATGCGGCCGATGATCTTCGGTCCAGTGACCTTGGCGCGGTAGACGGTCGGGCCACTAGGCGTCTCCTCTTGGCTTACCTCGGCGTGCTCCAAGACGCCTTCTTCCTCGTGTTGCGCCTGATGGATCTGATCGTTGACGGCCTCCCGGATGGCCTGTTTGTCCTCCACGGAAAAGACGAGCTTATCGATCTGGCTTTCGGCCTCGGTGATGATGAGCAGGAGGTCTTCGCACAGTCGCTCGCCGCGCTCGAGCTCGTTGGCGTAGAAGGTGCCGTGGTGGGCCACCTTGTTGCGGATGCGGTACAGCTCCTGCCACTTGTGTTTGAAGTGCTTGTCCTGGAAGAATTTCTTGAAGTACTTGGTATAGTTGCCCTGCAGCTCGCCCTGTAGCTCCTTGAGCTCGGCGTAGGTCTTGATCTCGAGCACCTTCGCCACCATGGCCTCGGTGTTGTTGAAGCCCGTGGTCTGCTTGTAGATCAGCTCCCCGAGGTCGTCGAAGTCCACGAGGTTGACGTCCATCTCGACGAGGCTCGACATCTTGTCGGTGAGCTGCTCGCGGCGGGTCTTCACCTTCTCATTCATGAGGCGCGTGGCGGATAGCTTCCACCAGTTGAGTCCGACGCGCTGGATAAAAAATTTCGAGAGGTAGCGGCGGAGGCGACTCTCGACGCGGTTGATCTTGGGATACAGCAGATTCGCAACCTCGGTAGACACCGTGTCGGCGAGGATGCGGACGTGCGAAAATTCCAGTTTGCCGCGGATGTGCTCCAGCAAGGGGAGCCTAAACTTCTCCAGGGCCGCGAAGTCCTTACTCTCCGCGGAGATGATGAAGGCGGCCTCCTGGTAGTCGGTCAGCATGTGACTCGTATCCACGGAGTAGACGCTCACGGTCACGCCCATGGTGGGCTCCTCGATGCGGTGCGTGCCTTTGACCGCGCGGATTACAGGGTCGGCGTCCTCCCACATCGGCCCGAACGAAAGGGCACGGGCAAGGCCGTTCTCCGAGTTGATCCCCGGCACGTCGAGGCACAGTAGCTCGAAGGTATGCAGGGCGTTATTGACGGAATTCATATAGATTTTGGTTTTGCGTGAAGCTAACAAGAGCATGCGTAGCGACTACGGAATCAACGGTCCGCGGCGGGGATTGGATGCCGGGTGCGGGGTTAGATCGACGCTCGACGCTGCCCGGGCCGAGACACGGGCCGGGTCAGAGAGGGCTTTCGCCAAAACTTGCCACGCGGCATCCGCTCTGCCGCCGTGGCACCCCCCGGAAGTGGCTCGACGGCCCGCCTGGCGTAGCCCCCACCCCGGTGAAGCCGCCCCCGCACCCCTCCCTCCGTCGACCCTAAACCCCACTTCGACGATCTTGCTCGATATTGCGAGCCGTAGACCTCAATTTGCGCGGGCATGCTCAAGAACCTGAAATCCCTCTTCATCGTCGACGACGAGTCAGGTGCGGCGGCGGGCAAACCGGCTCCGCCCTCGGCTGCGCGCAACAAGGACGCTCCCGAACCCCTGAGCGACCAACGGACGGGCGGCGGCAGCAACCCGGGTCCAAGACCCGCCCCCCAGCCCGCGCGCTTCCCGGAGCGGGCCGAGGGCCAGCAGTCCACCGCACTACAGCCCCGCTCCGGCGTCTCGTCTACCAACGGCGAGATCAACACTGCCATCGTCGCCAAACTCCTCGACGGCGTGGACCGCAACGACCTCGAGGGCTTCGACTACCTGGAGTACAAGCGCTCGCTGAAGGCGATGGAGAGCCTGCCGATGGACGAGGCCACCAAGTACCGCTCGGCCTTCGCCACCGCATCTACCGTCGGCGCGACGCAGGAGAAGCTCCTCGGGTCCATCGACTACTACCTGCAAACCCTAGACCAGGAGAAGTCGCAGTTCGACGGCGTCGTCGAACGGCAGTTCCAGGACCAGGTAGCCGGTCGCAAGGCGAAGCTCGAGCAGCTCCGCGGGCGTATCGCCGAGAAGGCCGAACAGATCAAGGCCCTCGAGGCGGAGATCGGTAAGCACGAGGCGGAGGCGCAGGACATCGCCCGCACCGTGGGCGACAGCGAGACCAAGATCGAGAACACCCGACGCGACTTCGACGCCAGTTTCGCGTACGTCAAGAACCTATTCGTCCAGGACGCCGAGAAGATGCGTCGCTACCTCAAGTAAACCCACCAACCCAGACACCTACCATGGCCGGAACCCGACTCACGCCCCTGTCCAAGATCCTCATCATCCTGCTCCTGATGGCGGGGGTGTTTTTCCTCGTGCTCAAGTTTGGCGGAGGACTAAAAGAGACACTCGGCCTCGGCGGCGAAGGAGGCAGCACCACTGGCACGACCGGTAGCCGCTCCAGCGACGACGAGACCATCAACATCGGCGTCGTGACCTGGGGCGGCTACGCCGGTGGGCAGTACTGGAACGACGGCTTCGAGGCCAACGAGCGCTCGCGCTTCTTCAAAGATTACGGCTTCAAGGTCAACTTCGAGGTCTTGGACGACTTCGACGCCTCACGCGAGGCGTTTAAGAGCGGGGCGGTAGACTTGCTCTGGGCCACGATCGACGCCTTCCCGACCGAGGTTGAAGGTCTGTCGCAGTGGGAGCCGCAGGTGGTCTTTCAGAGCGACTGGAGCCGCGGTGGTGACGCCATCGTGGCGCGGCGTGGGATCTCGAAGGTGAGTGACCTACGCGGCAAGAAGGTAGCCGTGGCGCCGCTAACGCCCTCGCACTCCTTCCTGATCTGGATGCTCGAGGCCGGCGACATGACGACCAAGGACATCCAGATCGTCGAGGTCCCGAGCGCCATCGACGCCGCCGACGCCTTCAAGAGCAACACCGTCGACGCGGCCGTGGTCTGGAGCCCAGACGACGCCGACGCTGTGGCCAAGGTCCCGGGCGCGCGCGTGCTCACGAGCACCAGAGAGGCCACCAACATCATCGCCGACGTCTTCATCGCGAAGAAGGCCTACGTCGAGGCCAACAAGGAAAAGCTCCGCCAGCTCTACGAAGGGTGGATGAAGGGCGCCGCTGAGATCAACCAGAGCGACGAAGCCAAGCGGCGTGCCGCCAAGATCCTCGCCGAGGGCCTGCGCCAGCCGGAGGATTTCACCTACGACGCAATCAACAACGTCCGCCTCGCCACCGCGGGCGACAACCGCAACTTCTTCGGCCTCAACCCCGACTACCGCGGCGTGACCGGCGAGGACCTCTACAACAAGATGCGCGTCAAGTACGACGAACTCGGCTACGGCACGGCCAACGCCAAGAGCTGGCGCCTGATCTCCAACTCCGACCTCGTGAGCCGCACCGAGCTCGCCGGCCCCGGCAACGAGGCCGAGGGCGTCAAGCAGTTCACCGCCGCCGAGGAGTCCGACGAGACCAGCGAATCGGTAGCCTCGAAAAAGGTGAGCATCAACTTTCGCACCGGCGAGTTCCAGCTTGACGAGAACGCCAAGCGTATCCTCGACGAGCAAGTCACCCCGATCGCGAAGGCCTTCGCGAACGCTCGCGTCCGTATCGAGGGCAACACCGACGGCGTCGGCAACCGCGCCAGCAACGTGGCCCTCTCCGAGAAGCGCGCGCAATCGGTGGCCGACTACCTCGTCGCCGAGCACGACATGCAGCGCAACCGCTTCGTGGTGGTGGGGAATGGCCCGGACAAGCCCGTGGATGGGTGCAAGGGCAAGACCACGGATGCCTGCAATAGCCAGAATCGGCGCACGGACTTTGAGTTGGTGGCGGATTGAGCGCGCGGCTACCGGGCTCTCGCCCGGGCGCGCTCCATACGCCACCAGCACGAAGTCCAAATTGAGCTCCGAGAGAATGAAGTTAAGTCTCCTGCTTACGCTATTGATCTCGTATGTCTCCTGCTCAGATACGAATAGGCTGAGAGGTCATTACGAATACTCACCAGATGGCCAAACTTACCTGATCATAGCAGACGATAATGGTGGCGGCTGTGGAACAATACTCGTCGATGGCGAGGCTTGGAAACCGCTGATCAACGAATTGGGGCGAGTTAAACCTGGCATCCACACTATCGCTTGCAGCGGACAAATAGAATTCGAAATTAAAGAAGGAACCATCTTCTACTTTGACTACTGGGGGCCGTGAAAGTTTTCACCACGTGCGAGTAGTATCTCGGCTAACGCAGAGCTCCGAAACCGCCGGGCGCAGTACCTATTACGCGGCAGCACATTGAAATTTGACCATTGAAATTTGAAAATTTAACCACCCTCCGAGCCCCGCTCCCCACGCGAGATCGGCTCATCCTCAACGTCGTAGGCACATTGCTGCTGCTCGCGCTGTGGTGGGTTTTGGGGGAAGCCCTCTCCAAGACACTCGTCACCCAGGCCGACATCGACGTCACTGAATTGGCGAGTGACAAACAGGGCTACTACCGCAGCGATTCGATGCTGATTGCGGACCTCGACGATCTAGAGCGCATGAGCGGCGAGGAGCTGGCCAGTTTTGGCTTGACCAAACGAAAGGTGTACCCGCTGCTGCCGACGCCGGGCCGGGTACTCGCGTCCATCCCGGAGATGGTGCGCGAGGACAATCTCGTCGGCAATACTTTTTACTCGATCAAACTCAATTTGCTCGGCTACTTGCTGGCGCTTACCGTGGCCCTGCCGCTCGGCTTCGCGCTCGGTCTCATCCCGCTTGTGCGCGGGCTCTTTGCACAGATCGTGGACTCTTACCGCTTCATTCCTCTGACGGCGGTGACGGGCATCTTCATCATGTGGCTTGGGCTCGGGGCCGAGATGAAGGTGAGCTTCCTGGCCTTCGGCATCTTGGTGTACCTGATCCCGGTAGTCGTGCAACGCATCGACGAGGTGGAGAGCGTGTACCTCGATACGGTGTTTACGCTCGGGGCCACCAGCTGGCAGACGATCCGCACGGTATACATGCCGTACGTCTTCTCAAAGGTCATCGACGACGTGCGCGTCTTGACGGCCATCTCGTGGACCTACATCACGATCGTCGAGATGCTGAATAGATCAGGCGGTATCGGTGAGTTGATCTGGACGGCGCGGCGGCAGAGCCGCATCGACAAGGCCTTCGCGATCTTGCTGATCATCATTGTGATTGGCGTCATTCAAGACCGGTTGTTTGTATTGATCGACCGCCTGCTCTTCCCCCACAAACAGGTCCAACGCGCGGCCGCTCTCCGCTAAACCGCCATGGCGCTACCATTTACCGACGATCCAAACTTACCCAATCTCATTGAGCTGCGTGGCATCACGCAGCAGTACGATGGCGCACCCAGACCGATCATCCAGGACCTCGACCTCCTCGTCGAGGACAAGCCGATGCAGGGCCAATTCGTCGTCATCCTCGGGATGTCCGGCTCGGGCAAGTCGACCCTCCTGCGCTACATCGCCGGCCTGCAGAAGCCTACCGCGGGCACGGTGCTGCTGAAAGGCCGCCCCGTCGGCGCCGACAACCGCGTCTCGATGATCTTTCAGCAGTACTCCTCGCTGCCGTGGATGACGGTGCTCGACAACGTGGCCCTCGGCCTGCAATACCAGGGTGTCCCCAAATCCGAGCGCCACGCCCGCGCCATGGAGATGATCCAGCTCGTAGGACTCGACGGCCACCAGGACAAGTACGCGCAGTACCCGACTCTGTCCGGCGGCCAGTTGCAGCGCGTGGCCATCGCGCGCAGTCTAATGTCCAATCCGGACATCTTGCTCATGGACGAGCCCTTCGGCGCCCTCGACGTCAAGACCCGCCTCCAGATGCAAGACTTGCTGCTGAGTATCTGGGAGCGCTTCTCGCCCACGATCGTCTTCGTGACGCACGATATCCAGGAGGCGGTCTACCTCGGGGACGACATCTATATCCTCAAGCACGCGCCGAGCAATTTCGTGCGACACATCAACGTGGACTTGCCCCTCCGGAGAGATAGGGAGACCAAGCGGCTGCCGCGCTACGACGAGCTCGTGCACGAGGTGGAGGACGCGATGATGGCGGTGGATGTGGCATAAATGCGGCGTTGGCCTTCGGCGTTGGTCGTCGGATGTGCCCGTCATGCGTGCTAGCGAGGCGTGCGCTCATGACGGGCAACGCCGAAGGCCAACGTCACTGTAGGTCACCTCCGCCTTCAGGCCATCGCCGCGCTCCGCGCCAACCTCACCTCGCCAAAAAGTGCTTGCGGAAGGATTGGAGTTCCTCCAACTCCTGCTGCACGAAGCGCCCAAAGAGCCGCGGCGCTACTGTGTCGCGAAGAGCCGACACCCCGACGTCGATTAGCCGCAGCCCTGTACTCGTCAAGAAGATATTGTCGTAGACAAGGCCCGGCATATCGCTGGGTCGTTGCAGGTCGCGATGCACGAAGCCGGCTTTGTGAAGGGCACGCAACTCATCCTCGAACACATCCAGCCACAGCAATCGCCGCTCCTGTTCGTAGGCTCGAAAATCCATCGGGTAAAGCCGTTCCATGACGAGCATATCGACACCGAGTTGTTCGTCAACAGCGAGCCAGAGAAAGTGGACCACGAGATCATTGACGCCATTCGCAAACTTCATCTTCTCCGCTTCCGAGCCGATGTCCGAGCGGGAGTCTTTGTGAAAGAGTTTAGCGCACTCGGTTTCGTTCAGCGCAATCACTTCATTGTGATCGCCTACCGACAGTAAGCGGGACTGTCGTTTGGGCATTGCGAAAGGTAGGTATGTTCGCCACCCATGCCCAATTCTCTCACTTTAAGTTTTGGCGTAAGCCTCTTCCTTTTATGCGCCTGTCGGCAAAACGCGCAGTCGCCCGCCATCGCCACCGCCGCTGCTAGCGCCGAGGACCAACTAGCCCGCATCGACGCCCTCCAGCAGGATATCTTCCCGAACGGCGTGCGCAACGGTACCGATACCGCCAAGGCTTGGCCGTTTATCCGCGCGGTGGAGGTTTTTGCGGAAGCATACCCCCAGAATCCTCGCAGCCCCGACCTGCTCCTCGACGCCGCCGGACTGGCCAATGGCACTGACTGGAGCAACAAGTCGATCCAGCTCTGGGGCTACGTCTGGCGCCGCACGCCCGAGCACCCGCGCGCGCCCGAGGCGATGTTCTACCAGGGCTTCGTGCTCGACACCAAGTACGGGCAGTACGACCTCGCTGTAGATTACTACGACCGCGTCATGGCGACCTACCCTGAATCGCCGTTCGCCGAACAGGCCAAGGGGCTCAAACGCCTCGCCACCGGGGAGCAGGCCCTGCCCAATGCACCCGCGCCGTCCGCGAATTAGGCCCAAGCTTTGCAGGACCGGTAGCTTATGACACGCTTCCTCCTACTAACCTGGCTGCTGCTCGGCGGCGCGTACGCGCTCGGCGCCCAGGGGATAGCCTTCTCCGAGGAGAGCTACGAGCAGGTGCTCGCGCAGGCCAAAAAGCAAGGTAAACTGGTCTTCGTGGACGCCTACGCCGTCTGGTGCGGACCGTGCCGCCGCATGAGTTTGGACGTGTTCCCGCAGGAGGAAGTGGGCAGATTTTTTAACGAGAGCTTCGTCTCCCTCAAGATCGACATGGAGCAGGCGGCCGGGCGGGAGTTCGGCAAGCTCTTCCCCGTAAGCAGCTACCCGACCCTGCTCTTCATCGACGCCGAGGGCCAACTCGTCCAGCGCGTCGTGGGTGCGCAGGCACCGGACAAGCTCGTCCAACAGGCGCAGCTCGCCCTGCGTAAGGCCGACAACTCCGATGCCCTCGCGAAGCGCTACCAGGACGGCGAGCGAGATCCGAAGCTGGTGGCGACTTACGTCAAAACCTTGAACCGCGCCGGCAAGCCCAGCCTCGCGGTGGCCAACGACTTCCTCCGCGGCGACGACATAGACTACACAGACGCCGACGTGATCGCCGTGCTTTACGAGGGCTGCGTGCAGGCCGACTCACGGGTCTTCGCGCTCCTCACCGAGAACCGCGCCGCCGTCGAGAAGGTCTACGGCGCCAAGGCCGTCGCCGAGCGCATCGAGGACGCCTGCGACCGCACGCTGCAACAGGGCCTCACCTTCCGCTCCGACCAGCTAGTGGCCGACGCCAAGGCCGCCATGGCGACGAATCTGCCCCGCCGCGCTGACGCTTTCGAGGCCCGCGCAGACTTCGCCGTCGCGAAGCGCAACAACGACGCTGTACTCGCCTCTAAGGCCGCCAAAAAACTCGTCACCGCCGACGGCAACACGGCCGCCGCCAATCACGAGATGGCTCTCGAGCTCGCGCGCACCTTCGCCAACCAAGCCAAGACCCTCGAACTCGCCGCCAAGATGGCCGCTACCGCTGCCAAAGGACAGCCGAGCTTCGAGCACCTCTTCACCTACGCGCGACTCTTGGCCGCCACCGGCAAAACCAAACAGGCCATCCAGCAGGCCAAGCGCGCGCAGGCCACCCTGCTCGAGAACGCCGACCCCCGCCACGCTGCCCTCGTGAGCGAACTCCTCCAACTAATCCAAGGCTGATCCGCTATGGAAGCCTACGTCTGGAGCCTACTGCTGAGCCTGGGGATCGCGACCTACCCGCCGTCCGACACCAATGCCTACTTCCTACGCGATTACGAATCCGCGGTGGCGGAGTCCGCACGCACCGGCAAGCCTATCTTCCTCGACGCCTACACCACCTGGTGCGCGCCGTGTCGTCAGATGGACGGGCTCGTGTTCTCGATTCCGAAGGTCGAGCAGATGCTGCTCCAGCGATTCGTCCCGATGCGCATGGACATGGAGAGCGCCAGCGGCAGATTACTCGCGAAGCGTTTCGCGATAACGGCCTACCCTACGTTCGTCGTGTTTGACGCCGCCGGGGAGCTGCACCGTGGCACAGGCTTTATGCACGCCGAGAGCCTGGAGGCTTTCGCCAAAACGAGCCTCGACCCGCAGCGTAACTACCGCGGGAGCCTACGGCGCTACGAGTCCGGCGACCGCGACCCCGCCCTACTGCAGAGCCTGGAGGAGATGGCCGCACTGGCGAACTTCCCGGCGCGCGAGGTCTACGCCTACGATTACCTGCTCGTCACCGGCGACTGGTCGAGTGAGGAGGCGTTACTGCGGATGCTGCAGGCCACGCAGACCACCAACACCCCACTGTTCGACAGCCTCGTGACTCACCGCCGCCAACTCAATCGCGCCTACTCGATCCCGGTGGTCGACGAGAAGATCAACCGCCTCGTCGACGAGCGCCTCTTCGGCGCGACCGCCATCAAACCCAAGGCCGCGCAGCACGTAATCGCGCGCGCATACCCCACGCTCGTCGATAGCACCTATTTGCGCTACCGCATGCGCCGCGCCCGTGAGGATGGCAAGGCTAAGCGCTTCGGGAAGTATGCCATCAAGAGCCAAGAGCGCTTCCCGACGAGCGACCCGGATGAATTGAGTGAGCTGATCTACGTGTTCGACGAAAAGTTGCCCGGCTACCGCCTCACCCACGTAGCCGCCTGGCGCGCGCGGGAAGCGGCCCTGCGGGAGGAGCGAGGGTGGTAGGCGGCAAACCCGTAAAGAGCGCCGTGCGTATGTCTAGCGATACACCCCCTACGACGGTCCACCGTACCAACTGCCGACCCAAGGACCTACTAGCTTTACGCCACATGAAGTCAACGATTCTACTCGGGGTGTTTTCGCTCGCGTTGTCCGCCTGCGCCAACCTTCAGTACGTGAGCAAGTCGACCCCCGTCAGGGACGTAAGGCACGTGGCCTCATTCGAGTCTGCCGGTTACATTAGCTACATCGACAAAGGCAACCAGGGTGTACTCAGCGACTCCCTCTCCGCAATCACGGCCGGCTTGCTCGACTCTATCATTACCGGCAGTAGAATCCTACCGGTAGACACCCTCATCCGGCTTGACGCCGACACCAAACGCCGGGTCTACCGCGAGATGGAGTACCTCGTGCAGATCTTACAGGCGAACCGCAAGGCGGCCAGTGTACCGATCACCCCGACGATCGACTCGCTGCTTACCGAAAGCGGGCGCCGCTTCGGGATGGCGACCATCGGGGTGGGTTTCGGTCGACGGAAGGGGAACTACGCGGGCCAAGCCGCCAAGGCGGTCGGGATCGGCATCCTTACCCTGGGACTGTACGCTCCGATCCCGGTGAAGTCCAACCTGATGATCTACAGCATGGTCGTCGACGCGGAACAAGACCAGGTCACGTTCTCGAGCCGCACCGTCCCCATCGAGAAAGATCCCACTGATGCGAAAGTCGTCTCGGCGCAGTTTCGCAAAGCTTACGAGGGCTATTTCTACCCCACGCCTAGGTAGGCGGTTTGGTAGGCAGGCAAATAGTGTCTTTCGAACCGACGGCCGCTTGCCCGGAGAGCGATCCGTTCAATCTCCCGACGCAATATTGGTCACCGCCCACCGGCCGTCCTCCCGCTCGATGTTGATCCGGTAGCCGATCGGGCTGTAGACGAACTTATCGGACACGAAGCCACGGCGCCCGTCGCTGAGCTTGACCTCCGTCCAGCCGTAGTCGTAGGTACCGATCCGGGTCGGGGGCGCGGCCCCGGTCGGGGCCGGGTCCCGGGTCGGGGCCGCAGGTAGATCGACGACCTGGTAGCTGAGTTGACTCAAGATCGCGGCGGAGGTGGACGGTTTGGCCCGGACGTTCACCCCGTTCCCTATGATGACCGATTGGGTAAAGGCGTCGGTTCCGTTGAAGGTGGCGAAGACGTACGGTGCCGAAAAGCTTCGCCCACCCTTGCCGTCGTCTTGCCAGACGCCCCCTCCCTGTAGCACCTCGTACATGACGCGCCAGACGTCGGAGGTTTTGGGCTCACTGTTGAGGCCCCACCGCTCCCGGAATTTGTCGCGGCCGCTTTCACCACTGAAGCCCAGCTTGATCGTCGGCGAGAGCGCGGCCACGAGGGCGTCGACGTCGCGCCGCTGGATGACGCCTAGCAGGTTTTGCCGAAAGGCGACCAAAGAAGGCTCGCGCGGTGCCTCATCGACGGGGTAGAGCTTACCGGCCTCGCGGGTTTGTTTGGTGGGCAGGCCGAGGTCGCTGGTGTCGGGCATAGCCTGGGTGCCTCCGCCCTGCACGTGACCGGCTTGCGCCGAGGAGTCGGCGAGGGTGCCCGCCTCTCCGCCGGACTCACCGTCGGAGACCTTGCAGGCGAAGAGACATATTGAGAGGAGTAGTGTGAGCGTCCGCATCCCGCGAAAATGCGGCGGTCGTCGGGATCGACCCCACCTTACCTTCCGGCTTACACGCAAATAGGTTTTCCGCCCATGAAACACTTCAGCGACAAAGTCATCGTCGTCACCGGGGCGGCCTCCGGGATGGGGCTCGCCTACGCCGAGGAGTTCGCCTACCTCGGGGCCCGCCTCGCCATCTGCGACGTGGACGGACCGGTGCTCGGGGTCGTGGCCGAGGAGCTCACCAAGCTCATCGGCGCGGGCAATGTCTACGCCGAGCGCGTCGACGTGTCCGACCGCGCGCAGGTGTTCGCTTTCGCGCAAAACGTCGAGCGCGCACTTGGCCCGGCCCACGTCATCATCAACAACGCCGGCGTCGGCGGGAGCGCCACGCCCTTTTACAACATGGACCTCGACCATTTCGAGCGCACCTTACGGATTAATCTCAATGGCGTAGTCTACGGCACGAAAGCCTTCCTGCCACAACTCCTGGCCAATGGCGAGGGCGCGGTGGTCAACGTGTCGAGTGTCTTTGGACTGGTCGGGCCGCCGAATGTGACCGACTACGCCTGCTCGAAGTTTGCCGTCCGCGGCTTTACCGAGTCATTGATGGCGGAGTTCTACAAGAGTCCTATCCAAATCCACTGCGTGCACCCGGGCGGTATCGACACGGCCATCGCACGCGACAATCCCGACGAACGGTTCAAGGATCAGATGCTGATCACGCCCCCGAATGAGATCGTGCGACATGTGATCAAATGTATTTGCCGAAACCAGCCACGTATCGTGTACGGACACCAAGCAAGGAGAGTCTACTTCGGCTCGAGAGTGTTGACTCCGAAGTGGTTCGTCCCACAGTTTTGGCGAGAAGCCAGAAAAGTGACCGACACTACTAACTACGGCAACTTCAACCCCGCGTTACGCGACGAATAGCAATCGCCCGTCGTCGATCTTGTCCATGCGCAGCATCTTGTAATCGAGCACATAGTTCTGATACATCCGCCACGGCGCCTTGTCGCCCTGGCTCGGTAGCTCGTCGAGGGAACGATTGATGTAACTAGAGTTCAAATTCATAAGCAGTACAGGCTTTAGTTCGGGCTCTATGACTCGCGGCTGAATGACGTCGAAATCGTGCTTTTCCATATAGTCGAAGACCCGCGCCACGTACTCACTCGTGAGGTCGCTCTTCAGGGTCCACGACGCGTTGCTGTACCCAACGAAGACGAAGAAGTTAGGCAAATCACTGAGCATCGTGCCTTTGTACACGAAAGACTTCGACACGTCGAATCGCTCCCCGTCGACACTGATCGGGATGCCGCCGAAGGCCTTCAGCTTAAGACCCGTGGCCGAGATGATGATGTCGGCCGGCAGCTCTTCCCCTGATTGTAACAGGATACCATTGGGCGTAAAACGGTTGATGTGATCCGTCACCACCGAAGCTTTCCCTTCCTTTAAAACCTTGAAGATGTCCCCGTCCGGCGCGAGACAAAAGCGCTGCTCCCACGGTTTGTAAGAAGGCACGAAATGCGGTTCGGCCGGGTAATCCCCGAGGTGCTTCCGGACATCTCGCATGATGAACTTCCGCATGGCGTTAGGGAATCGCCGGCACAGCTCGAAGAAGATCATATTACCGAGGATGTTCTTCCCGCGAATCACTTTGTGGGCAAAGCCTTTCGGCAAAACGCGCTTGAGGAATCCCGCGATAAGGTCTTTGTTCGGTAGCGCCCCCACGTAGGTCGGCGAGCGTTGCAGCATCGTGACGTGCGCGCAGGCGTCGGCGAGCTCCGGCAGGATCGTCACGGCCGTCGCGCCACTCCCGATCACGACCACGCGCTTGCCGGCGACCTCCAGGTCCTCGGGCCACTGCTGCGGGTGGATGAGCCTTCCGGCAAAACGCTCTACGCCCGGGTACTCCGGCGTGTACCCGGCGTCGTAGTTGTAGTACCCCGTGCAATTGAACAGGAAACGCCCGCGGAACTTCACCTCCTCCCCGCTCTCGCCATCGCGCGTGGTGACCGTCCACAGCTTCTCCGCCGAGTCGAAGTCGTACGAAAGGGCTTTCTGCTGGTACCGAATGTGATCAGCGACGCCGAACTCCTCGACGGCCTCCTGCAAGTACGTCATGATCGACGGCGCGGCGGCAAAAGATTTCGGATCGTCCCAGGTCTTGAAAGAGTACCCAAACGTGTACATGTCCGAATCCGAACGAATCCCCGGGTACTTAAAGAGACTCCACGTCCCACCAATCTCGTGGCGGCCTTCTAGCAAGACGTACGACTTACCGGGACTCTTACGAGCGAGGTGACACGCCGCCCCGATACCGGAGAGGCCCGCGCCAATGATGAGGACGTCGAGGGGAGAGGGCGGAGAGTTCAAGGTGCGGAAAGTTCTGAAGGTGCGCTAACGGCAGCGCGAGCGTTAGAGCTCCAAGCTGGAAGGTAGCGCGCACTCCGAATTGTGAACTCCGAACTGTGAACTCCGAACTTCTACGACCACGCAACACAAATTGTTTTACATTCGCCCGACACCACGGAGACCTCACCCGACCTCCGTAGCCGAATCGAAATGCACTCCACACACCCCGGCGACGTGAGCGTCCTACAGAAGACAGCGTCCGCCCCACCGGTGGACCACACCCCCAACCCCGAAGCCGAGCTCGCCAGGCGCTTCGTGCTCGAGACCAATCAGCACGTCTACCTCACGGGCCGCGCCGGGACCGGCAAGACGACCTTTCTGCACCGCTTGCGCGAAAACATTCCGAAGAGCTACGTCGTCGTGGCGCCCACGGGCGTGGCGGCCATCAACGCGAAGGGCACCACGATCCACTCCCAGATGCAACTGCCGTTCGGGATGATCACCGCCGAGCGCATGAACTCCGCCGAGGGCCGGAGGAACCTCGCGAAGGCCAAAGAGCAAGTCCTGCGCCGGATCGACCTGCTCATCATCGACGAGGTGAGTATGGTCCGCGCTGATGTCATGGACGCGATCGACATCGTATTGCAGCGCGTGCGGCGTAATCCCGCGCCCTTCGGCGGTGTGCAACTGCTGCTCATCGGTGACCTTCACCAACTCCCGCCCGTCGTCAAGTCCGACGAGGAGTACGCGCTCTCGCAGCTTTACCCGACGCCCTACTTCTTCTCCGCCAAGGCCCTCCAGCGCTCGGGCCTCGTCACCATCGAACTCGGGAAGGTCTACCGCCAGAGCGACGCCACCTTCGTCGATCTCCTCGGGGAAGTGCGCGCCAACCGCATGACGCCGGAGGTTTTGCGGAAGCTCAACTCTCGTTACAAAAGCGACGCCGACACGCCCGACCTCACCGGCTACATCACGCTCACCAGCCACCGCCGCAGCGCCGACGACATCAACGCCGAGCGCCTCGCTGCCACGCCCGGCTCTATTATGAAGTACAGCGCCGAGGTCAAGGGCACCTTTCCCGAAGGCAGCTACCCTACCGACGAGCACCTCGAACTCAAGGTCGGCGCCCAGGTCATGTTCGTCAAGAACGACCGCGACGGCGCCTACCACAACGGTAAGATCGGGACCGTCTCCAAGCTCGAAGAGTCGCTCGTGACGGTGGACTGCGGCGCCGACGGTGGCTCGATTACCGTGGGAAAGGTCCGCTGGGAGAATGCGAAGTACGACCTTGACGAGCGCACCAAGGAGGTGAGCACGGCGGTGGCCGGCAGCTTCGACCAGGTGCCGCTGCGACTCGCCTGGGCGATCACGATCCACAAGAGCCAGGGACTCACCTTTGATCGGGTCGTCATCGACGCCGCCTCTGCGTTCGCGCACGGACAGGTGTACGTGGCGCTAAGCCGCTGCCGCAGCTTCGAGGGGATCATTTTGCGCACGCAGATCGAGAGTCGTGCGGTGCGCACCGATCGCGAGGTCAACGACTACACCGAGGGACAGCGTGACCAGCACCCGGGCGAGGCGCAGTTGGCCGTGGCCCGCAAGACCTACCGCGCCAAGCTCATTGGGGACGCCTTCGCGTTCCGTGACCTCGTCCGCGCGACCGAGACCTTCCGGCGCCACGGCCTCACCGAGGGTCGCAGCTACCCCGGTCTCACCGACGAGGATTTGGACGCGATGTTCAACCTCGTCAACGACAAGTGCCAGCAGGTAGCCGTCAACTTCGCACAGCAGCTACAGTCGGTTTTGGCGGAAGCCGACCTCGACCTCGACCCCGTGCCCGTACCAGAGCGCTGCCGCCAGGCCGCCGCGTATTTTGCGACGCAGCTTGCCGCCTTTAAGACCGCCCACCTCGATGCCCTCGACCTCGAAACCGATAACAAAGACGTCGCAACGCGCGGCGCGGAACTGATGGCGGAGGTGCGCCGCGAGCTTGCTCTCGCGCAGGCCGGCATCAACGCCATCGCCGCCGAGGCCTTCGACCCGAATGCCATCGTGGCGGAGCGCGCGAAGATTAGCCTCGGTGGGCCGCCGCGCAGCAAGACTACTTCAGGCGGCGCGGGCCCGATCAAGGTTGCGCACCCAATCCTCTACGCGATGCTCACGGACTGGCGCGCCAGGCAGGCC
>JBGTKC010000196.1:0-31232 GCA_041744755.1 Saprospiraceae bacterium
GTGGCTGCGGGCTGGCCGGGCGTCCGCCTGGTCCGGTGCCAGGCCCTACGCGCGGCGCAGATGAACACCGGCGCGAGGCTGGCCACAGGCGAGGTCCTTTACTTCGTGCACGCCGACACGCGCCCACCGCTCTCGTGTTTCGCAGACATTGCCCGGGCCGTGTACGCGGGCAGTCCGCTGGGGGGCTACCCCTTCTGCTTCGACAGCGCTTCGCAGGTCTTGCGTTTCAACAGTTGGATGACCAACTTCAACGTGATCTTCACGCGCGGCGGCGACCAGAGCATATACGTGACGCGAGGGCTCTTCGAGGCGGTGGGAGGTTTTCGCGAAAGCATGTCGGTGATGGAGGAGTACAGCCTTCTGCGCGACCTCGACCGCGGCGGGGTCGACTACCATCTCCTGGGCGGGGGCCGGACCCTGGTTTCGGCGCGCAAGTACGAAGGCCGCTCTTGGGCGCGCGTGCAGGTGGCCAACATTTGCGCGATGGCGATGTGGCGTCTCGACCGCCCGGCGGACGACATCCGCCGGACGTACGCGAAAGTGCTTTGCTGGCCAGGGGGTGGCCCGGGCGCGAAGACCGACACGATCGGGCGGACCTACGGCCACGACGAGGTATGAACGACGCGACGCTACTGGCCGCGCTCGACGCCCAAGGTTACGCCTTCGTCGAGCGCTGGCACACCCGGGCGGTCCTCGGTTTCGTGAGACGAGAGTTCGCGCACCCGGTCTGGCCGCTGAAGGTCGCGTTCGTGCTCCTGGGCTCGCTCCTGTTGGCTTGCGTGATCCTCGGGGCCCGCGACCTGTCCAATGGCGCGCACTGGCTGTGGGACATACTCGCGCCCTTTGGTCTGGGACTCCTGGCCATCGCGGCCCTCGTGGTACCCCACGAGCTTTTGCACGGGTGCGCTTTCCGGATGCTCGGCGCTCCTCGCGTCGTGTACGGCGCTCACTGGAGGTCGCTGGTGTTCCACGCTGCGGCACCGGGCTTCCCACTGGGGCGCGGCCAGATGAACGTCGTGGCACTCGCCCCATTCGCCGTCATCACGTCGCTGGTACTGGGCCTTGGAGTCCTCTTGGGCGGGGCCTACCTCTGGGCTGCGCTCGCGGCGCTTCTCGTCCATACGCAAGGGTGCCTGGGGGACTTCGCGATGGTCAATTTCTTCGCCCGCGGCTCGTTAAGCGGCGAGTGGATCACCTACGACGAGTCAGGCGGCGAAAGCTTTGTCTTCCTCGTTCGACCCTCGGTTTGAATCTTTGCCGCTCCCGCGGAGTAAAAGTTGTGCGGACGCAACTCGCCCCATGAGTCTACCACGAACACGTTTCCTGCTGCTCTTCGCGACTCTAGGACTGGGCGTGGGGGCGACTGTGTACTGGAGTTTCTTGCACCGGCAATGGACCGCGGACACCGACGAGCAAGATCAGCCCGTCTGGTTGCTGAGGGCCTTCGAGACTTCTGCGGATGCGTACCTGGCGGGACTCGACCGCGAGCAGTTGCTGAAGGAATTTATCATCTCTCCGGAGTCGGGCTACGGCGGGATCGTCCTCTCGGAGGAGCGCGTGGGTGCGGAACGAACCGGCGCGGTCCCGCCGCTGCGGGTATTGCGGGCGAGTGCGCTGGACGGCGCCAGTGGAGGGGCGTATACGCGGCCCCGACCACAGAGCGCTTACCTCACGAGTGCACTGGCTAGCGGCGACGTCGATGCGATCGCCCTCGAGGCTAGCGTCCACGTGTCACGACTCCTAGAATTTGGCGCGCCCATCGTTTTCGATAGTCCCCTGACCTGGTCTACCGACCTCGATGGAGATTTGCTCAACCTCGACGACGCCCGGCTGCGGCGCCTCATCCGCTGGATAGACCCCCGTAAAAAGTCCCGCAGACCCCTCGCGCGGGCCGCCAACGTCGAGGGGACGCTCGCGGGCTCCTTCGCGCGCACCATGGCCGCAGCTGGCGTTTTCGTGGCCCGGCTCGATACGGGCGTCGCGCTGGGATCGGTGCAGCTCCTGGATCAATTGCCCCGCGAGTTGTCGGACTCGGTCTTCCAAATCGCGCGCACGCTGGGGAGTTGGACTTACGCCGAAGCGTTGATCTCCGATGCACCCGAGAGTCTGCTGGACTCCCTGCGGGCCGTGTCCGAACTTACCGACCGTGCTCTCAGGCGCAAGCTCCGTCGGATGGTGGTCTTTCGCATGGCGACGGCACTGATGGGCTCGCAGCACCTCGCTGATGCAGGCCTAGTCCGGGGGCTTCAGAACAATTTGACTTCCCTTGCGGAGGCAAGGGGCCAGGTGGAGCTTTCGCCAAAACTGTCGACGGATCTTCCGATGGAGACTAGCGTCGACAGCGCAAGATTCCGCGCGCTCGTGCGACGTAGCTCCGTGTTCGCCGTCAATCCCGGTCGCGAGCGTTTGCCGTGGCCTACGGCTCGGGACACGATCGTGCTCATCAGCCTCGCAAGTCTCGACACGGCCACGGTAGCGAAGGTGGTCGGGCTCTACAACCCCCATCGCTTCGTAGGCGCCCGCGCAGTACTCTCCGGCGAGAGCTGGGTGCGGGGCGCGACGCGGATTATGCTGCTCGCGGGCCCGACCGCTCCTTCCGATACCGTTCGTTCGATTTCCGCCAGACTCGCCGATTGGGAAGGGCGCGTGATCTCGGTGGCCGTAGGGCACCCCGACGGACTCGTCTACCTCCCGGCGGACCGGCCCTTATACGCGATGCCCGTTGCCGACGACACCGACTGGCGCAACCTCCTATCCGCTCCGTTCGGCGGTGTGACTGCGTCTGGACGCATGATTAAAACCGTAATCGGAGTCGCTGAGGTCGGGTCGACCGAATCCCTCGCCCAGACCCGTTTCGGTCCCCTCGACCCACTCACCGCTGGGATCGACGTCGTGGCCCTGACCGACATCGATGCCATCGTCCGCTCCGCGATCCAGGCCGATGCAACGCCTGGGGCCCAAGTCAGCGTGATCTACCGAGGACAGCTGGTCTACGATCAGGGATTTGGAGTCCTCGCGCCCGGAGAGCGTGACATCGTGCCCGACGACCTCTACGACCTAGCCTCCCTAACCAAGGTTACCGCCACCACTTTGGCTGCTATGAAGCTGTACGAGGAAGGATTAATCAAGCTCGACGACCCAGTGCGTAAGTACGTTAAGGGAATGTCGCCGGCGGCTGGGGCTTTGCGTGTGAAGGATTTGCTGCGTCACGAGACGGGTCTGCGCAGGGACATCCCTATTCAGACCGAGATCCACCGCAATAGCCGGCTTTTTTACGGTACCGACTGCGTCTCTAAGTATTGTTCGAGGGCGACAGAGCGCTTCAGCGTCCCCGTAGCCGAGAAAGTGTACTTCAGCAAGACCGACCAAGCCCACATCTACGCCGCGGCGAAGAAATCCATCCCGAACCAGCGGAAGCGCTACGGCGACCTCAACTTCTTCCTACTACAGCAGGTGATCGAGCACGCAGCCGGTGTAGGACTCGATAAGTATGTGGATTCGGTATTCTACCGGCCCATGGGACTGGAGATGGGCTACCGTCCGCTCACGTCCCACGGACAGCAGATCGCGCCGCGAATCGCGCCTACGGAGTACGACGTGCACTGGCGCCGTCAGCGGCTCCGTGGGTACGTCCACGACGAGGCCGCGGCGCTTCAGGGTGGGGTAGCGGGACACGCCGGGAATTTTGGGAGCGCCCGTGAGGTGGCGATCTTGTTTGATATCCTCGCCCGCGGGGGCGTTTACGGCGAGCGTCGCTACTTCGAGCCGGAGACGATCGCCACGTTCGTCGACAGCGCACCGGGCGAGACGCGCGCTTTAGGTTTTGCGAAAGCACCCAGGCCCGACAAAGCGAAGGGGGGGGTACTGCCAGTATTCGGGCACACCGGGTTCACGGGGACGAGCGTGTGGACGGACCCCGAGCGCCAGCTCACGATCGCCTTCACGAGCAACCGCATCTACCGCGGGCGCGGCAATTGGACCTTGCAGAAGACCAAAGTACGGGAGCAGGTACAGCGGGTCGTCTACCAGGCGCTGCCTAATGACTAGCCGTCGTAACTAGGGTACAGTTGTTAACGACAACGGGCGCGACCCTTCTAAAAGAGGGCGCGCCCGTTGGCTACGAGGGTGGAGACGGCGGGAGTCGAACCCGCGTCCAGATGGAGCATCAAAGAGCCTTCTACATGCTTAGCCTTCCGTTAGGTTTTCGAGCGCGGGCGAGGTCGGTAGGCGAACCCATACCCGTGCCTTAGATCCTTTGTTTCGGCAGTCGCGCAGATCAGTTGCGACTACCTAACCCGAAGAGAGATGAAGGGCCTTGCAGTGTGTATCGGGTGTCAACCACACGGCCCTATGACGTGCGTAGTCGTGGACTAGGCAGCCATGGCGAACGAAGTGTTGCCGTATAAAAAGGTTTCGCAGCTAGTTTTTGCGGAGATAAGCTACATACTCCGACATGCTTACTAATCAATTGACTCCCCTGTCGATTCCGTTACGTCCCCAGAAATAATGAACTCGCACCCCGGCCGCGATCGACCGCTGTGCAGGAAGTTAACCCGCGCCTCCATCGCTTAGTTCCCCAACCCGAAGACAAATCCGGGGTTTCTTCGCCGAGTATGGCAGCAGAAAATTTCGGTAGGCCCGTACGGATCGGGATCATCCGCGAGGGTAAGGTGCCGCCGGACAGTCGCGTGGCGCTCGCCCCGGCGCAGGCCGCGCGCCTCGCTGCCGCTGCCGAGTTCGAAGTCGTCATCCAGCCCTCGCCAAATCGGTGTTTCCCGGACGCGGCGTACGCGGCCGCCGGTCTGCGGTTGCAGGAAGACCTACGCGACCGCGATGTGCTGATCGGCGTGAAGGAGGTCCCCATCGGCGAGCTGATCGCAGGCAAGACCTATTTTTTCTTTAGTCATACCCACAAGCAGCAGGCCTCCAACCGCAGCCTGCTCCAGGCCGTGATCGAACGAAATATTCGACTCGTCGACTACGAGTTGCTCACCGACGGGGCGGGGGCTCGCTACATCGCTTTCGGCCGTTTCGCCGGGATGGTCGGCGCGCACCACGCCTTGCGGGCCTGGGGGCTACGGTCGGGCGCATACGAGTTGTCCCAGATGGTGGATTTTGCCAACTACGAGGCCGCGAAGGCGGCTTACGCCAAAACAGGTTTCGGGTCTGTCCGAATCGTGGTGACCGGGACTGGGCGCGTGGGCCAGGGGGCGGCGGAAGTCTTGCGAGATGCTGGCCTCAGGGAACTCTCGAACGAGGACTTCTTGGCGACAGCCCAACTAGCCGCCACCGCGGAGACGGACGCCGTTTTCACGCAAGTGGGTGTCGAAAACTACGTGAACGTGCGGGGGAGTCGCCGTGTGCCGGTGGATAAGGCGGACTTCTACGCGCATCCCGAGCGGTACGAGAGCAATTTCCTCCGCTTCACGCGCGTGGCCGACGTCATGGTGCACGGGATCTTCTGGGACAGCCGCGCCCCGGCAATGTTTACGACCGAAGAGATGGACCGTGATGGCTTCAGGTTGCGCGTGATCTCAGACGTGACCTGCGACATCGCCCCGGTGACGAGTCTGCCCGCCACCTTACGGGCCTCTACGATCGCGGAGCCGTACTTCGGCTTTGACCCGGGCTCCGGTGAGGAGACACGGGCGTTTGCCTCGACGGGAGTCACGATGAGCACGATTGACAATCTCCCGAACGAGATGCCGCGGGACGCCTCGGAGGCTTTCGGCGAAATGTTCTTAGAGCACATCGCGCAAGAGCTCCTCAAACCGCGTTCACCAGTACTAGACCGCGCGACCATCGCCGCGGACGGGAGTCTCACCGAGCCCTACCGCTACCTCGAACCGTTCATACGGGTTCTTGCGTAACTAGGGGCTAAGTTCATCGCGAATCGTACCACTATGTCTACTGCCCTCGTCGCGGAAAATGACCCGGCTGCTGCCTCGCCTTACTTTATCCTCGCCGAGGACACCCGCGAGGGGCCCGACGCTGCGGGGCGAATGCTCTTGTCCGGCTACGACACGATCTGGTCGCTCGAGCCGCTATTTACCTCGGGCGTGGTCGATCCCGATGACGTGTCCTGGCTTAAGGACGTGGAGCATGGACTGGCGGCCTTCGCGGAGGACGCCCTGGGCAGCGACGACGTCGACCATCTCCTTAGCCAGCCGAGTATCGAGGCCGCCACCGTCGAGCGCCTGGTGCGTCACTTTTTCCCGCCCTTCAACCCAGCCGTCAAGCTCGGGGGGCTATCCAGGCCCCTCGACCCGACGCAGCTCTTGGCGACGGCCGGCTGGGCCGAACTGCAGGCTCAAGGTGAGCTGGTCATCACTTTCGACCGGTCGACTCTGCCTACGACGGTCGTTGCCGGAATGCTTATCCTTAACCAGTGCTACGGACAGGGTCTCGAGATCATCCACCGTCGCGTGGTGGAATTTAAGGATAGCCGCACGGGGCTAAAGACCTTCTTCAGCCTTCAGCCAAGCTTCGACTACGTCCAGGTAGAGGTGGTGGGCGAGAAGCCTAAGTTGACAGACGTGGAGATCAGACGACTCCTCGGACAACCCGACGCCTCGCAGGTCTGGCTTAAGGTGCTACCGCCGAGCAGCTTTAGATTCAAAGGCATCCAGGTCGTCCAGGCCACGAACACGACGATCGAAAATTCCCTGGTCAAGCTCCAGCTCCTGCTGATGAAACGGGAGTCGGTCCTCAACGAGCGCAGGATCGAGCAAATGGAGGAGATCATGCGCGACTATCTCAGTGTGCCGGACCTCAGGCTCGGGATCCTGGCACTGGACTATCCCCGGCGGCGGACGGTGCGCCACTCGCAATTGATCCGGCAGGATATCCTCGCGGACCTCGTGCCGGACATGCTCGCGCCTGAGCTGGGAAACACCATCTACTACGAGGCCTGCATCGAGGGCAAGACCATGATCTACGATGACCTGCGCGACTGCCGGGAGGATAATGGCCCGCTGGACGAGATGATCATCGAGCAAGGGTACAAGAGCCTAGTGCTCGTGCCACTCCTGGGTCGCAACCGCAGCGTCATCGGTATGGTCGAACTGGCGAGCGCGAAGCCATACGCTTTTCATAACCTCGTACTCTACCGCGTAGACGCCCTGGTCCCCCTCTTCCGGCAAGCCATGCGCCGGAGTCGCGACGAGATGGAGGTCAAGGTGCAGACCGTGATGCGGCAGACGTTTACCGCGCTCGATCCGAGCGTGGAGTGGCGCTTCATCGATGCCGCCGCCGAGATTATCGAACGGGAGCAAAACGACCCGGAGGACAGTAGCCCCGCCCTGCCGGACATCAGGTTCGAGGACGTGTGGGCGCTCTACGCCCAAGCCGACATCGTCGGCAGTTCGAAATTGCGCAACACGGCCATCCGCGAGGACCTCATCATCGACCTATCGGTAGCCGAGCAGTTGCTATCCGAAGAGAAGGTCCGAAAAATCTATCCGCTTGCCGGTAAGCTCGTCTACGACATCGGGGAGCTCATGCTCGTGCTGGATGAGGCCATGAGCCCCGGTGATGAGCAGCAGGTGCAAGAGTTCCTGATCGTGGCCTTCAAACCGATGTTCGATCAACTCCGCGGACTCCCGGAGCTCTCGGGGGTGGTGGCGAAGTACCTCACGACCTTGGCTGCGGCACGTCCGAACGGTCGCACGAAGCGGGAGAGCTACGAGCACAGCGTTCGCGCCGTGACGGGGCTCGTGACCCGCGTCATCTCGAAGGCGCAGGAGAACGCACAGCTTATCGTCCCCCACTATTTCAGTAAATACCGCACAGACGGGGTCGAATACAACATATACGCAGGGCAAAGCCTCCTCCAGGAGGGGACCTTCACGGAGGTCCACCTACAAAACCTGCGGCTGTGGCAGCTACAGACCATGATCGACGTGACGAAGGCAGTGGCGCGCCTTGAGACGCGTCTCCCGATACCGATGCTCACGGCGCAGCTCATCTTCGCCTTCGGCTCACAGATTACGATCCAGTTCCGCATGGACGAGAAGCGCTTCGACGTGGAGGGGGCGTATAACGTGCGCTACGAAATTATCAAAAAGCGTATCGATAAGGCACTCGTACGCGGGACTGAGGAGCGATTGACCCTCCCGAATCACATCGCCATCGTCTACTCGCACCACTCGGATGAGAAAAACTACCGTGAACTGCTCAACTACCTACACGGCACTGGGCAGCTCGCCGGCGAGGTTGAGCAGGTAGAGTTAGAACCGATGCAAGGTGTAGACGGATTGAGTGCCCTGCGAGTGAAAGTGGTGTGAAGGTTTAAACGCGCGCGGTGTGCCTGCTAGTCGGGCAGCCTACGGCCCAGATGGTGTTTGGCTCTACTTCAAAACGCTTTGGTGGACTGCTATTGGTGCGGTCCGGGGCATTTAACTTATCCTGCCGACCACGTGTCCGCTCTTCGAGCCTGTCTCAATGGAAAATTGAAAGTGGCGGTCACTATCGAAGGAAGCTCTCCCGACGAAGGTGTCGACGATCACTAAAGGCTAGAAAAATCAGCAACTTATCTATGAAGCGACTATCGAGCGAAGCGCCCATATGAGAACAGCGTCCCGTGGTCTACTTTCTCAGGCTGTCTATAGGAGGCACGAACACGCCTGCGGGTACGATCTGCGATTCGCTGAGGGGCCCTGAAAAGTAGAACGAAAGCACGAAGGCAATTACGCTCAGTACCATGCCTACCAGGAAGATCCCGTAGCAGATCCGGAGGCGGTTGAACTTCTGGCCGAGGGCCACCCCGAGCCAGTACATGTCATTCATCACCGAGTTATCGAGGATTTCTTGATTGGACAGCACCTCCTTCATGGCCTCTTTGTAGTCGGCCATCTTCATCTTGTAATAATTACCGAAGAAAAAGAGATTCGTCTTGCCGCTGTCCAGTGACGCTAGCGGTGTCACGCCGCTCGTCTTGATGGGCCGCGTCGCCAGGGTAGCGTACACTATCGTCAGGACGCAGGTGATCAGCAGTACACCTGCTGGGATCACGAGGTAGGTGAACTGCGGGATGTAAGCCGCCAGCAGGGGCATGCCCAACGAGATAATCATGGCACTAATAGACAGCATGATATTGGCCTTGCCATCCGCGATCGACGTGAGGTCGATGTTGTTGCGTAAGGTGGTCTTCAGCATCATCTGAGCCGATTTCTCAGACTGGATCGCGGTCTTGTCCGATCCGCTTGCCTTCTTCGCCTTCTTGCGGATCTTCTTCTGGATCTTTTTGAGCTTCTCGTGGAGGCGATCGAGATTGACCTGCTTCTGCTCGCCGTAAAGTTTATTGGCGGCTGGAGTAAGGTACTGGTGGCCGGCCACGAAGGCAATGTTCTCCTCGTACCACTCGACGTCGTCGCTGAGGTCACGCTTAGAGTCGGGTCGCATCTGCCACTCACGTCGTAGGTTCTCCAGACGCTCGAGGTATTCAGGGCGCCCGAGATTGCTTAAATCCGCGTCGCGCATGGCGCGCTCCAAGGGCGTGGCGGGCGTATACGCGACCTGGGTCGCGAGGATGAGTGACGCGATCCGTTCGATGCGGTGCTCCGGCACCATATTCTCCCGCAAGAAAGCGCGGGCGTCATCAGCGCCCTGTTCCTCGTGGCCCTTACCGGGGCACTCGAGCATGCCGGCATCGTGCCACCAGGCTGCAATGTGGAGGTCCTCCACCTCCTCCTCCGTGAACCCCGTCACATTGCCAATGAGTTCGGCCGCCTTTACCACCTGCTTGGTGTGCTCCAGGTTGTGGTAGTAAAGTGAAGTACAGTCCGCAGCCGCAAATTTTCGCTGCACCTCGGCGGAGGACAGGTCAACAAGCTTGGTTTGCGGTTCGTCGATGAGGATTGTCTCCGGCATATTAAGGAGTGGAACGCCAGATGCGGCGTCGCTGTTTGTGGAGTGAGAACGGCAGACAAGTTAGGCCTTTCTCGCCAAGCGAAGCAACCAAGCATATTCCATCGCGGTCTCCTGGTGCCGCGCGAAGCGGCCGCTCGCGCCGCCGTGTCCGGTAGACATGTTGGTGTGCAGCAGGAGCGGCGCATCGTCGGTCTTAAGCTCCCGCAAACGCGCCACCCACTTGGCGGGCTCCCAGTACTGCACCTGACTGTCGTGTAGCCCGGTGGTGACGAGCATCGGGGGGTACGCGTGCGCCGCTACCTGGTCGTACGGACTGTAGCTCAGCATGTAGCGGTAGGCCTCCTCCTCGTTCGGGTCCCCCCACTCATCGTACTCACCCGTGGTGAGCGGGATGGTCTCGTCGAGCATCGTGGTGATGACGTCCACGAAGGGAACCGCGGCGATGACCCCGGCCCACATGCCGGGTTCCATGTTGACCACGGCGCCCATCAGGAGTCCACCCGCGGAGCCGCCCATCGCATAAAGTTGGTCGGGTGCACAGTATTTCTCGGAGACAAGATATTTTCCGGCGTCGACGAAGTCTGTGAAGGTATTCTTCTTGCGCAAGAGTTTTCCGTCCTCGTACCATTGTCGACCCAGCTCTTGGCCGCCGCGTACGTGGGCGATCACAAAGACGAAGCCCCTGTCAAGCAAACTCAGACGTACGCTGGAGAAGTACGGGTCCATCGAGTTGCCGTAGCTGCCGTAGCCGTAGAGCAGCAGAGGGGCTTTCCCGTCGAGGGGCGTGCCTTTGTGGCGGACGATACTCATGGGTACGCGCTTGCCGTCGCGGGCCGCGAACTCGATACGCTCGCCCACGTAATCGCTGGGGTCGAACTCCCCGAGCACCTCCTGTCGCTTGAGGAGCGTTAGTCGTCGTGTGTCCACGTCGTAATCGTAGACCGTGTTCGGGGTCGTCATGCTCGTAAAGGAGACGCGGACGATGTGGCTGAGCGGGTCGTGGTTGGTTGACGTCGCGCTCAGGTAGGCGTCCTCACCGAAGTCGATAGTGTGCTCCCCGAGTTGACCTGCCGGTTCTCCCGTAAGGGGCAGAATCCGCTGTTGCACAATGCCCCCGACGCGCTCACTTACCACCACGTAATCGCTAAACAGCTCCACGTCCTCGACGAAGGCCTCGCTGCGGGCAGGCACGAGGTCAACCCAGCTGCCTTGACCCGTTTTGCCGACAGGCGTAGTCGCGATCTTGAAATTTACCGCATCCTTATTGGTCCGCACGTACCAGCGATCGCCGAGGTGGTCAACGCTGTATTCCAGCTTGGCGTCCCGGTCGCGGGGCTCGAAGGTCTGGAAGGTCCCCCGGGGCTCGTCGGCGCGCAGGTACTGCACCTCCGAAGTGAGGGTGGCCTCCGAGTGGATGCAGACGAACTCTCGACTCTTCGTACGGTAGATGTAAGTGGAGAAGGTGTCGTCGCCCTCGTGGTAAACTTCGACGTCCTGCGTGACCGGGGTCCCGAGTACGTGCCTGAAGACCCGGTCCGGTCGCAGAGTCTCGTCCTTGCGGGTATAGAACAGCGTCTTATTGTCTGCTGCCCAGACCACGTTGCCCGCGGTGTTTTCGATTACGTCGGCGAGCACCTCGCCAGTGGTCAGGTCTTTGACCCTCAGCGTGTAAATGCGTCGGCTCAGGGTGTCCTCCCCGTAGACGAGCAGTCGATTGTCATCCGAGACGACGCGGCTACCGACGGCGTAATAGTCGTAGGCTTTCGCCAAAACGTTCACGTCCAGCATCACCTCCTCCGCGCCCTCGGCACCACCTTTGCGGCGGTAGTACACCGGGTGCTCCGCGCCGGCGAGGTAGCGCTCGCCGTAGAGGTAGCCGCGCTCCAGGTAGGGTACGGACTCATCGTCGGGTTTGATCCGGCCGACGATCTCCTCGTAGAGCTCTTTGCGGAGGTCTGCCTGGTCGGCGATCATCGCGTCTTTATACGCGTTCTCTGCGGTCAAGTAGGCGATGACCGCCGGGTCCTCGCGATCGTTGAGCCAGTAGTACGGATCGCTGCGGCTATCGCCGTGCATCTCGTGAGTTTTGTCGTGGCGCGGCGCGATGGGCGGCGCCACCTGGGCGGTGGAAGCTTGCATGCTGAGGGATAGCGCTAAGCCGAGGAAAGGTTGGAGCTTGGGCATTCGCAAAGTTAGCCAACCGCACACCGCGCGCGCGCTCCCTGGTGCGAATGCGCTGCGACACGTCGGGGGTGTGGCTAGCTTGCCGCCCCGTGCGACTCACCACCTCTTACCGCCAGATCCTCACGCTCGCCTTCCCGATCATGGTGGGGAGCGCGGCGCAGAACGCGATCGCGGCCACGGATTCGATCTTCTTGTATCACCTCAGCCAGTCCGATTTCGCGGCGATTGGCTTCGTGTCGACGTTCTACCTCATCGTCGCGGCAGTCGGCTACGGGTTCTCGAAGGCGGGCCAGATCCTGATCGCGCGCCGGATGGGGCAGGCCGATCTGCTCGGCGTGCGGCAGACCTTCCAGTCGATGTTCGCCTTCGAGATGCTACTAGCGATAGGGGCGTTCCTCGTCATGACCTTCGGGGCCTATTACATCTTCTCGGCCCTCG
The DNA here is from genome assembly GCA_041744755.1 of Saprospiraceae bacterium. Classification (GTDB taxonomy): domain Bacteria; phylum Bacteroidota; class Bacteroidia; order Chitinophagales; family Saprospiraceae; genus CALDTK01. The sequence goes on from JBGTKC010000196.1 coordinate 12,493, forward strand.
TCGACTCCGAGGTTATCTTCTACAAAAGCTTGGAATACCTCGAGACGCGGAGCTGGGGTGTGTTCGCGAGCTACGCCGGGATTGCCTTCGTGGCGCTCTACAGCGGGATCGGGCGGACGAATAGTCTCCTCGTAGCGACCGTAGTCCTGCTGACCTGCAACGTTGCCCTCAACTACACCCTGATCTTCGGTCACTTCGGCATGCCGGCCATGGGGATCGCCGGGGCGGGGCTCGCGAGTTCAATCAGCGAGTACGTCGCCCTCGCTACGTTCCTCGTCTACATCGTAGCCGATAAAAAACTAGCGAACTTCAAACTGCTCAAGATCGGGAAGATCGACTGGGCGCTCGTCAGGCTACAGGCGCGACTCAGCCTACCGGTGGTGGCGCAATCGGTAGTCGGGCTCGGGAGCTGGTTGTTCTTCTTCGGCATCATCGACAACCTCGGCGAGCGCGCGCTGGCGACTACCAATCTCGTGAGGGTCGTCTACCTCGCGTTGAGCATCCCTACTTGGGGCTTCGCGACTTCTGTCAATACGTTGACGAGTCACTTCCTCGGACGCGGCCGCCGCCTCGCGGTTTTGCCGCTCACTAAGAAAGTGGCCTGGATATGCCTCTGGTTCACGGTAGCGCTGTCGATCGTCGTAGCGCTGTTCCCGCGACCGATCCTCTACCCCCTCTTCGGTGGCGCGGAGACGGACCTCGTCGACGACGCGCGACCGGTGCTCTGGGTTCTCGTGGTGATCATGGGGCTATTTAGCTACGGCGCGACCTTCTTCAATAGCCTCGTGGGCGCCGGCGGCGTCTACTACGGACTCAAGATCCAGACGATCTGTGCGGTTGCCTACATGACGATCGTATACGTCGTAGTCGAGACTGGCATCGGGGGGGTGACCGGGGCGTGGAGCGCGGAGATCGCATACTGGGCGCTAATCTGGTACATGAGCGCCAGAGGGCTCAGTGAGCGGCGGTGGCGCGGGGCGGATCTGTAGGGTCGCGACTACCTTTCGGCCTCATGGCACTACGCGACGAACTCCGCACTCAGGGGGACTGGCTCTTTCGGTATCGATCGTTTCTCCCGCTGGTGATCGTGGCGGTAGGGTTCGTGGCTTTCGTGTACGCCTTTCGGCAAAACCCAGTAGTCGCAGGCTACAGTAGTGGCTGGCGTAACCTGATGTGGCTGGTCGTTGGTTTGTTCGGCTTCGGGGTACGGGTGCACGCGGTCGGTTACGCGGCTCCGCATACCTCGGGCCGCAACACGGTCGGCGGGCAGATCGCCAACGAGGTGAACACCACCGGACTCTACTCCTTGGTGCGTCACCCCCTGTACGTCGGCAACTTCTTGATGTGGCTGGCGGCAGCTGGCTTCACGCACAACCCCTGGTTCGTGCTCGCCTTCATATTCTTTTTCATCGCCTACTACGAGCGAATCATTTACGCCGAAGAGGCTTACCTCCTCCATCACTACGGCGCGGCTTACAGAGACTGGGCAGCGGTAACGCCGGCGGTGGTGCCGAGCGTGAGCCGGTGGCGCAAGCCGGTCCATCGCTTCGACTGGCGTCGCGTGCTCAAGCGGGAGAAGTCGGGACTGGCTTACCTTATGTCCATCGGCTTTGCGTTCCACTGGCTGAGTTCGTATCTGGGAGGGTTCTCCGTATTCGAGCGGGGGGAGCACTGGCTCGTGCTCCTCCTCGGCGCCTGGCTAGTGTCGCTCGTGATTAAGGTTGTCCAGCGGCGGACGGACTGGTTGAAGGAGACGGCACTGCAGGGGGCGGTGTGACGTGCGGGCGCGGTCGCGTTGATGGCGCCACGTTTCCTTACCGGGCCTGTGGGCTACGGGCCTACAGCCCGGATGGCCGTTAGAGGGTAGCAGTATCCCTGCAGCAGGGTCGGGGACGCAGCCGCGTTCATGATCCCACGGCGTCGATCTCTCTGGGAAGCGGACGGCGGCAGCACACACCGCGCCAAATCTTGCAAGTCGCCCGCAACCGCGCCGGATGCTCGCCGTCGAGAGCCCCGAGCGAACGTCGCATCACCGATCCTAAGAATTAAAAGTTGGGCGTATTCGTTGTTTAACCGCAGTAGCTACATCGACCGTCGGCATTCGGGAGATCTGCGCCGCGTAGCGGTCAAGCCGCGCGCCACGTACTAGCGTATTAATAATTACACAACCTGCGCGACTCTCGCCCGCTCGCACAGTGGATGATGCGCCACGGTCGAACGGGTCTGTTGGCGCATCAACTCAGAAGAGTACTCGAAGAAATACGGCGCCTTCTCCTCCACGCCATGCCAGTACCACTGGACTTCCCCTGCGCAACCGACGTCTTTCCAGCGCTGCTCGATTAGGTCATCACTGTAGTTTTCGGCGTAGACCGACGGCGCTGGACATATACCGTTCAAGTATATAGGCAGGGCTTCCCGAACGCCGAGGCCAATGCAATCCCGAGTTTCCTCCATTCGGAGTCTCGAGCCGGAGGGAGGGTGAAGGGACTCGATAAATGTCAAAACCCTAGCAACCACATCGGCGTCCACGCCGAGCCCGTGCAGCTAAATCTCGACATCGTTCTCCGGTGTCTCACTGTTGGCCGCTTGGAGCGTACCCCTGCCTGAGACCTCGCCGAGGTACTATCGCCGCAAGAATCGATCGATCGGATCGCCGTAGATGCGCTCGCGCGATTCGGGACCTAATCGATGATAAAAGATCTTGGACGTAACACACGCTCGGTGCCTCGGGCTCGGTCTAATCGCTGCCGGATAATCTTTGCAGCCAACACATCACTTAACGAAGCTTCGCAACCGCCGCGGTAATTCGCCGCGCCGCCTCCCGCAACTGCTCCTCACTCGCCGCGAAGCTCAGTCGCAAACACTCCTCACTCCCGAAGTCGGTCCCCGCCACGCAGGCGACGTGCGCCTCCTCAAGCAGATACATCGCGAGATCGTCGGCATTCGCGATAGTGGTCTCGCCGTGGGATTTGCCGAAGACCCCGCTTACGTCGGGGAAGAGGTAGAAGGCCCCCGTCGGGACGTTGGCCCGGAAGCCGGGAATGTCATTGATTAACTCGACCATGATGTCGCGGCGCTTCCTGAACGCAGCACACATGTCGCGCGTCGGGGTCTGGTCGCCGTCGAGGGCGTCGGCGGCAGCGCGCTGGGCGAAGCTATTGGCCCCGGACGTGATCTGACCCTGGACCTTCGTACAGGCCTTCGCGATCCAGAGGGGTGCACCGATATAGCCCAGTCGCCAGCCCGTCATGGCGTAGCCCTTCGCGAAGCCATTGATCGTCACCGTGCGATCGTACATACCGTCTAGCGTCGCGAAACTCACGTGCTCCTCGCCGTAGTGGATGTGCTCATAAATCTCGTCCGAGAGCACCAGGACATCCGGAAAGTCTTCGAGCGTTTTGGCGAAAGCCTCCAGGTCTTCGCGCGTGTACACCGAACCTGTCGGGTTACACGGTGAGCTGAAGATGATGAAGCGCGTGCGCTCGGTGATCGCCGCGGCGAGTTGCTCGGGCCGGACCTTGAAGTCGGTCTCGATGCCGGCGCGCAGGCCGACGGCCGTGGCCCCCGTGAGCTCGATTTGCGCGAAGTAGCTCACCCAGTCGGGTGCCAGTACGATGGCCTCGTCGCCGGGGTCGAGTACTGCGAGGCAGACGTTGGCGATGCTCTGCTTGGCGCCATTGCTCACGACGACCTGCTCGGCGGAGTAGGTGAGACCGTTCTCCCGCGCGAACTTCCGACTGATGGCGTCGCGCAACTCCTGCAGTCCGTTAACGGGCGTATACTTCGTAAATCCATCGTCCAGCGCTTTCTTCGCCGCCTCCTTGATGTAGTCGGGCGTGTCGAAATCAGGTTCGCCGAGACTCAGGCTGATCACGTCGTGCCCTTCGGCGGCGAGCTCGCGGGCCATGCGGGCCATGGCGAGGGTCGAACTTTCGGACATGAGGCGCAGGCGCTCGGAGAGGTGTTGACGGGGTGGCGCGAGAGTGGTCATGCGGGCGAAGGTACATTGGCGTCCGCACCGGCTTGACGCTACCTTGACCCCCAGATGCAGGATAAGATTCAACAGCTCCAAGAGCTCACGGAGGTCGCTCACCTGGGGGGAGGCACGGCGCGTCTCGCGAAACAACACGAGAAGGGCCAGCTCACCGCCCGCGAGCGGATCGCGCTCCTCTTCGACCCCGGGACTTTCTCTGAGCTCGGTATGCTCGTCGAGCACCGCACCACCGACTTCGGTCTCGGGGAGCAGATCTTCCTCGGGGATGGTGTGGTGACGGGATATGGGCACGTCGACGGCAGGCTCGTGTACGCCTTCGCGCAGGACTTCACCGTCTTTGGCGGGAGCCTCTCCGAGACGCACGCCGAGAAGATCTGTAAGGTCATGGACCTCGCGGTCCGCAACCGCGCGCCCTTCGTAGGGCTTAACGACAGCGGCGGCGCCCGCATCCAGGAGGGCGTCCGCTCGCTCGGGGGCTACGCGGACATCTTCTTCCGCAACGTCCAGGCCTCGGGACAGATCCCGCAGATCTCGGCCATCATGGGGCCGTGCGCAGGGGGCGCGGTCTACTCCCCGGCGATGACCGACTTCACGCTCATGGTCGAGGGGACGAGCTACATGTTCGTCACTGGCCCGAACGTCGTCAAGACGGTCACGAATGAATCGGTGACGAGCGAGGAGCTCGGAGGGGCCCACACCCACGCCAGCAAGTCGGGCGTCACCCACCTCACGTCGCCTAATGACGTGGCCTGCCTCACGCAGTTGCGGCGTCTGCTGGGCTACCTGCCGTCGAGCTGCGACGAGCAGCCGCCGACGCGGGCCTACGTGCTCGGCGACGAAATTCGCCCCGATTTGCAGGCCTTAGTCCCGGCCGCCGCCAACCAACCTTACGACATGACGGAGGTCGCGCGCGGGATCGTCGACGAGGGCTCGTGGATGGAGATCCACCCGGAGTTCGCGACCAACATTATCACCGCATTCGCGCGCATCGGTGGGCGGTCGGTCGGGGTGGTGGGCAACCAGCCCATGAGCATGGCCGGGGTCCTGGACGTCGATTCGAGCCGCAAGGGCGCGCGCTTCGTGCGAACCTGCGACTGCTTCAACGTCCCCCTGCTGGTACTCGTGGACGTGCCGGGGTTCCTCCCGGGCACCGACCAGGAGTGGCGTGGGATCATTACGCACGGGGCCAAATTACTTTACGCTTTCTCGGAGGCGACGGTACCGAGGATCACGCTCATCACGCGCAAAGCCTACGGCGGCGCCTACGACGTAATGAACTCGAAGCACATCGGCGCGGACTACAATTTCGCCTGGCCCACGGCCGAGATCGCGGTCATGGGGGCCAAGGGCGCGAGTGAGATCATCTTCCGCCGTGAGATCCAGTCCGCCGACGATCCCGCCGCCAAGCTCGCCGAGAAGGAGGCCGCGTACGCCGAGCAGTTTGCGCATCCGTACAGGGCGGCGGCGAGGGGGTTCGTAGATGAGGTCATCGAGCCGACGCAAACGCGTCGAACGTTGTTGCGGGCGTTCGCCTCGCTTGAGCACAAGCGCGTGGAGCCCGTGAGGCGGAAGCACGGGAACATCCCCCTTTAGGGTGATTCCTTTTTTTCGTGGGATGCTCGTTTGTTGATCGCTCCGCGGCAATAGATATAGGTGAAGGTTTTGGCGAACGCCGCCTCCCGACATGCTGTTAGGCGATGCATGATACGTAAAGGATCCAAGGTGAAGTGGAGCTACGGCAAGGGCACCGCCGAGGGTAAGGTCGTCGAGACCTTCGAGGAGGACATTACCCGCAAGATCAAAGGCTCCGAGATCACCCGCAAGGGCTCTAAGGAAGACAAAGCGCTACTTATAGAACAGGAGGACGGCGACCAAGTGCTGAAACTACAGAGCGAGGTCGAGAAGGCATGAGTCGATGACCGATTTACGACAGCACACCCACGAATCACCGAAAGAACACTAAAGTCAATAACCCCCCCCCAATGTCCAATATCCTTATCCTCGCCACCGACGGCTTCGAGCAATCCGAACTCGTCGAGCCGCGCGATTACTTCCAGAAAGCCGGTCACCACGTCCACATCGCCAGCCTCCAACTTGGCGATCAGGAGCAGGCGCCGACTTCGATCAAGGGCTGGGACAAGTCCGATTGGGGTGAGTCCGTGCCCGTTGACAAGCAACTCTCAGACGTCACGCCGGAGGATTACGACGCCCTCGTCCTACCGGGCGGGCAGATGAATCCCGACAAGCTGCGGCTCGAGCCGAGTGTAATTAGCTTCATTAAGGCTTTCGCCAAAACCGGGAAGCCCGTGGCCGCCGTCTGTCACGCGCCCTGGCTCCTCATCGAGGCCGGCTTGGCCGACGGCAAGGCAATGACGAGCTACGAGTCGATCCGCACCGACCTCGTGAATGCGGGCGCGGACGTGAAAGACCAAGAGGTGGTCGTGGACGGAAATCTGATTACGAGCCGCAACCCGCAAGATCTCCCGGCCTTCAACAAAGCGATCGAGAATGCCCTTTCTGAGGTAAACGCCTAAACCGCGGATATGCAAGACGACAAAAACCAAGCCCCCGACCCCAACCGCGCCCCCGGCCAGAAGACCCCAAGCCGCAGCTACGGCCGCCAGGACCACGCTGACGGCACCAAGCAGGACGTCGAGGACGCCTCCTCCGCCGAGCACATCGGCGCCGGCGATCCGGCAGCTGCCGACGAGGAGGAGTAGCTCGAGGCTCCACTTCCCATTCTTCCGAACCCTGCGGTCGCCGGCGACCTTCTACGAGCAGGGACCTGCCCCGAGACACCTAAGCCCACCCATACCTACATGACCGACCAAGATCGCTTCAAGAAATATAAGAAGCTCACTGAAGACATTCGTGAGTGCATGCTCGTCACCGACGACGCCGAGATCGGGATCCACGCCCGCCCAATGTACCTCGCGGCCTGCGACGACGCCGGCAAACTTTGGTTCTTCACCGACATCAGCGACAAGAAGGTGCAGGAGATCTACCACGACCACACCGTGTGTTGCGCATTCGCCAAACCCTCCGACAAGGACTACGTCTCGGCCACGGGCCAGGCGTCGATCGAACGGGATCTCGCCAAGAAGAAGCAGTACTATCACAAAATGCACGACGCGTGGTTCGATGGACCTGAAGACCCCAAGGCCTCTCTGATCTGCGTCCACGTTCACCACGCCGAGTACTGGAACGACAATGATTCCAGCATCATCACGATGGCCAAGATCGCGGCCACCGCTGTATTCGGCGGTGAGGACGCCAACTACCAGGGCACCGAGAACGAGAAGTTGACCCTTTAGCTCTTCGTAACAACTACGTTCAAGCCAAGCCGACTGCTCCACCGTTTCTTACGCGCTGGGGCAGTCGGCTTCACCATTTTAAGAACCCCCTTACATGCGCATCGCTCGCATCGCGCTCAAGACCCTCGCCTGGATCGTCGGGATAGTCCTCGGCTTGCTGTTGCTCATCATCGTGGCGATCCAGATCCCGTCTGTCCAGAACCGTGTGCTCGCATACGCGATTCCGACGATCGAGAAGCTCATGGGTGGGGCCGAGGTCCGCATTGGGCACATCAATCTCGACTTCTTCGACGCCGCCTCCGTAGAAGAGATCTTCATCGGCGACCTGTCCGGCGATACGCTGCTGTACGCCAACTATTTAAAGGCGGATATAGGGGCGTTCAACCTGATGGGCGGTAAGATTGTCCTCGACGAGATTAAGCTCGACGGTGCCGTGGTGAACGCCTACCAGCGCGCCGACGATGAGGCCTTCAACTACCAGTTCATCATCGACGCTTTCGCCCCAACGGATACGGTGGCGACCGATACCTCGGCGGCGGCCTTCGAGATCGGTATCAAGACCGTAGATGTGACCAACACCCGCATCCGTCTACTCGACGAGGTAGCGCGAACGGACCTAAACGTGACCGTGGAGCGCTTGCTCACCCACGTCGACAAACTCGATCTCGAAAGTCTCGCCATCGCCTTCCGGGACATCTCGATCGAGGGCGTCACGGGCAGCTACGTCATCGAAGAACTCGAGCCCCTCGCGGACGCGGTCGTGGGCACGGCTCTCGACACGCTCGCCGGCGGCGCCACGGTTGTCACCTTCCCGACGGCGGGCCTGCCGATCTCGATCGGAGAGCTTTCGCTAAAACGCATCAACCTGGCCTTCTCGGACGCCAATCTCGAGCGCGTCGCGCAGGGCCTCGACGCCGGCGACATTGCGATCACGGATCTCGACGCCGAGGCGAGGGACTTTCTCTGGGACTCCACACAGATCAATCTCGACTGGAGATCGCTGAGTTTCAGGGAAAGGAGCGGCTTGGTCGTAGACCAGCTCGCCTTCGGTCTGGCCATGACCGACGAAGGACTTAACCTTAGCGGATTCGAATTCAAGACCCCGAATTCACAGGTTTTGGCGAAAGCCGAACTCAGGTACGGGAGCTTCAATCAACTGGTGGCCCTCGATCCGGACACCCGGATCTCGGCAAACTTCGACAACTCTTACGTGGCGTTCGAGGACCTCAAACTGCTCGCGCCCACACTCGCCGATGCGGGGATCGACCTGGATGCGGATGGCAGCATTTATCTGAATGGTAGCGTAAGTGGCGACCTCAGCGAACTCGAGCTGCGAGGCGTCGACGTACGCGTCGGCCGCCAGACCACCGCGGCGGTCTCGGGCAAGATTTACAACCCGATGGACCCCGCCGCGCTGCGCTACGAGCTCCAGGTCGGCCGCCTTACCACCAGTTACGCCGACCTCAATCGACTCACCAACGGTCTCGATCTGCCGCCGGAATTGGCGAAGTTCGGCCGCTTAAGTTTTAGCGGAAGCGTCGGCGGTACCACCACGACTTTCCAGGGCCGCAACCTGGACCTGCGGACCGACGGGAGGACCAGCTTCCGCGGGGATGTTTCGGCGCGCAACCTCGACACGCCCGCCAAGCTTTACATCGACGCGGAGGTCCGTCAGCTGCGCACGCGGATGTCGGAGCTGAGGGCATTCATTCCGGATAGTCTGGGCGTGGACGCCATGGCCCTCGGCGACGTGGACTTCGGCGGCCGGTTTCGGGGAACGCTTACCGATTTCGCGCTGAAAGGCAAACTCAATACCTCCATCGGGTCGTCGACCCAGGACCTAGTCGCGGATTTTAATACCGACTATACAAACGGTAGTTATAAGGGCACGGTCTCGTTGGACTCGTTCAATGTCGGCCGCCTGCTGCAGGATTCGACCGTCGGCAAGCTGTCCCTCGACCTCGCGTTAGACGGTTCTGGACTGGCGATCGAGGACATCGTGACGTCGATCGCCGGGAACGTGCGGAGTCTGAGGTACAATAACTACACCTATACAGATTTCAAAATCGACGGGACGCTAGACGAGCAACTCTTCGTAGGGAAGTTCGGGATCGACGATCCGAATATTCGCCTGGCGTTCGACGGTCTCGTGAATCTAAGAGACTCACTTCCCGATCTGCGGTTTACGGCCCGAATCGACACGCTCGCTCTACAGCCACTCGGCTTCTACCCGACGGCGCTGGGCTTGAGCATGTCGATCGTGAGCAATTTGCGCGGCAACACGGCCGACAACCTGATTGGCCAGCTGCGGATCGACTCGCTCACCCTCCAGGACAGCGTCAAGTCCGTCCGGCTCGACCAGATACTGGTGCGGGCAGGGGATACTACGGGGGGGAGATTCCTGGTCCTGGAGTCGCCCATTCTCCGGGCGGGAGTCATCGGCGACTACCAGACGGCTGATATGCCGGCGCTGTTCACTAATTACATCAATGACTTCTTTCCGATCGACGAGTATTTGAGCCCGCAGGACAAGCCCGCCGAGCTCGCGATCGAGCCCACGCCCCAGCGGGTCCTTACGGACCAGAGCTTCCGTTTCTACGTCGAGGCCAATCGCCCGGTCAAGTTCATGAATTTCTTCGACCCGAACCTAAAGCGCCTGGATACGGCCAGCTTCGTCGGATCGTTCGACACGAAAGACAAGGCACTCACGGGCCGGCTCTTCGTCCCGAACCTCGACTACGATGGGACCCAAGTCGACACCATTGTCCTGGCGATAGGCGGGGACGCCGAGGAAATGCTGTTGGGGCTCCGAACGGCCGGGATTAGTGTCGGGGGGCAGCTCATCTCACTTGCGCTGGCCGAACTGCGCCTGGCCGACGATTCGCTCCAACTCGAGGCGAGCACCTACCTCACGCGCGATAGCCTCCTACTGCGCACCGGCCTCAGCGCCACCACCAACCCGGCCGGCCGCTACATCGTGCGCCTGGACGATCTCCTTGAGGTAGCCGGGCAGAAGTGGAACGTAGACCCGCGCAATGCGATCGAGTACTGGGACAAGTATTTACAGATCCAAAACCTCACCTTCGAGAAGGACGACCAGCTCATCTCGATCGCGAGCGACGACGCGAGCGAGGACACGGACTTCGCCCCGCTCACCGTCACCATCGAGAACTACCAACTGGCCGAGGTCACGCGGCTGGTGCAGCTCACCGGCTTTACGCTTGGTGGGGAGGTCAATGGGACGGTAGGGATCAAGGACCCCGCCGGCACCATGTTCTACATCGCCAACATCAACGTCGATAGTCTCGCGCTGAATGGCAGTGATGTGGGGAATCTAGCCATTAACGCGACGTCGGAAGGTCTCGATAACGCGGTAGGTATCGATGTGCGGCTCAACGGGGTCGTCAACGATTTGGCGATCGCGGGCGAGTACGGGATCAGCGACGGCGGGCTCGACCTCGTGGCCAGGATAAAGGCGCTGGAAATGCGGTTGATCGACCCCTTCGCCCAGGGGATCCTCTCTAACAGTCAGGGCGTAATGGTGGCAGACATGACCGTCAACGGCACCGTCGAGAAGCCCGATGTCGAGGGCTACCTCGGCTTCGAAAACGCCGCCACGACCTACGATTTGCTAGGTATTCGTGTGGGGATCGCGGACAGCCGGATCAAGTTCACCGAGAGCCGGATCGACTTCGGCAGCTTCGTATTGACCGATGCGATCGGCCGTACCGCCACCCTAACCGGGGGCATCGGCCACGACTATTTTACCGACTTCGAATTTGGCATGCGGCTCGTCACCGATGGCTTCAAGGTGCTCGGGACCAAACCTTCGATCGATGCCCTCTACTACGGTGACGCCGTGGTCTCGGCGCGCGTCGATATCCGGGGCGACATCGAGATTCCCGTCATCGTGGTCACGGCCCAGACGCTCGACAGCACGGATGTCTTCATCCAGCCGCTCGCGAGTACGGGGGGTGTCACCACGGAGGCCTGGGTCATCTACGCCGACCCCGAGCACCCAGATACCGATAGCCTCCTGGCCGACTCCTACTCCGCGAACGCGCTCGGGGTGGATCTCACGATGACGCTCATCGTTAACGAGAACGCCCAGCTCACCGTCATCGTCGATCCCGCCACCGGAGACGCGCTCCAGGCCAAGGGCAGGGCAGACATGGCGGTGCAGATGTCGCCGGACGGGGACATTAGCGTAACTGGGGTCTACACCCTCACCGAAGGCAGCTACCAGTTCTCCTTCGCGCCCGGGGGCGTGGCAGTTCAGCAGAAGGACTTCTTCATCCGACCCGGGAGTAACCTTCAATTCGTAGGCGACCCGCTCAATACTCGATTCGACATCACGGCGGTCTACACGACCCAAACCACGACCTACCCCTTGATCGCCGGGGAGATCATCGGTGGTGAACGGAGCCCGGAGGCGATCTCGGCGCAGCAGCGCCAACCGGTCAATGTGCTCATGACCATGCGGGGTAATATCGACGAACCCCTACTCACCTTCGACATCGAGGTGCCGCAGGCCGGAGGCGGCGCGGGCGGTGCCGTGCCGCAGAAGCTCGCGCAGCTCCGGCAGACGCCAAATGCACTGTATCAGCAAGTGTTCAGCCTCTTAGTATTGGGTAGTTTCATGAGTCCCGAACCGGGCGGCGGTAGCATCGCGGGCACGGGGGAGAGCCTGGCTATCAACAGCGTGAGCAAGCTCGTGACCAATCAGCTCAACAGCCTCGCCGATAACTACCTGAAGGGCGTGACGCTCAACGTCGGCCTCGACAGCTACGAGGACAACTACGCCGAAAGCGGTCGCACCACCGTCGCCAACGTTGACCTATCGAAGTCGTTCCTCAACGACCGACTTACGATCACCATCGGCACCGAAACCAACGTCGGCGACAATACGCGGGTGGGGCAGACGGCGTCTACGGGCGGGTTCCAGAGCTCCTTCGTGCTCACGTACCAGCTGACCGAAAGCGGTCACTACCTCCTGCGCGCCTTCCGCCGCCCGGATTACGATATCCTCAGTGCGGCAGGTCAGTTCGAGACGGGGGCAGGGGTAACGTACCAGCGGAAATTCAAGTAGACCGCCAGCGGGTTTTGGCGTAAGCCTTACGGCAAAACCGGCTTCGGCCCTCGAACAATTGCCAGGCGTCCGCCCTCCTAATGGTACAAACCTACAGACATGGATACCAACAAAGAAATCGCACACGCCGTCAACGACCTCATCACCGTCAACTACGACGGCGAGCGCGGCTACAAGGAGGCCGCCGAAGACGTGAAGGACGCCCGGCTCAAGAGCTGGTTCCGCGAGTACGCCCAACAGCGCTATGACTTCGGTCACGAACTCAAGGGTGAGCTGAGCCAACTCGGCGAGGCCCCAGACAAGGGCACGAGCGTTGCCGCCGACATCCACCGCATCTGGATCGACCTCAAAGCTGCCGTGGCTGGCAACGACGAGACCGCCGTCCTCAACGAGGTGATCCGCGGAGAGGAGAACGCCATCGAGCGCTACGATAAGGTCCTCGGCCACAACGCACTCCCAGCCACGACCCGCACGGTTGTCGCCCGTCAGCGCAACCAGATCCAAGCAGCCCACGGCAAGATCCAGGACCTCAAGAATACTTTCACCGAGGCCTGACCAAGGTTCGGCTTGCGCCAGAACCTACCTCGCGCCCGCCGTGCCTCCCGCACGACGACGCGACTCAGGAGGGGCTGTTACCACGAGTTGGTGACGGCCCCTCCGTCGTTACCGCGGGGCTACAACTCTTGCCTGTGGCGCGTAAGTTCGCGGCGGCGTCACTTGCCCGCACCAACTCACGCAATCCAAGCCCCCATGGCTAACGAAGCACTCGTCCACGAACTCAACCGCCTCCAGCGCCGTCTATACGATAGCTACCGTGAGTTTAATACCACGCAGGATAATCTTGCTACGGATGCATGGAAAGCCAAATTCGCCGACCTCGCCCTGACGCGTCGGGGGTATTACGAGGCCATACGAGACACCATTAAGGGGCTCGGGTCGATGCCGAGCGACGTGACGCAACCGTTCAGCGATGCCGCCGACGAGATCTTCACGGATGTGAAGACCTTCTTCACCGGCGAAGACGACAAGTTTATCCTCCAGGAGGCCCGCCTTAAGGAATTGAAGCTGGTGGAGGCCTATCAGCAGGCCATGTCGGTGCAGGCGATGCCCGCCGATCTCCACGTCCTCATGGGGCGGCAGAAAGCGGAGGTCGAGGGGGAGCTCGCCCACATTCAACAGGGCTTGAACCGATCATAAGCTGCCGGCACCCTCCGAACGCCTAGCCCCGGCGCGACGTTCGTCTAGCCACGAGCAGACTAGCGCGATCGAGACCCCCTCCAGCTAGCGGTCCGTTACGACTCAACGTATGCGAATCAATCCATCTACCTCCGTTTCGAGTGTCGGAAGCTTTCTGGTCTTGCTATGGCTTTCACTACTCGGCGCTTGCAGCGTCGAGCGCTTCCTGACGGCCGAAAATCCAATCTACACCGGGGCCACCGTCGAGATCACTAATCCTGAGACCGCCGAACCCAGCGAGAAGGCACTGCTCGCCGATCTCAATGCGCTAATCAAGGTCGATGCGACCAACGAGCGAGCCGCCTACTGGTGGTTCAAATACGATGGACCGAAGGAAAAGGGCATCAAGCGCAAGCTCCGGGACCTCCTCGGCGAAGAGCCCGTCTACTATGACGACGCGCCACTCGTGCGTACGCAGCTCATCATGCAGGACTACCTCAAGGACCACGGATACTTCGGGGCCGAGGTCGAGGTCGACACCATTCGCCCGGACTCCTTCCGGATCGAGGCCAAGTTCCTGGTGACTACCCAGGGGCGCTCCAAGATCGACAGTGTGGTCTTACCGGCTGACTCGCTCGACCTCACGAAGTTTATCGCCCAGGCGAGGCCCGACTCCCGCATCAAGGCGGGTGATTATTATTCAATCGCGGCCCTCGGGGCGGAGCGCGTGCGTCTGGATCAACTCGCCTCACGGCAGGGTTACTTCGAGTTCGCCCCGAGCAACCTGTACTACTTCGTTGATTCGACGGCTGGCAATCAGCAAGTTAGGGTGTGGATGCGGCTCGACGAAGGATCGGACCCACAGGCGCTCTCGAGATTCCGCATCGGCGAGACGTACGTGTTCCCGGAGTATAGCCTCTCCGACACGAGCACGCGCCTGCTCGATACGGTGGTCTACGATGGGATCAACGTCCTGCAGTCCGCCGGTGCCACCGTCGACGCCGCCGTGCTCGCGCGGCGGATCGGCCTGCGCAAAGGCGATCTGTACGATCGGACCATTTACGAAAACACGGTTAATCAGTTCTTGGACCTCGGAGTCTTCAAATTCGTTAACTACAAACTCGAGCGCCGCAACACCGATAGCATCCCTACCCTCGATCAATACATCTACCTCACGCAGTCACAGACGCGCGACATCAACCTGGACTTATCTGCGGCCTCGAAGGTTAACCAGGCCCTCGGGCTCGGCGTGACCTTGCGCTACGGCGACCGCAATTTTTTCGGCGGCGCGGAGGACTTCCGAATCTCGCTCGGAGCGTCGGCCGGGCCGCAGGCGAGCATCGTCGACGGGAGCAAGGCCGTGTTCAGCCAGGAGTATACGATCAATACGTCGATCGCCCTACCGCGTCTCGTCGCGCCGTTTTCCAGGAGCCTCGAGCGCCGCGCCTATTATATCCCCCGCACCACGGCCAATCTCCGATATCAGGTCACCAACCGAACCGACTTCCAGCTTCAGAACTCCGGGCTTCAGCTCGGGTACCTGTACCGCGCTAATAAGCTTACGACCCACACTCTCTACCCGTTCAGTGCCTCGTACACATCGCTGTTGGGGCAGAGCGTAGAGTTCAACGAAAAGCTCGATGAGCTACCGCGACTCAGGAACACCTTCGCTGACAATGCCATCATCGGTAGCGAGTACAAGTTCAATTACAACGAGCAGTCCGTAGCGACGACCCGGCCGTTCTGGTTCGTAGACGGCGGCGTCAAGACCGCCGGTAACGTGGCTACGCTATTTGCCACGACCCCGGAGGACGGCGGACCGAAGGAAATTGCGGGCGTCGCGGTCAGTCAGTTCTTTAAGACCTACGTGGACGGTCGTCGGACGATGGTCTTCGGTAGCAACAGACTCGCCACGAGGGCCTACGTGGGTGCGGCGCTCCCGTATGGGAATAGCAAGTTTATCCCGTTCGTGGAGCAATTTTTTTCGGGCGGGCCCAACAGTATTCGCGCATTCCGGGTGCGTGGCCTAGGCCCGGGTGCGCGCCTGCCTTACGTCCTCGACTCCACCAACGTAAACCAGAGCGGCGACATTCGTCTGGAGCTCAATGCCGAGTACCGCTTCCCGATCGTCGGGTTTCTCGAAGGAGCTGCCTTCGTGGACGCCGGCAACATCTGGCTGGCGAGAGACAATGACGCCGTAGAGCGCCCGGCCGGCGTGCCGAGCGGCGTGTTCGACGTAAGCACCTTCTACAACGAGATCGCCATCGGCACCGGCATTGGGGTCCGACTGAATTTCGACGTGATCGTCATCCGCGTGGATGCCTCCGTCCCGATCCGGAAGCCTTGGCTACCGGTTAGCGAGGCATTCGACTTCGGGGCGCTAAATGTGTTGGACAAAGACACGAGAACCGAGAACCTACAGCTCCACATCGCGATCGGTTATCCGTTCTGACGGCAACGAGCCATTCGCTGCGGTCGGGAAGCGCATACGCCTTTCGGCAAAACGGGAGATAGTTTGTGGGGCTATGATGTTTTGGCGAAAGCCGTGTCGGCGTCCGACCTTGCGCCCGACCAACCCCGTCCACCGATGGCCGACGCCGAATACCTTCCCTTCTTTCCCCTGAGCCTCGTGGCCTTCCCATTTCAGGCACTCAACCTCCACATCTTCGAACCCCGCTACCGACAGCTTTTCGGAGAGCTCGCCGAGGACAACGGACAGTTCGTCCAGGTGCCCGTCATTCAGGGACGGCTCCAGGCCTTCGCGACGGTCTGCCGCCTCATTCAGGTCGCGCAGACCTACAACTCTGGAGAGCTGGACGTCGTCTGCGAAGGGCTTCGGGTGGTGCGCGTGGATTCGTTCGACGAAGTCGTCGAAGGGAAGCTCTACAGCGGGGGCGACGTGAGCCCCGTGCGGACCACCTTGCTGAGCTCCGACCTCGTCGCCACCGAACGCCTACTGGACCGCTGTCGCGACCTATTGCAGCTGCTGGGGGTGCACCGGGACCTACCCTTACCCGACGACAGTGCCGTGAGCTACGCCCTGTCGGGTTGGCTCGGCCTCAAGGTCCACGAGGAGCTCGCGCTGCTGGCGATGAGCAACGAAGACGAGCGCCAGCGCCACCTAGCCGACCTTATTGAACAACGCATCGACGCCGCTGGCGATACCGCGGCGCTCAGATATAGGGCGCAGATGAATGGACACTTCCGCTACGTAAAATGAACCGCGCTTAGCGCGTGGTGGTCTTGACGAGTCCAAAGTTGAGGCTCACGACGTGGGCGTAAAGGTCCGCCTCCGAGCCTGGGTTAGCGTAGGCGTAGTCGAGGGCGAAGCGCTTAACCTTGACGCCGAGCCCGAGGGCGAAACGCGGCGTGAGTACGCCCTCCGTCTCGCCGAGTTGCCGGAACTCCTGAAACTGATCGACGCCGAAGCGAGCGAAGACCAGTCGGCGGAAGTCGATCTCAATACCGCCGGCCAGGTCTGCACTCACGGTATTGGAGGCCAGCAGCGTGTTGCGACGCCCGTCGAAGGTGATGAAGGCCGTGGCCTCCGGCGCGATGCCAAACTGGCCTACGCCAAAGCGATACGCTACGCTCGGCAGCAGGGTCGGCCGCGTTACCTCGGTCCCGCTCGCGTCCGGGAGGGTGTTGCCGGTTCGTTGAAGGACCGCCAGATCGCTCTCGCTCAGCTCGGTTTTCCAGCTGTTGAAAGTGGAAGTGGCGTCGCGGAGCATAAGTCCGCCGCGTAGCGGCCCATCGGCGTAGCGCAGGCCAATGTCCACGCCGACGCCCCAGGCCTTGGAGAACTCCCCGATGACGCGCCGGATGACTTTGAGGTTACCGCCTACGGCTACGCGTCCCTTGAGAAGTGTGGTCGGCTGCGCGTAGCTAAAGGCCAGGGCGTAGTCCGCCACTGCGAAGGTGGTGATGTTGTCGTAGTTGAGGGTGCCGTCGGGCTCGACGAGGTTGAGGGTATTGGCGATGTCGTCGGTGCCCTGTCGGATCAGACTGACTCCCAGGCGCCGCCCGCCGGTGGCCACCGGCAAGCTGAGTCCGATGTAGTCAAACTTCGTGACGCCCGCGAACTGCTCGGCGTGCATCGCGCCTGCGATCAGGCCGGCCGAACTGTCGACCGCGACGAGGCCAGCGGGGTTCCAGTAGGTGGCAAAAATGTCGTCGCTGGAGGCCACCGTACTGTTGCCGAGCGCCTGTGCGCGGGCTCCTACGCCGATGGAGAGGAATTCGTTGGAATAGATGACGGCGTCATCGGGCGGGACACTCTGCGCAGCGAGCGATTGGCCGATGCACAAGGCGGAGCAGAGGATTACAAACTTGTGCATAGGCTAAACGCTGGCTTGCCAACGGCTAAAACCGTCGCCCTGGTGTCTGGCTGCGGGCGTGCCCCCGACATTATACCAGCTCTGGCGTGAGGGACTCGAGCGGCGTGTACTCCAGCGCGAAGGCCTCCGCCACGCCCTCGTAGCAGATCTTACCGTCCACGACGTTCACCCCGAGCGCGAGGGCGGGATCGGCGGCGCAGGCTTTTACCCAGCCCAAGTCGGCGAGGCGGATGACGTAGGGGAGGGTAGCGTTGGTGAGGGCGAGCGTACTGGTATACGGCACGGCGCCCGGCATGTTGGCCACGCAGTAGTGGACGACGTCGTCGATGATGAAGGTGGGATCCTCGTGGGTGGTCGGGGTGCAGGTCTCGATGCAGCCGCCCTGGTCCACGGCGACATCCACCAGGACGGTGCCCGGACGCATGAGCTTCAGCATCTCGCGGCGTATGAGCTTCGGGGCCTTCTTCCCGGGGATGAGCACCGCGCCGATGATGAGGTCGGCGTTCGCGATCTCGCGACGGATGTTGTATTCGTTGGAGTAGATCGTCACGACGTTGGCCGGCAGTACCTCGTTGAGGTAGCGCATGCGGTTGAGGTTGACGTCCATGATCACCACCGAGGCCCCGAGCCCCGCCGCCATCTTGGCCGCCTGCATCCCGACCACGCCGCCGCCGAGGATGACGACCTTGCCCGGGGTCACACCCGGGACGCCCCCGAGGAGTACCCCGCGTCCCTTGACGGGCTTCTCGAGGTACTTGGCGCCCTCTTGTACGCTCATGCGGCCGGCCACCTCGCTCATCGGGACGAGCAAGGGCAGACTACGATCCGGC
>JBGTKC010000197.1:0-4321 GCA_041744755.1 Saprospiraceae bacterium
TTGGAGGGAAGTCATGGGCTTTGCATTCTGTCGCCAATGTAACGACAAAAAGTGGACCGTGGTTGGGGAGCCCCTTTAGTTTCAGAGAGAGTTGTCAAACGCGCTACGTACAGCAGGTTGAACTGGGCGTAAGCACAGCTCTACGGCACAATATTTCGCGGCTTTCGCCAAAACGATTGGTTTGCCGGCCGCAGCGGCCGTGGGTCAGGTGCGGGCGGTGCACCGAATGGGCGAGGTGTGGAAGGCGTGTATTGAGGGGAACGTTATGTGGGCGCAAGAGAAGGCGGCGTTTTGGGGGATGGTGGACGGGCGGATGGGGCGGGTGTAGGTAAGCTGGTGTTACAGATGTGGTGAGACGATCCGAGCCGCTATAAACGGTTTTGGCGAAAGCCCGTCAACTCAGACGGCCCGCTCCCTAACTTCGCCACCGTGTCCGCCCCCGATCCCGCTACCGCCTTCCCACTCGCCAACTACGGGCGACTCTGCTTCCTGAAGAACGTCGTCGAGAATCCACTTATCGAGGTGGGCGACTACACCTATTACGACGACTTCGAGACGGTCGAGAACTTCGAGCGCAACGTGCGCTACCTTTTTGACTTTACGGGCGATAAGCTCGTAATCGGCAAGTTTTGCATGATCGCTTCCGGGGTCACGTTCCTCATGAACGGCGCCAACCATTTGTCGGGAGCCGTTTCCGCTTACCCCTTCGCGATCTTCGGCGGAAACTGGGCCGGGGCCATGGCTGGCAAAACCTACCCCACCAAGGGCGACACCCGCGTGGGCAATGACGTTTGGCTCGGGTACGGCGCGACGGTGATGCCGGGGGTGCGCATCGGCCACGGCGCCATCGTGGGCGCGATGTCGGTGGTGACGCGGGATGTCCCGGACTACGCCATCGTCGGCGGCAATCCGGCGCGCGTCATTCGGATGCGTTTTGCGGAAGCGGAAATCGAGCAACTGCTGGCGCTCGGGTGGTGGGACTGGCCTATTGAGGAGATCACGGCGCGAGTGGGGGCGCTAACTGGCGGGAGCGTCGGGGAGTTTGCCTTGCGGTAGTGGTCCTCCTACTCGCCTACATATGTCCAGGGATTGACGACCCGCACGCCCATCCGTTCGAAATCCACCACGTTGCGGGTCGCCACAGTGAGGTCTCGCGACAGCGCGATACCGGCGATCATGCCGTCGAAAAAAGGGGGCGTTGGTCCGGTATGGAGGGTAGCTGTAGCGCGTGCAGCCGCGGTGTCGAAATCGAAGATGTGATTCGCGAATCTAGTAAGTACAGCCCCTTCGTACCACTGCCGCAAGTCTGTGGCTTGACGTAAGTCGCGGCGTTCCAAACGAACGATTCCGGACTCCAGTTCCAATAGCGAGATTGTGGCGAGGTAAAGGTTGTCAAAGTCAACGCTGGCAAACCAACGTTCCACGTGTACCTCACCTTTCGGCGTGCCAATCTTACGCAACGCCGAGATTGCATTGGTATCAAGTAGGTACATCTGAACTTAGTCGAACTCAAAAATGGGAGCTTTCGCATCGCGCCACGGGAGCTCGAGTTCTATATCCTCTATTCCCGGCACGTTGACTTCCCGGTTGGCTTCCAACATCACGTCATAGGCGCTGCGGGCAGGTTTTTTCGCGGCCATCGCCTCGTAGGCCTCATAACTTAGCAGCACGTGCGCCGGGCGCCCCCGGTCCGTGATGATGACCGGGCCGTCTTGGGCGGCGCGCTTGGCCTTGGCCAAGTACTGGTTGAACTCCCGCGCCGACATCGTCGAGTGAGATTTTACTGCTGTCATGTAGCGAAGTTACTACATTTTGGGACTAGGCTGACGGTGACGTCACTCTCGCTTTCGTCGTCCGCCGCCGCCGGAGGTACGAGTCCCTCGCTCACGACGCAGGGCCTCCGCGCAAAGATATGGACGCCGGACATACTACGCGAGCGCCAGCGGGCCATCATCGACAAGCTCACCAACACGTGGGACCTCTACGGCGCGGAGGAAGAAGTGCAGGCTCCCGCAGCCCAGACCGACTTCCAATCCGACGTAGAGCGTATGTCCCCCGCGCTAGCCAGCCAGTACGAGCGCATCAAGACCGCCATCGAGGGCTTCGGCGACGATGTCGTCTCGGCGGAGACGAAGGCCTACCTCGCCTTTAAGCACAGTTGGAAAAACGTCGTCACTATCGCGATCCGGCCACCCGGCGACTACCTACTCACCTACTGCATCGCCTCACTAGACGACGTGCCGCCGTCACTACGACAAAGTGCCCGAGACGTGACGGGCCTCGGCCACACCGGCACCGGCGACCTCGAACTCCGCATCCCTAGCGGTGCAGCAGCGGAGGACGACATCGAGGTATTTAGGCGGGCTTACGAGATTGGGGTGGAGCGGGTGCGGATGTACGAGGAGGGGCGGGCGAGGTAGGGTGCCTTTCGGCAAAACCGAGGGTAGGTTTTCACAACCTGCAACCAAAGTCACCGAGGCAAACCATCAAGGTGGAAAATGGTGGTACACTGTTCCCGCCACAGACAGTGCCATGATCAACAACGCCAACCAAAGCACCTTTCGCAGCTCCCTTAAGGCTCAGCGCAGACCGGATCACCAGCTAGAGGAAGCTCAGATCCAAAAGGCTCCCTCCACCCGCTACCCCGTCTACAAGCCCTCCGGCCAGCCCTGGCTTGGGGAAGTGCCGGCGCACTGGGAGGTACAGCGGCTAAATCATAATACGTCTTTGATTGACGAAATTATAGAAAATGTAATACTCAAAGTGATAGCAGCCGAAAACATTGAGTCTGGAACCGGAAGATACCTGGCTACAAACTCGGAATTTCAAGAGGAAGGTAGTCTTGGTCCTAAAAACGGCATTCTCTTCAATAAGCTTCGCCCTTACCTGAGAAAAGCATTTCTGGTTCAAGAGCCAATGCGAGTAGTCGGTGAGTTATTGGTAATTCGGCCAGACGTTTCCATGGTTGAAAGATACGCAGCGCATCTGCTAGCATCGGATAGCTTTATCGACACAGTTGATGGTTCGACATTCGGCTCCAAAATGCCGCGCGTGAGTTGGAAGAAGGACAAGGACTACGTCGAGGCCGAGGCCGAGACCCTGGGCGGCCGTTTCGACGCTGGCACTCCGCGCATCAACGACGGCAGCTTACTCTTCCTGCAGCACATGCTCCACAAGATGCAGACGCGCGGCAGTCGCATCGCGGTGGTGTTCAACGGCTCACCGCTGTTCACGGGCAAGGCCGGTTCGGGCGAGTCCGACATCCGGCGGTGGATCATCGAGTCGGACTACCTCGAGGCCATCGTGGCCCTCCCGCAGGAGCTGTTCTACAACACCGGCATCTCGACCTACATCTGGCTGCTCACCAATCGTAAACCCGCCGCGCGCCGGGGCAAGGTCCAGCTCATCGACGCCTCGGAGCTTTACGAGAGGATGCCCAAGAGCCACGGCAACAAGCGCCGCAAGATCTCGGACGCCCAGGTCGAGGAGATTGCTAGTCTTTATACGGCTTTCGCCAAAACCGAGGACAAGCGCGTCAAGCTGTTCGACAACGCCGACTTCGGCTATGTGGAGATCCGTGTCGAGCGACCCGAACTCACCCCCGCCGGCAAGCCCGTCCGCAAGCGCGACGGCACCCTCAAGCCCGACACCAAACGCCGCGACTACGAGCGCATCCCCCTCAAAGAAGACATCGATGCCTACTTCGAGCGCGAGGTCGTGCCGCACGTCCCACACGCCTGGATGGACTCTGACTATATGCGCATCGGTTACGAGATCAACTTCACGCGCTACTTCTACGAGTACACGCCGCTGAGGCCCGTGGAGGAGATTGTGGCTGACATTCGAAAGCTGGAGGCGGAGACGGAAGGCTTGTTGGAGCGGGTGTTGGATTTGTGAAGGGAGGAGGTGTTCGCCCAATCATTACGAGCCGCGACACGGGAGTTAACAGCAATGACATGGACGGTGGATGACGAGGATGACATGGAGGCCTTGCTTACCAGCGGAGTCGCACGGCGGAGGGCGCGAAAGAACGTGAGCTACAGCTCGCTTGCACCCGGCAGCACAGCGCGGTAGGCGCGGCGCCTGGTGAGCAGCGACCGACCGGGGATGGAGCCCCGGTGGCGAGCAGCGAAAGCGCCGCAAAGATTGTCGAGCAGCGAAAGCACCGCAGGCCCGCTGTAATCCAGTCTACCATCAGGGCCAAGGTGGATAACGAAAGCCCCGACTTATCCCCATCCCCGCCCCTTCCTTTGGAAGTCAGCCAGCGGGCGCTGTATGTTTCGGCCACTTACAAGGTATTGAGGATCAGGGGATAACCCTT
>JBGTKC010000198.1:0-12646 GCA_041744755.1 Saprospiraceae bacterium
GCACGGCCGCCGGATCGCCGCCGGAGGCGCAACCCGTCAGCCAGAGGCCCAGGATGGAACCCAGGGCGAGCAAGCGTCCCGCACTGCCGGCCGAGGATGGATGCCGATCGGGACCCGGCACCCGGGGTGATCGCTGTAGAAATTGAGGTAGACCAAGCCGCATGCTCATCGAACGCCGTTAAAGCGGCTCCGGGTCGACGGCGTCCGCCCAGATGTCGGAGGGCTTGAGGTCGTAGCTAAACAGCAGCCCGTCGTCGGCGTGGTAGACGTCGACGTAGATCGAGGACGACTCGCGCAAGACGTGCTCGGCGATCTCGTCCTCGGCGAGGAGCGAGAGGATCCGAGGCTTCATCGCGAGGAAGGTCGGGTAGCCAGTCGGCGAATCGGCAAGGACATCGTAGAGTTGGACCTGGTAGCGGAGGATGCGGTCGTTTTGGACGAAAAGTTTCTTGAGGTAGGCGTTCTTTCCGATCTCGCGCGTGGTCATGCCGTCGATGGCGGCGGCCTTGACGCTGAGGGGATTGACGGGTATAGTGTCGGCGGCGGTGGTGGTGGTGGCGTCGGTTCCGGTGGCGGTGGGGGAGCCGCAGGCACTGAGGAGGGCGAAAAAGAGCGCGGTGGCAGCGGCGCCAATGCTTCTCGGCAGGGGGGTAGAGCGCATGGCGGGAAGGTAGGCGCCACTCCGACACCTTCCGGCAAAACGGCGAGCGCCGCAGCGGGTTTTGGCGAAAGCCGTATGCAGCGAATTTGGGGCCGGAAGCGTCTGAAGAGGGTGTTTAAATCCCGCGCCAGTCAACTCATCCTGCTTACCACCTACGCGGCCCTCTGCTGCCTGCCCGCTTGCGAAAAAGATGGAGACACCCCGCTAATCGGCACCGTCGGCACGTACCGTCTCACGGAGTCCCTCCGCGACGTTGGCAGCGGCGGTGCACAGTTCGAGCCGGTGCAGAGCTCGCGGACGATCACGCTCAACGCCGACAGTACCTTCACTTCGAGCTTCGATCTGTGCAGGTTCTACGTGGAGCAGGACTCGATGATCTTCGGGCGCTACACCGCTGCCGGCAGACTCGAGACGGGTGATTGCCCATATCGTCCCGACTACGAGACCGCCGAGGGTGCGCTCATCGTGCGGTATCTGTGCTACGAAGGATGTGCAGATAAGTTTTTGCGGGTGCGGTAGCCGTGCCCTAATCGACGAACGAGGCAAGGTCGGACCTCAGTCAATCACCAGCACCTCCACGCTGTGCCCCTCAATCGACACGCCGTACAGGCCAGCGGACAAACCGGTGCTAGGTAGGCTTAGCGTCTGGAGCCCCGCCACCGTGAGAAGTTTTTGGGTCAGCCCCCGACGCCCGATTGCGTCGGTGATCTCTACGTCGACGGTCTGCACTGCGGCACCCTCGTACGCTATCTTAATCTCTGCCCCCACGCTTACCGGGTTCGGCCAGACCCGCAACATCGATGTCGCCGTCCTCGCGTCCCGTACGCCGACGAGGGACGCTTCGTTGCGATAGATGATCGTCTTGTATCCGTCCGCGATCGTACTGCCCGCGAGGATGATGTCCTCAACGCCGTCGCCGTCGATATCGCGCGCGATGATTGCGCTGAGGTAGAGTGCTGCGAAAGGCTGCACGGTAGCCTCCGTGAAATTGCCCTTGCCGTCGTTGAGGTACAGCAGCGTGGCCGGCTGGCTTCCCGACGGCATGTCGGTCTGTCCCGTGAAGACCGCGTCGAGATCGCCGTCGAGGTCCACGTCCGTGAGAGCGATGCCACCGAGGTGGGCATTGTGGAAGGGCTGTGGGAAGGCAGGCGTAAAATCAGCGGCGCCATCGTTGAAGAACATCCGGGAGAGTTTGTCGTCCGAAACACCGTCGCGACCGCTAAAGAGTGCGTCCACGTCGCCATCCCCGTCGACGTCCCCGAGGGCGACGGCGCTGTAGGACACACCCGAGTAGCCTACCTGCGGGTAGGTCGTGAAGCGCCCACCGCCGTCGTTGCGGTAGACTTGCGCCGCCTGGGGCCAGGTGGTTCCGCCGATGATGAGGTCGGCGTCGCGGTCGCCGTCCAGGTCCGAGAAGGCGAGCGTCGGGTAGGCCGGCTGCTTGAAGACGCTCGGCGTCACCTCGGTGAAGGTGCCCCGACCGTCGTTGAGGTACACCGACGCCCCGCGGTAGTTATCACTCGGAGCGTACCCCGCGACGAGCGCATCTTGGTCGCCGTCACCGTCGACGTCCGAGAAGGCGACGGCTCCGTCGCCGAGGTCCCGGAAGGGCTGTTGTTCTACTTCCGTAAAACCCCCACGTCCGTCGTTGCGGTAGAGGCGCGTCCTCCACCTGTCCTGGCCGATATTCTGTCCTCGGTCCCCGGTGATCAACACGTCGACATCCCCGTCGCCATCGATGTCGGCCAGGGCCAGATTACCGTCCTGCACGTCGACGAAGGGGGCGTTGGACTGGCGCACAAAGCCCCCGCGACCGTCGCCGAAGAGCAACTGTGTAGATGCACCCGTGGTCTGCCCTCCACAGATCAGCAGATCGAGCTTGCCGTCCCCATTTAAGTCCTCCATCTCCATGGCGGGGAAATACCCGATAGCGATGTCGGTAGGGAGGGCGGTGAATTTCTGGGCCGAGGCTCCGGCGGCGGAAGCTGCAAATGCTGTTAGGAGTAGACTACGGAGCATAGCACGAGTTGAAGACAGTGAATCAGCGAATGTAGGGGCGAGGGGTGGTAGGAGATTAGCGGCCAACTTGCAGTATCAATCGAACCGCCACCATCTAAGAAAGAACACTACCCCTCGCATTACGCTACCCGGCCGAATTGCCTAATTTTAATTCGGCCTCGAATTTTTGCTTCTTTTGTTTCAAGACAAAAGAAGGGCGAGAAAAGAAACGGCGTCGCGTAGCGACATGTAGGGTGGGCGCACTCGCCGCGCGCCCCTACTCCGACGTGTCCCGCCACACCACCCGCGCGTGCTGGTCCTGCGCCATCTTCAGCATCCATGGGCTCTCGGCCAAATACACCAACCTGCCTTCCGTATCCAGCGCCAGATTCGCCTTGCGCCGCTCCCGCAACTCCCGCAGCGCCTTCGGGTCGGACTCCTCGCCGAGCCAAAACGCCTCGTACATGCTCACCGGCTCGTAGCTCACCCGGGCGCCGTACTCGTGCTCGAGGCGGTACGCGATGACCTCGAACTGCAGCGCGCCCACCGTGCCGATGATGCGGCGGCCGTCGAACTCCCGCGTGAACATCTGCGCCACGCCCTCGTCCATTAATTACTCTAAGCCCTTGGCGAGCTGTACGCTACGCTCGTTGATCCTAATGTCGGCACACGCAGCAACTTCCTGGCCACCCTCATCGGCCAACGCCTCGCAGATGTCGAGCAGCTCAACTACGCACACCTCGTCGACGTGGGCGAGCTCACGACGCCAGCGCAAAGTCCCGCTTTCGCAAAACTCACCGAGCGTTTGACGGAGCTCTTCGTGGGTGGGCCACCGCCCGGGAGAGGGAAAGAGTGAAGGATTATTGCCGAGAAAAAGCCGGGTTAACCTGTCCCCCTCCAGCGCGTTAGCTTCGTCATGAGGTCGAAGGTGGGCCCAATGCCGGTGCGCGCCAACTCAAACCCAGCTTCGATTCGCTACGGCATCGAGGCGCAACAACCCCGTTTTATGAAAGACTTCATGCTCATTTTCCTCGGCCAGGACTACGCCGCCCTCGACCTTTCCCCGGAGCAAATTCAGGCCCGCATGGGCAAGTGGTTTGCGTGGGCCGAAAAGATGAAAGCACAGGGCCTCATCAACAAGGGCGAAGCCCTGCACTCGCCCGTGCGCCGGGTAAGCGGTCCAGACCGCATCGTCACCGATCAGCCGGGCAGCGAGATCAAAGAACTCATCGGTGGCTACTACATCGTTCGTGTCGCTGATGCTGATGCAGCTGTTGAGGTCGCTCAGGATTTTCCGGATTACGACCTTGGGAGCACCGTGGAGATCCGCGAGGTGGTCGTGTTCGACGGAATGTAACTCCGCGTGTCTGATCCCGGCCACCCCGCCCTCGTCGAGCACCTCTTCCGTCACCAGTACGGCAAGTACGTCGCCATCCTCACGCGTCTGTTCGGCGTGGCACATTTGGCCATGATCGAGGACGCCGTGCAGGACACCTTTTTGAAGGCGTCGCTGGCATGGCGGCACAGTCTGCCCGAACATCCCGAAGCGTGGCTCACGACAGCGGCCAAACGACGGACGATTGACCTGTTTCGGCGGGTCCGCGCGGATGAGCAACGACTCGAAAAACTAGAGCTAGGCGACATCTCGGCGACCGTCGACGAGGTCTTTCTCGATGATCAGATCGCGGATGCCCAACTGCGCATGCTTTTCACGGCCTGCCATCCGGCGCTCAGTGCGCCGGATCAACTCGCCTTCGCGCTGCGGACGGTTTCGGGCTTTAGCCAGGCCGAAATTGCCGCGGCGCTGCTGGCTCGCCCGGAGACAATAAAGAAGCGACTCACCCGCGCCCGCCGCGAGATCATACGCCACCAGATCGCATTCGTGGTGCCGCAGGGTGGGTCACTGCCAGCGCGACTCGACCGGGTGCTACAGGTGCTCTACCTAATCTTCAACGAGGGCTTCCACTCCACCAAGCGCGAGGTGCTGATTCGGCGTGACTTGTGCGGCGAGGCGATGCGGCTGTGTCGGTTGGTGCTGATGCATCCGCTTACGCAAAAACCCGACGCGCACGCGCTGTTCGCGTTGATGTGCTTTCACGCGGCGCGGCTCGACACCAAGATCGACGACGCCGACGAGATCATCGACCTGCGCCACCAGGACCGGAATCGCTGGCACCAGCCACTCATCCTGCTCGGTCACCGGCACATGGAGCTCGCAGTAGATACCGATCAACTCTCGAATTACCACTATGAGGCGGCCATCGCGCACGAGCACGTGAAGGCGACGGCTTTCGCCAAAACCGACTGGGACCAGCTCGCGCACTGGTACGGTTGTCTACAGGCCCTATCCCCGACGCCACTCAACCTGCTCAACCTAGCCGTGGTGGAAATGCACGCCGAGCGCATGGCGCAAGCCAGGGCTCACCTCACCGAGGTCGACCCCGCACAACTCGGTGCCCGGCGTTACCTCTACCACGGCTGTTGGGCCGAGTGGCACCGGCGTAGCGGCGACTCGCCAAAGGCCCGCGAATCCTTGACCGCTGCCCTGGCTTGCGTGAGCAACGACTACGAACGGGCGTATTTGGAACGGAAACTCGTGCAACTCGACTAGGTTTCCATTATGTGGCAGTAAAGATGTTTTCGGCCAGCGAAGGAATTACCTAGGAGAAGTCGCCATACCCTCACTATCTCCAAGAACGTAGAAAATATCGGCAGGATGTTGGCTGCCTAGCCGTTGTCAAACGTAAGAGTAGAAGAATCTGTAGCGGATACTTTAGCGCATCCAATTGCACGATCCGGGTTCAACCGCACAACTTACGCCGAAAAATACCTGGCAAGACTCGTCAAAAGCGAGTCCCGTGATCAACTTTTTCCCGTAGAGCACGCTTTCGTAGACGATGTAGTGTATGTAGTACTCTTGGAAGATCAACGGCTGAAGCTTGTGGCGTTGAAGTGAGACTATTCCTCGTGGCTTAAAAACGCTGGCAAGCGGTGATTACGAAAGTACACACACTAGTATCGGTACGGTGCCCAGCCGGTTTTTCTAGTTTCGATCTGGCGTTGGTATTATACTTCTTTTGTGCCAAGGCAAAAAATGGGCGAGAGAAGTGATGTAGTTGCGTACCCACATTTGGCGGGGCGCACTGGCTAGCGTGAGATGGGGAAGGGGCCCTATCTCTAAGCACCCGAACACGCGCCCTACTCCGACGTATCCCGCCACACCACCCCCGCGTGCTGCTCCTGCGCCATCTTCAGCACCCACGGACTCTCCGCCAGGTACACCAACCGCCCTTCCGTATCGAGCGCCAGATTGGCCTTGCGGCGCTCGCGCAACTCCCGTAGCGCCTTCGGATCCAATTCCTCGCCGAGCCAGAAGGCCTGTACATGCTCACCGGCTCGTAGCTCACGCGGGAGCCGTAGATACGCGATCACCTCGAAGTGGAGCGCGCCCCCGCAGCGTCCGCACGCCTTACTCCCCGCGGCTGAGGAGCTCCAACAGGCGGTGATTTCGAAAGTAAACATCACGTCCGCGCCATTCCGGACGTAATAGATCAGGACCGCCGCCTTCGAGCGTGAGCGCCTTGAGGTACTTGGAGGCCGTCTGCCGCTTCGCGATACCCTCTCGTTCCAAAAGCCCGATCTTGACGTACGCGTTGGCGAACATCAAATCCCGAATGCGCTCCGCGGCTACGCTGTCTCCTAGGGCCCCTCGAATCTGGTACAGCGACTCGTCCATAAGCGACATGATGGCCTTGATGTCGGCGGTGGTCTCCTCGGCGGTGACCCGGGTCGCCTCTACTATGAAGTCTACCCACGTGCTCCAGTCACCGCGTTCGGTCACCCCGCGCAGTCCAGAGTAGTACCGGTCGCGGTAGCGGTTGATGAATCGGCTTAGGTACAAGATGGGCAGATCGAGTAGACCAGAATTCACCAAGTGTAGTACATTGATGATACGGCCTGTTCGACCGTTACCATCGGGGAACGGATGGATTGCCTCAAATTGATAGTGCGCTAAAGCCATGGCGACGATTGGGTCGTGACCGTAGTCTTCGTAGCCACCGTTGAGGTAGGCTGCCCATTCCCCTAGTTTGTTCCGCAAGAGGTCTTCCCCCTCGGGTGGTGTGTAAACCGTGCTCCCGTCATCACGGCCGATGCGTGTACTCGGTAGTGTACGCACGGAAATCTTGATCGCTTTAATCTCGCGTACGATCTCAACGCAGACGGGGGTGTTGATACCGCCCTTGCTGGCCATCAGACGTTCGCCGACATACATAGCGTCTCTGTAGCGAAGCACCTCTTTCACGGAGTTACCCTCCTGCGCAGACGGAGCCTCAGCAAACAGCTTGCCTTCGGCCAACGCACGGTAAAGCTCGTCTTGGGTAGTGACGAGATTTTCGATGGCGCTACTCGCTTGCCCCTCCCTAAGCGCCACCATGTCTAGCAGCAGACCAGGGTTGGGGAGGCTGTGGCATATGCCCTTTAGTTCACCTAGAGCTCGGTGGGCTCCGAGCAAAGCAGGGTAAGAAAACCGAACGGCTCACCATCAGCACTCATTGGTGGTAGTGGCGGCAGGTCGTTGAACGGCTGGCTCGGGTCGAAGGCGATTGGCGTCGTGTCGATCAAAGATACGTTTCATCGACACATCGCTTGAACATGTCGATTGAGTGTACATGTCCTGGTGATGTGTCGATCAAATCGCCTTTTGATCGACATGAGGGGTCTGCCAAAGTTGGGTTAGAGGCGCAGTTTTACGTGCTTTTTGTGAGGGCGCACTGGCGGGAGCCAGTCGAACGCGCCCTGCGGAGCGCGTCGAACCCGCCCCCAAGGGCAGCCACTTTCAAACCTTACCCCCTCCCACTTTCTCACTCCGACGTATCCCGCCACACCACCCCCTCGTGCTGGTCCTGCGCCATCTTCAGCATCCACGGACTCTCCGCCAGGTACACCAGCCGCCCTTCCGTATCCAGCGCCAGGTTGGCCTTGCGGCGCTCCCTCAACTCCCGCATCGCCTTCGGGTCGGACTCGGCACCGAGCCAAAAGGCCTTAAACATGCTCACCGGCTCGTAGCTCACCTTCGCGCCGTACTCGTGCTCCAATCGGTAGGCGATGACCTCGAACTGCAGCGCGCCCACCGTGCCGATGATGCGCCTGCCGTCCAACTCGCGCGTGAACATCTGCGCCACGCCCTCGTCCATTAACTGCGCCAAGCCCTTGGCGAGCTGCTTCGACTTCATTGGGTCCTCGTTCTGGACGATGCGGAATTGCTCCGGGGAGAATTGCGGGATCCCGCGGAAGTGCAGCTCCTCGCCCTCGGTGAGGGTGTCGCCGATCTTGAAGTTGCCGGAGTCGTACAGCCCGACCACGTCCCCCGGGAAGGCCTCGTCGACGACCTCCTTTTTCTCGGCCATGAAACTCGTCGGGTTCGAGAAGCGCATCTGCTTGCCCTGCCGCACGTGGAGGTACTTGGTGCCGCGCTCGAAAGTGCCTGAGCACACGCGCAGGAAGGCGATCCGATCGCGGTGCTTCGGGTCCATGTTGGCGTGGATCTTAAACACGAAGCCCGAGAACTTGTCCTCGTCCGGCTCGACGGTCCGCTCCTCGGTCGGGCGCGGCAGCGGCGTCGGCGCGATGTCGACGAAGCAGTCGAGTAGCTCACGAACCCCGAAGTTGTTGATCGCCGAACCGAAGAATACCGGGCTCAACTCGCCCGCCAAGTAGGCCTCCTGGTCGAACTCCGGGTACACCTCGCGCACGATCTTAACCTCTTCGCGCAGCTCCTTCGCGAGGCGTGGACCGAGTTCCTTGACGAGACCCTCGTGGTCCAGATCCCCGAACACGACCGTCTCGGCGTCCTCGCCCTTGCCGTGCGCGCGGAAGAGCTTGAGTTGCGACTCGTAGATGGAGTACACCCCGCGGAAGTCCGGTCCCATGCCGGCCGGCCAGCTCAGCGGACAGACCGTGAGCCCGAGCTTGGCCTCGATCTCGTCGAGCAGGTCGAAGCCGTCCTTGCCCTCGCGGTCCATCTTGTTGACGAACACGATGATCGGGGTGTTGCGGCGGCGGCACACGCGCACCAGATTCTCGGTCTGCTCCTCGACGCCCTTCGCGACGTCGATCACGACGATGACCGAGTCCACGGCCGTGAGCGTGCGGTAGGTGTCCTCGGAGAAGTCCTTGTGGCCCGGCGTATCGAGGATATTGACTTTCAATCCGCGGTAGTCGAAGGCCATCACCGAGGTCGCCACCGAGATCCCGCGCTGTCGCTCGATCTCCATGAAATCGGAGGTGGTCGACTGTTTGATCTTGTTCGACTTCACGGCCCCGGCCGTCTGGATGGCGCCCCCAAACAGCAGCAGTTTTTCCGTAAGGGTCGTCTTCCCGGCGTCCGGGTGGGCGATGACCCCGAAGGTGCGGCGGCGTTCGCGCTCCTCGTCGCGGCGGGTTTTGGCGGAAGCCGTAATATCAGTGGCGGTGGACGTAGACGTGGTGGCGGTGGACATAACTGGCGGCGAAGGTACGGGGAGAAGCGGGCGGCTGGGCCTAGATGGGTACAACGCAGTGACGCGGTGGCGCAATGGCGCGGTGAGGACAACTTGCTTTTGCGTAGCAGATTTACTGCGGCATAGCGCCATTGCGTCACCGCGTTTGATTTATTCTGGACCAAGGCCACCCACTCAGTGAGCGAGGCGCACGCTCGTTTATCTATCTTCGCAAGCATGATCCACAGCAGCGAGCGCCTCGACCGAACCGCGTTTACGAGCGGCACGCACGCGGAGGTAGCCCGCGTTCAGCAGGCCGCGCGACAAGCGATGACTCCGTCGGAGCGCCTAGAGGCCGCGTGGGTGAGGACCTGCCGCGTGTACGGGATCGACCCCTACGATCCACCGCCGATGCGCAAGGATGTGTTTAGCATGCGTAGACAGCCACGCTAGTGGGGAGCCTCTTCAGTGGTGACTTTTAAGATTTTCTGCGAGCCCTGAATGCTGCGGAGGTAAAGTATTTATTGCTCGGTGGCTACGCGGTCATTCTCTATGGCTATGATAGGACCACGGGGGATATGGATATCTGGGTTGAGGGTTCCGAGACTAAGAGCCTGTTAGAGTTTTTGGAGTTGCCTCAGCGCAAGCCCCGCATGCGCCCACGTTACCGTCGCCTCGGCATGCCGCGTGAGCCGCTCAAAACTCGTCCGAAATCCCCGCGCGAACGAGAGATGGGCGAAGGTGCGCTCGATGACCCAGCGCACGGGCACCGGGACGAATCCGTTGGCCTTCAGCTTCTTAGCCTCCGGGACCGTCGTGCACTCTAATTCGATCCCGAGTGCGGCAACCTGATCGGCGAAGTGGGCGTAGGCCCCGTCGGCGAGGCACTTCACGACCGTGTCGAACCCGAGGGCCTGCACGCGCGCCAGGACCCGCGCCGCCCACGGTCCGTCGTGGGCGTTGGCCCCGGACACGACGCAGGCCAGGAGGTGGCCCCGAGAGTCGGTCACGGCGTGGACCTTGACGCCTTTGACGCGCTTGAAGCCATCGAATCCACGGTGCTCGCGCTCGCCCCACACCGCCGACGTGATCGACTTCGAGTCCACGGTCGCCAGCGTCGGGTGGTCGTGGGAGAAGGTCGGGGTCGGGGCACCGATGAAGCTCATGTGGAAGGCTTCGAGGAAGCGTAACATCATGACTAGCAGCGCGTTGGCCGTTTCGATGACGAAGTCCTTCGCCCAGCGGCGGTAGTAGTCGTACGCGACGTGCCACGGGAGTTCCGTGCGGTCCATCGCGCGCCACTTCGAGCCGTTGTCGGTGCGGTGGAGGATCGCCGCGACGACGAGTTCGAGGTCGTACTTGCGCTCGCGCTTCGGGATCAGCTGGCGGATGATGCGCGTGAGTATCTTCACGGCGTCGTCGGAGACGTTCGGGTGGTAGGAAGTGATGTTCATACCGCTTGAGACGACTCTGGCGGCTTGGGGTTCAACGAGTTACGCCGTTGTGGCTCTCTCCTGAAAAAACTCTAACAGGCTCTAACTACACTCGTTTAGTACTGGCCTTTCGGACCTTCGGGATGCCAACCTTCGCTATGACGCGCGAGCGTTGTCTCGATCCCGAGATTTCACACGTCTTTTCGTTCGGCGTGGCCCCTTCGAGTATCGACATCCTCACTAGACCGCTAGGGATCACCTTCGAGGATTGCTATAAACGCCGGAACTGGATCGAACACGATGGATTGCCTTTATGCCTAATTAGCCAAGACGACCTCATCGTCGCGAAGGCGGCGGCTGGTCGTAAGCGAGATTTGGATGATATTGAGCGTTTGAAAAGAGCGAGGTAGCCGTTCTACTAC
This sequence comes from Saprospiraceae bacterium, assembly GCA_041744755.1. Taxonomy (GTDB): domain Bacteria; phylum Bacteroidota; class Bacteroidia; order Chitinophagales; family Saprospiraceae; genus CALDTK01. The sequence continues at coordinate 10,994 of JBGTKC010000198.1, forward strand.
CTGTGTGTCGAGTCGCGCTCGGTTGCTGGCATCGATCCACCCTTTCATCTTAGGCGAGCAAAGCCGCAGGCCAACGCCAAGAAAGGCCTCCGTCGCCTTCAAGCCACCCGCGGCAACCACACCGTAAACGTCGCCCCCTTCCCCACTTCTCCCGTGGCCTCGATCCGCCCGTCGTGCCGCGCCACAATCCGCGCTACGTTCGCCAGTCCAATACCCGTGCCCGCGAACTCGGCCCGCGTGTGCGCCCGCGCGAAGACCTCGAAGATCTGCTGGCTGTACACCTGGTCGAAGCCGACGCCGTTGTCCCTCACCACGATGGCGCACTCGCGCTCGGTCCCCTCCCCGGCGTACACCTCGACGCGGGCCGCGGGTGTCCCGGAGGTAAACTTGGCGGCGTTGGCGAGCAGGTTCTGGAACAGCATCATCATGTGCGTCCGGTCGGCCGTCACGGTGGGTAGCGCCCCGATGGCCCAGGTCACGTGCGCAGCCTGGCCCCCGGCGGAGAGTTGTTCGCTGAGTTCGGTGCAAAGCTCGGTGAGGCTGATGGCTTCGAGGTGCAGCTCGCTGGTGCCGGTGCGCGAGTACTCGAGGAGGTCGGCGACCATGGCGGCCGACTGGTTGATGGCCCGGGTGATGCGGTCGAGGTGGCGGCGACCGTCCTCCCCGAGGCCCGCGCCGTGCTCTTGGCGCAACATGTCGGCGAAGGCGGACACGTGCCGCAGGGGCGCCGACAGATCGTGCGCGACAACGTCGGCGAAGACGCGCAGTTGTTTATTGGCATCCGCGAGCTGCCGCTCGGCCATGACTTGGTCGTGCACATCCGACAGGCAGCCCGCGAGTCTGTCGATACCCATATCGCCGGCATTGAGGCTCACGGTCCCGGCCGACCGCACCCATCGATACTGCCCACTGGATAGTCGGAATCGAAACTCAGACCTGTACTTCTCCCCGGTGCTGCGGGCGGTAGCGATGTCGGATTTGGCCGTGGCGAGGTCGTCCGGGTGGATGATCCCGAAGAGCCACTTCAGGGATTCCAGTATTTCTGTCTCGTCGTAGCCGAGGTAGCGACGTAGTTCTGGCGAAAGCCTGACGAAATCTTCGTCCATGTCGGGCCAGTCCCAGATCCCGAAACTCGTACCCTGCATGATGAGGGTGAGTTGCTCGTTGACGCGCTTCAGCTCGGCCTCGGAGCGCTTGCGCTCCTCGATGTCGACGATGGTGCCGGAGGCCGAGAGCATGGCGTCGCTCGTGCGGTGCCGGGACGAGCTCCCGCGCATGAGGTGCCAGCGGTGCGGGGCGCCGTCGAGGCTCATCCGCACCTCGATCTCGAAGTGGCCGGGCGCGCGGCGCACGGGCTCCAGGGCCGCCCGGAACGTCGGCAGGTGGTCGGGGTGGATGAAGGCCTCCCAGGGGTCGGCCTCGAAGTCGGCGTTGCGCTCGCTGGAATGCAGGATGCCGTTGATCTCGATGGCGCCCTCGTGGAGCGAGGGCCACTCCCAGACCTGCACCCCGCCCGCGACCACGATGCGCTCGAGGACGGCGAGCATGCGGTCGCGCTGATCGGTGAGGTCGCGCTCGCGGTTGATGAGTGTGGCGGTGCCGCGGACCAGCGGCGGGCGTTGCGACGAGAGCACGGCCTCGCCGGTGCCGCGC
>JBGTKC010000199.1:0-1716 GCA_041744755.1 Saprospiraceae bacterium
ATCAAGGTCATCGAGTTCCTCTTCGCTGAGGAGAACTGGTTCGCCCGTGTGGATGACGACGGCCTCCTCGGATCTGTCGTCTACGGCGGCGATACGTTGCGGGAGGTCTACATCCAGGTCAAGGGCCACAGCTCTGATTTCCTCAACAAGACCCGCAAGAAGTCCTTCAACGTCAAGGTGGATACCGTGCGCGAGGACCAGGATTTGGCCGGCTACACCTCGCTCAACCTCCACTCCGGATTCAACGACGACTCCCACGTGCGCGAGGTGCTCTACTACGACCTCGCCCGCCGCCACCTGCCGGCCTCGCAGTCCAACTACGTCGAGCTCCGTATCAACGGCAAGTCCTGGGGCACCTATATGAACACCCAGCAGATCGACGCCAAATTCATCGATCAGTATTTCTTCGGCGAGCGCGGTCCGCGTTGGCGTGGCGAGAGCCCTTTCGGGCGTATTGCCGGAGCCGACACCTGCACCGGGCGTACGCACCCCGGCTCGCCACCGTCCGGCAGCGGGATGCTGTACCTCGGCCCGGACTCCGCCGACTACGCCAACTACTACGTGGCCCGCGGTAAGCAGCAGGCAGGAGACTGGGATAAACTCGTGCGCTTCATCACGAAGCTCAACCTCACGCCGGCCGCCGAGCTCGCCGATACACTCCCGAATTACCTCAATATCGACGAGGCGATGTGGTTCCTCGCGCACGAGATCCTCTTCATTGACTCCGATAGTTACATCTTCAAGACCCAGAGCGATTACCAGCTCTACTTCGATCCGTCGACGGGGCAGATGATCCCACTGGAGTACGATGGCAACGGCAGCTTTTTGGAAGGGCACCACCTGCTCTCGCCCACCTTCCGGTCGGAGGAGAACTGTATGCCGCTGATCCGGCGGCTCCTCTCCGTGCCGCGGTGGCGGCAGCGCTACCTGGCGCACTTCCGTGACCTCGTCGAGGAGCAGTACGATACCGTGAGGATGGACGGACTCGTCGACCGGTTCGCCGGCATGATCGATGCCCTCGAACGGACGGACTCAGTCGGCGCGGAGCTTACGACCTACGAGGAGTTTCGCGCGAGTCTTCCGCTGCTGAAGCCCAACTTCAAGCAGCGCGCCGACTACCTGGCGGGACTCGCGGAGCTGCGTGCCAGCAACATACTCATCGACGACGTGCGCCACGGTGCCACCGACGGGAGGCCTGGCCCGATCCTAGGCGACGGCGAGTACTTCGTCACCGCGCGCGTCACGGGTCCGAACGTCGGAGAGGTGTACGTACACGTCGCACCCGATCCACGGGTTTTGCCGAAAGGCGTAAGTGCCCGCTTTCGCGAAAACCGCATGTACGACGACGGCCTCCACGGTGACGGGGCGGCGGGCGACAATGTCTTTGGCGCAAGACTCACCGCCCAGACCGCGGGCGCCCTGCATCGCTACTATTTCGAGGCCACCGGCGCTACCGAAGTCGACCCGAGTGAATTCCTGCCGACGGGCGCCGAGCACGAGACTTTCTACTTCGAATCCGCCTCCGCCGTGGCGAGCCAGCTCGGCCCTGTGCGCATCAACGAACTCGTGGCCGATAATGAGACCGGCGCCACCGACGAGGAGGGGAAGTTCGAAGATTGGATCGAGTTGTACAATGACTCCGACAGCCGCGTGGACCTGGGCGGCTTCGCCATCTCCGACGATCCAGCGCGCCCGCAGCGCTACGTCTTCCCGGAC
>JBGTKC010000200.1:0-3448 GCA_041744755.1 Saprospiraceae bacterium
CACTAACATCCCTGCCCGCCGGCACCTACGTGCTGAGCGTGAACGGAAGTAGCCGGATCCTGATCCACCAGTAGCCTCGCGGCATTTACTTCACGCGCTATGAATCCCAAGTTCCTTAGCGCCTCCCGGCTCGTAGCGCTCGTCACCTTCGTGAGCCTGTATACGGCTTGCGCCAAAACCCAGGACGACGCCCCCGATAACAGCGTCCCCGAGATCGCTGGCTACGACCCGGCAGCCATCGACATCGCCACCCTCCAAAACCTCTACCAGACGCAAGAAGTGACCGCCACGCAGGTCGTCACCGCGCTCCTGGCCCGCGCCCGAACCCTCGAGCCCCAACTCCACGCCGTCATCGCCTTCGACCCAACCGCCCTCCGCCAGGCCGCTCGCATCGACAGCCTCACCAAACTCGGCCAGTCCGCCGGGGCACTCCACGGTGTGCCCGTCTATATCAAGGACAACGTCGAGCTCGCCGGCGAGCTCGCCACCACCGCCGGTGCGCGGGTTTTGGCGCAAAGCCGACCCAACCGCGACGCGGCCATCGTCGAGAAGCTGCGCGCCGCGGGGGCCATCATCCTCGGCAAAACCAACTTGAGCGAGTGGGCCAACTTCCACTCCAGCTTTTCGTCGAGCGGGCAGTCCGGCGTCGGCGGCCAGACCGCCAATCCCTACGATATCACGCGCAGCCCCTGCGGATCGAGCGCCGGGAGCGGGGTAGCGGTCGCGGCCGGGTACGCGCCCCTGGCCATCGGGACCGAGACCAACGGCTCGATCGTGTGCCCGAGCCACGCCAACGGCATCGTCGGACTCAAACCCACCGTCGGACTGCTGTCGCGCCGCGGGATCATCCCGATCGCCGAGAGCCAGGATACGCCCGGGCCGATGACGCGCTCCGTCAAGGATGCCGCGATCGCACTCAATGCCCTGCAGGGCGTCGACGCGGCAGATCGCTACACCGCCGCGGCCGCCGACTACGTCTCGCGCGATTACACCAAGTCGCTCGCCACGAAGGACGGGCTGCGGGGCAAGCGAATCGGGCTCTACACCCAGCCGCTCGGAAACCACTACCGCGTCGACTCGCTCGTACGCCAGACCGTCCGAAAGCTGGAGGCCGCCGGCGCCACCGTTGTCGAGATAGCCGAGATCAACCAGCGTTCGCCGGGCGGCAAAACCCTCGACATCCTCCTATACGAGTTCAAGGATGGCGTCAATCAGTACCTGCGCTCCCTGCCGGACACGAGCTACGGAACACTCGAACGCCTGCTGGCGAACGTCGACACGAGCCGCGTGGACCGGACCAACTTCGACCACGAACTGCTCCGTAAGGCGAATGCCAAGGGCCCCCTCGAGGACAAGGCCTACCGCGAGGCCCTCGCCGAGGCGAAGAAGATCTTCGGCGCCGAGGGCATCGACCGCGTCGTGCGCGAGCAAAAGCTCGACGCGATCATCGCCCCGACCGGCGGACCGGCCTGGAAGATCGACCCCGTCAATGGCGACAATTTCTCGCTCGGCTCCAGCACGCCAGCCGCCGTGGCCGGCTACCCCAATCTCACCGTGCCCATGGGTCAGATCGACGGGCTGCCGGTAGGACTGAGCTTCTTCGGGCCGGCGTGGTCGGAGCCGATGTTGATCGAGGTGGGGAGCGCGTGGGAGGATTTGCGGGGCCCCCTGCCGGGGCCACAGCTTTAAATTTTCAACGCAAAGGCGCTAATTGAAATACGCAGAGGCGCAAAGACATCAGGTCGTGAACCAGCGACCCCGAATGCGGTGCACGTGCGTTGCGCCCTTCGCGCGCCCTCTTTCGCGTCTTTGCGTTGAAACAATCTCCGTTCACCCCAGCACAGGATTCAGTTCACTCACCGCCGGCTCCCCCGCCGCCATGCCCGCCAACCACGTCTGCCGGTCGTTCTCCTGGTGCTCATTCTCCGGCTCCGTGACCCTGGCGCCGTCGGCGAAGTAGATCACGGTCATCACCTCGCGCGTCGTCTCGGGGCTCGCGTTGGCGCCCGCGCGGTGGATCGTCCAACCCTGGTGGAACGTGGCGTCCCCGGCGCGCATCGCGCTCTGCGCGGTCATGCGGTAGCCTCTCTCCCGCACGTAGTCCTCGAAGACACGTTCGGAGTCGTCCGAGATGGCGGTGTTGGTGATAGAACCGTCGGCCTGGCTCCCGCTCGCGAAGTCGAGCATCCCCATGTCGCGCGTGATGTCGACCAGCGGCATCCACATCGTGATGGTGTCGGTGGTGTCGAGCGGCCAGTAGTACTGGTCCTGGTGCCAGGGCGTGATGCCGCCGCCGGGCTCCTTGTAGAGCGCCTGGTCGTGGTAGAGGCGCACGCGCTCCACGCCGAGCAGGCGGGCGGCAATCCCGGCGAAGCGCTTGGCGAGCACGAACTCCGCCACGCGCCCGTCGCGGCGCCAGAGGTTCATGATCTGGAGGAAGGCCTTGCCGTAGGTATCGCGGTCGGCCATCGCGCGCTGTTCGGTGTTGAAGCGCGCGCTCGCCGCGTGGATGAGGGGCTGGTACTCGGCGATCGTCTCCGGGGTCGCCACGCCGCGGAGGAGGAGGTGGCCGTTTTGACGGAAGTCGGAAATTTGAGCGTCGGACAGGGGATACGAAGCGTCGAGCATGCCGGCAAAATAATGTGTCTGCGACGCTCAACGCAAAGGCGCCAATCGAAAAACGCAAAGGCGCAAAGCCATTAGGTCGTGAACCCGCGACCTCAAATACGGTGCGCGTGCTTTGCGCCATCCGCGTGCCCCAATTCGCGCCTTTGCGTTGAAAAAATCCCTACTTCCGCTCTTCGGTATACTCCACCAGGACATCAGTCAACTCCTCGTGGCGGTCGAACATCTCGACGGCGAAGGGGCAGGTCGCGCTCACCTTCAGGCGCTGCTCCCGCGCCCACTGCACGAGGGCCTCGAGGAGGTGTAGCCCGACATCCTGTCCGCGCAACTCCTCGGAGACCTCGGTGTGGTCGACGTTGACCGTCGCGCCGCCATCCCAGCGGTGGTACATCATCGCGGCCTCGGGGTGGTCGGCGTCGCCGCCGATGTGGAACTGGCCGCGGCCATTAGATTCTTTGTGCTGGACGTAGTGGGTGGGCATGTTTGGGGGAAAGTGCATTTGGCGCACGATGGTTCATGTGGTGCGTGTACCACCTGCACCCTTTCACGCCACCTCCACGCCCTTCCAAAAGGCCACGTACCCTTTGATGTTGAGGGCCTTCGCCAACGGCTCTGGATAGTACCAGGCCGCATTGGCGTTGGTCTCGCCGTCGACCTCGACGTGGTAGTACTTCGCGTCGCCCTTCCACCCGCAGTAGCTCGTGTGTGGGCTTTCGCTAAAACGCTCCGCGACGAGGCTTTCGGCCGGGAAGTAGTGATTGCCCTCCACCACGATGGTGTCGTCGGATTCGGCGAGGAGCTGGTCTTTGTAGGTGGCGCGCAT
>JBGTKC010000201.1:0-4165 GCA_041744755.1 Saprospiraceae bacterium
GGTGCTACGGGTGCCCGCCAGGACTACACGCGCAGACACTTTTAGCGTAAATCGATCGCGTTTCGCGGTTTCGGACGAGGGCCGAGTAACGATGAGCTACCGGGCAGACCTCGCGGATGGCCGCCGGGATGTGCAGCTTTACGGAGGGCTCTTCTCCCTCGAGGCAGAATCCTTCACTTATGCTGAAGGCTACCTGAGTGACCTGGCCTTTGATCTGGAGGCCGAGCCGCTGGACTTCACCTTCCTGGACGCATTCGAGCCGGGAACCGTCCGGCTCCTCAACCCCCGTGCCCGCCTCGTCGTCGAGAACTCGGTGGGCGCGCCCGTGCGAATCACCGCCAATCCGTCGAGCGTTGGATTGCGCGACGGCACTACGGTACCGCTTACCAGTCCTCTAGACAAAGGTTTCAATCTACTCTATCCGAGCATCGCCGAAGGCAACTCGGTCAAGCGCTCCGAGCTACTGTTCGACCGGGAAACGAGCAACGTGGAGACGGTCTTCAACTACCTCCCCAACGCCCTCCACCTCGGGGTCCGCTGCCAGGTCAACGCTGACACCCTCAAGGAGCGATTCTTCATCTACCGAGACGCCGTCATCCGCGGTCGTCTCGAGATCAATGTACCCCTCGCCCTGCAGTTTCGAAAGTTCGAGATCCGCAAGGCGTTCGCGATCGATGCGAGCTCCCTCGACGCCGCTGAGTCCGCGAGCTTCCTGCTCCGAGTCGAGAATGGCTTCGGACTCGCGGCGAATGCTCAGGTTCGTTTCCTCGACAAGGACAGCGTCGAGGTGGCGCAGCTCTTCCCCGCGCCGGTGGCAGTACTCGCCGCCGCCAGCGTGGATGCCTCGGGTAGGGTGAAGGTCCCCGCGACCAGCGATCTCGAGATCGCCGTGTCGCGCGAGAACCTCCAGATGATCAGTAAGGCCGTCTCCGCGGAGGTGATCCTGACCCTCGACAGCCCGACCGGCGACGGCGCCAACTTCACGCAACTCTTTTACGACAACTCCATCGCCGTCAAGCTCGGCGCCAAGGTGGTCGTCAAACCCTTCTAATCCTCCTCCGATGAATAATCGCGACACAATACTATTCAGTACCTGCCTGCTGCTCGGCGGGGCCAGCGCACGGGCGCAATTCGACATCCAGCTCCCGCTACAGTACGGGATGCAGCAGATGATCTCGAACCCGGCCCTCCTCCAGGACCACAAGGTCTCAATAGGCCTGTTCTCCGTAGGAGGTGGCTTCCTCACCCCAGTCTCCCTCGGTGACGCTGGCGAAGTCAGGGACGGGACGCTTTACCTAGATCCGGACCAGTTCATCAATCGCCTCAAACCTCGCGGTAACGACCAGCGCTTCGGGCTTAATGCCGAGACGCTGGCCTTCAACTACCGGCACAAGGGTTGGCAGGTGGGCGCTTCCCACGCCGTGCGCGGCGCGGGCTCGCTCGATGTCCCTAAGGGCCTCGCGCAGTTGGCAGCCTACGGCAACGGTCGCTACGTTGGTCAGGAGCTACAGCTGGCGCCGCGATTCACGATGCACGCCTACCAGGAGTTCGGGATTAACGCCGCGGTGAGCGTCGTCGAAAACCTCACCATCGGCGCTCGGATCAAGTACCTCGCTGGTTCGGCGGCGCTCACGACCACCAACGCGGATGTGCGCCTGTACACCGACCCCGATTACTACCAAGTCTCCTTGACCACCAACATGACCATCGCCTCGGCAGGAGTCCCCCTTAGTTTCGACAGCACCGGCGCGCGCCTCGGAAGTATAGCAGGGTTAGCCGGTGCCGGGAACGGCTTCGGGATCGACCTCGGTCTGGCCTATCGCCACGGCGAAAATCTGCAGTTCGGCGTCTCGATCCGTGACCTCGGCACGCTCGTCTGGAAGCGAGACGCCATGCTGCACACGAGTCGGGGCTCGTTCACCTACTCGGCATACGAGGGGAATGTCTTCAACGGCGACGACCGGGCCAACGACTTCGATGTTGCGAGGACCGTGGATAGCCTGGTCGCCATCGTCGATTTTGAATCTAGCGCAGGCCAGTTCCGGACCGACCTCCCGACGACCATCCAGGCCACCGCACGCTATAAGGTCGCCGCGAACACGAGCGTCGACGGGACCGTCTACGCGGCCAAGGCTGGGGTCTGGCACTCGGGCTTCGGGATCGGCCTGGCCCAACGCCTCGGGAAGTACGGCCAGGTCGGTAGCCTGGCGGGCATCCGCACCGGGGGTGCGTTCGTCGGGGCGAACCTCCTCGTCGACCTCTGGGGTCCGCAATTCTACGTGGCCTGCGACAACCTCCTCACCGTCTTCAACCTCGATGACGCCAACGACGCGTATGTCCGCGCCGGGATCAACCTCACCTTCGGCCAAATCAAGCCCGGGCGAAACGTACTCGGGTGGTACGACCACAAGGTCGAGGGGATTAATAAATAGGCGTGTCTCGTCTTTGCCCTGGGCTCAGAAACTGATCTCGCCCCGGAGGTAGAGATCCGCCCGTCCGGTGAGCGCGACCCTCGAGCCGCCGGCGTAGTGTACGTCGAGAACGCCACCGCGACGGCTCGCCTGCTGGCAGCGTATCCGAGCTTTCCCGAGGACCCTGGTCCAGTACGGGGCCAGTAGCGTGTGGGCCGAGCCGGTGACCGGGTCCTCCAGGATCCCGAACTCCGGATAGAAGCAGCGGCTCACGACATCGAACTCGTCACCGGGGTCCCCGGCGGCGGTGAGGATGAGGCCGCGTTTTGGGATGCGCGCGATCGCTGCGTCCAGTGGCATGTAATCGCGGACTTCCGCGGCGGAGTCGAGGACCACCATGGCGTCATCCGTACCGACAAAGACCTGGTTTTCGCGTAAGTCGTACCCCACGGCCGCCTCCGCGATCCCGTGTACGTCCGGGGCCGCGAATGCGCCGTCGGCGGGGAGGTCTAGCGTCCAACCGTCGGCCGACCGGCGGCACTCTAGTCGACCGGACAGGGTGTCGAAGGCCAGGCTTTCGCCAAAACCGAGCACTTCCCCGAGGACAAAGCCCGCGGCGAGCGTAGCGTGTCCGCACAACCGCACCTCGCGCGCGGGCGTGAACCACCGCAGGCCCCGCGCGCCGTCGGCCGTCGGCCGGTCGACGACAAAGGCCGTCTCGCTCAGGTTGTTCTGCTCGGCAATGGATTGCATCAGGCGCGCGTCGAGCTCCTGGTCGAGCACCACGACGGCGGCGGGATTGCCGGAGAAGGGGCCTTGGGTAAAGGCGTTGGCGACGAAGAGTTCGTGGGTCATAGGTGCAGACTAACTGGGGTCGTAGACGATGATCCCGGCGTCGGGCTGGAGGGTCTGGGTTGACTTGTCGAAGGCGCCGCGGGGTTGGGTGAAGACCGGCTCGAAGTGGAGCTGTTTGGCGGCGGGCTGGTTGCGGCCCTCCGGGGCGATCACCGCGGGGGCGGTCCCGAAGTTAACGGCGAAGCGGTAGCCGCCGCAACGCCACGCCAACACCTGCCGATTGCCGGTGGGGTCGGGGGCCAGCACCCAGGTCACGTCGCTTTCGCTAAAACCGGCTGGCATGTTTTGGCGAAAGCCGTCCACCCGGCGGCACGCCTCCCACAACGGCACGTTGTCCTCGAAGACGTAGGGGCCGCGGGTCGCCTTCGGGCCTTCGGCGTAGTGGAAGACGTAAAGCTTGGAGTAGTGCTCGTTGGGCGCCGGGGTCGGGTGAGGGAGACGCCCGTGGAAACCGAGTGCGTTGTACACGGGGAAAGCCGGGCAAAACACGGCGAAGAAGTAGCGCGCCAAGTTGCCGGTCAAAAAGTTGGCGTCGAAACGCGGGTCGTCCTTGTCGGCGGTGAAGAGCGTGAAGGCCGGAGCGAAGGCGTGCTTTTGCGAAAGCACGCTGTACTCGTGTAGGAGCGCGTGAAAGGCCGGCTCGTGCGGCGCGAAATTTTGCAAATTGCCCAGGGCTACCTCCGCGTGACTTGCCTCGAGATGTGCCGCCTCGGAGCCGTAGGTCATGTAACCGTCCGCCGTCAGGAAGCTCTCGGCGAAGTAGGCGAAGTGCGGGCGGGTTTTGGCGCAAGCCTCCTTGACGAAGCGCAGTATATCGTACGGTCGCTCATCCTCGGCGGGCACGCCCCCGGGTCGGGTCTGTACGTGGCTCATGTCCCCGCGCATGAAGTCGAAGCCGT
>JBGTKC010000202.1:0-11795 GCA_041744755.1 Saprospiraceae bacterium
AACAGCAACAAAAAGGAGAACACCCCCGACCTCTTCGACGTCGAGCTCGACGGCGGGATCGATGGCCAGGGCGTGCTCGAGGTCATGCCCGACGGCTACGGCTTCCTGCGCTCGGGCGACTACAACTACCTCGCCTCGCCCGATGACGTCCTCGTCGACAAGATGCAGATCAAGCGCTACGGCATCCGCACGGGCGACACGATCCAGGGCAAGGTGCGGCCCCCGAAGGAGGGCGAGAAGTACTACGCCCTCCACGAGATCCACATGATCAACGGGCAGCTCCCTCGCGACATCCGCAACCGCGTGCCCTTCGACTACCTCACGCCCCTGTTCCCGGACGAGAAGTTTAAGCTCACCGGCGCCCCTCAGGGCAAGGACTACGGCATGCGGATGGTGGACCTGTTCTCGCCGATCGGCAAGGGGCAGCGCGGACTGATCGTCGCGCAGCCCAAGACCGGTAAGACCTTCCTGCTCAAGGATATCGCCAACGCCATCGCGCGCAATCACCCCGAGACCTACATGATGGTGCTGCTCGTCGACGAGCGCCCGGAGGAGGTCACGGACATGAAGCGCTCCGTCAACGCCGAGGTCATCAGCTCGACCTTCGACGAGCCGGCCACCAACCACGTGCACGTCGCCTCGATGGTACTCGAGAAGGCCAAGCGCCTCGTCGAGAGCGGTCACGACGTCGTGATCCTCCTGGACTCCATCACGCGTCTGGCGCGCGCCTACAACACCGTCCAGCCGGCCTCCGGCAAAATCCTCTCGGGTGGTGTGGAGGCCAATGCGCTCCAGAAGCCGAAGAAGTTCTTCGGCGCGGCCCGCAACATCGAGGGCGGCGGCTCGCTCACGATCCTGGCCACGGCCCTCGTGGACACCGGTTCCAAGATGGACCTCGTCATCTTCGAAGAGTTTAAGGGCACCGGCAACATGGAGCTCCAGCTCGACCGCACGCTCGCCAACAAGCGCATGTACCCGGCCATCGACCTGCCGCGCTCCTCGACGCGCCGCGAGGACCTCCTCCTCGACGCCGCGGTAGTCAACCGCGTCAGCGTCCTACGGGCCCACCTCTCCGACATGAAACCCGACGAGGCCATGAGCTTCCTCCAGAAGCAGATGTTCGGGACGTCCGACAACGAGGAGTTCTTGGTGTCGATGAATCGTTAAGTTCTAAAAGTTCTGAAAGTGCTATGAGTCCTGAATGTGCGCCGGGTGGCCCATCCATCGTAGCGTGACGAACGCCCTTTCTTCCGGGGAAGAGACCGCTACAACCGCCACGCGCACTTTCCGCAATTTTAAAACTCCCCGCACTTCTAGCACTTTGCACTCCCAAATTTTACCCTACATTTGCGTCCCCTTACGGGAAAAATAGATTAGTCATGAAGCGTACGTACCAACCATCGCGCCGCCGCCGGGTCAATAAGCACGGCTTCCGTACCCGCATGAAGAGCAAGAACGGTCGCCGCGTCCTCAACGCCCGCCGCGCCAAAGGCCGTCATAGCCTCACGGTGAGTTCGGATACTCGTCGCGCCAAGTACTAGGTCTGCGGGCTGGGGCCATGCGCTCCGCAGTTCGCTATTGCATCCAAACGCCAGTTGCCTCACCGTGGGCGGCTGGCGTTTGTCATTTTGGGGTGCCGGCGGGCGTGGCGCTGCCGACGTTCGACTACCGCGCTTCCGCGCGGCGGCTGTCCGCAGCGCCACGCCCCGCAGGACCTGCGCTGTAAATGAATAGTGCTCCTGCTCGCCGCCAGAGGCAGCCGCGCCACCGTTGATAGAGAGGCGGCCCGAAATCTCCCCTCCTCCGAGGCAGCGAACCCCTCCCCTCATTCGTAGTAGCTTTATGCGCGGGCCCTCGCTCTCGCCACAGCACTATTGCCACAGCTATACTTAGACCTTTATGGACATCGCGCTCGGGGGCACTTACTACGACGAAACCGAAGTCATCACGGCGTGTAGCCGAGGGGAGCGCTGGGCGCAGAAGGTGCTCTACGAGGCACACTTCAGTACGCTGCTCCCGGTGTGCGGACGCTACGCGAGCAACTCCTCGGAGGCGATGGACCTGCTCCACGAGGCCTTCATCAAGATCTTTAAAAACATCGGGCGCTACGAGCCGAACACTAGCCTCGGGGGCTGGATGCGGCGCCTGGCGGTCAACACCTGCATCGACACCTACCGCAAGGAAGTACGTCGCCGCACCGAGGATATCGACACGACCTTCGACCTCAGCTCCGCCGAGGCCGACGCCGTGAGCCAGTGCTCCGAGCAGGAGATCCTCGCGGCCATCCAGCAGCTCTCGCCGGTGTACCGGACCATTTTCAACCTCTACGCCATCGAGGGATTTAGCCACCGCGAGATCGGTGAGCAGCTCGGGATCACCGAGAGTACTAGTCGCTCAAACCTCGTCAAGGCGCGCCAGCGCCTCAAGGGCCTCCTTGTCACCGTCGAACCCCACCGCGCGTGATCGACTTCGACGACCTGATCCGCGGCAAGCTCGCCGCCGCTCAGCACGAGGGCCTCCCCTCCTGGGATGCCCTCGCCGAACAGCTCGACGGCGAGGCTTTCGACGATCATCTCCGTGGGGCCCTACCCGCTGCCGGCGTTGCGACGGCCGCCATGTCGGGCGCGGAGCCCGACTGGGAGGGTCTGCTCGACCGCCTCGACGCCGCCGTCGACGCCGAGGGCGATGCTTTCGACCGGCTCATCTCCCGGCGGCTCGCCGAGCTGGAGACCGACCTCGCCCCGGCCGACAGCTGGCGCCAACTCTCGCACCGCATCGATACGCTGTGGCCCCTGCGACGTGTGTTCGTCCGCTACCGCGTCCTCGAGGTAGCCGCCGCGGCTGCCCTGATCCTCACCTTCGTGCCACTGCTGCGCGACAACCCGATCTGGCGCCGTGGACAGGTAGAGATGGTCGAGACAGGTCGGACGATGGGAGGTCTCGTGGTCGGGGCCGCGGACGCCTCGCCGACTTACTCACCTCTCGGTAACCTTACGCAGGCACTCGGGTTCGGTAGCGGCCGCGGTGAGGTCGCCAGTCCCGGCGAGATCGCGGCGCTCTATGGCACGACGGCCGACGGAGCCGCTAGAGGGACTGGCGCCTTCACCGCGGTCCTCCAGCCGCGGTTCACCCCACCTGTGTCCAGTGCGACGGACGCGCTTCTCCAAGGCCTCCCGACCTGGTCGCCGGCGACGGACGAGGCGTCCGATGTAGGGAATCCCCGCCCCCTCCCGAATCTGGCGATGGAACCATTCGCGGGCGCGCAACCCAAGTTGGTCGTAGACGCGGCTTCTGCCAAAACGAAACCCTGGGGTTTTGGCGCAAGCGGAACCTACAAGGCCTGGCAGGTCTTCACGCCCACCGACCGCAGCTTCGACCGTCGCAGCTCGACACGCGGTGTGATCGCCCCACAGATCAGCGCACACGCCCTGCGCAACCTAGGTCCGCGCTGGCGGATCGGCCTCGGCGTGGGCATGACCTCAGCCACGTACGCTGCCGGACTGCCGGAGGTGCTCCGCGCCGGCGATACGCAATCCTCGAAGCTCGACCTCTCGGAGGATTTCCGCAGCATCGACCTCGATATCGCGCAGGCTACCCTCGACCTGCGTTACGGTCTCCTGCCGCATGAGCAGAAGGTACAAGTTTGGATCAAGGGCGGGGTTGGCGCGAACGCCTTCCTCCGCACGGGCTACGACGTGCGCCGCACCCTCGGTGAACGAAATGCCGACCCCGCGCTCGCGATGGCGAAGCCCGGCGCCGAGGAGTATCCGGCGCGGACCATCGAAAAGCCATTCGTCCCGAGCCAGGTTAAGGATTTTTCGAGTGGGCTGCTCGAAGGCGGGCGTCCCTCCGAGACGGTGCAGCTATTCGGCCGTCTCGGCGTCGAGGCCGAGATCAAGCTCGGCGACCGCCTGCGGGCCTTCGGGAGCGTCGACGCGGACTACGTCCTGCCGGGACAGCGGGGCTTCGGTCCGAATAAAGACAGGTTTGGCGCCGTGGGGATTGAGGTTGGCGCACGTGTCTCGCTTTAGCGATATTGGGCGCCATGAAACTCGCATTCCACGGTGCCGATCGGCAAGTCACTGGCTCCTGCCACCTCCTCACCCTCGATGACGGCTACCGGATCCTGATGGACTGCGGCCTTTATCAGGGCTACGATAAGGAGTACGAGGACTTCAACGAGACCTGGGACTTTGACCCGGCCGAAATCGACGTGGTCGTACTGTCGCACGCGCACATCGACCACTGCGGACGCCTACCGAAACTCGTCAAGGACGGCTTCGAGGGCAAGATTTACGCCACCCACGCCACGCGTAGCCTCTGCAACATCCTGCTGCTCGACTCGGCTCACATCCAGGTCAAGGACGCCGAGTACTACAACAAACGCAAGACGCGCCAGGCGGGCGCCGGCAAATTCGTCCCCCGCGAGCCGCTCTACGAGAAGAACGACGTCCTGCGCACGATGCAGCGCTTCGTGGCCCTGCCCTACGATCACTTCCTTTACCTACGCGATAACGTCCGTCTCGAGTTCCGGGACGCCGGACACATCCTCGGCTCGGCCACGGTCTCGCTGCGCGTCAATCGCGGCGGCGAGGAGGTGCGCATCGGGTTCACGGGCGACGTCGGCCGTCCGGATCGCCCCATCCTGCGCGACCCACAGATCATGCAGGAGCAGGACTACCTGCTCTCCGAGAGCACTTACGGCAATCGCGAGCACGAGGACAAGCCGGCCGAGAAAGCCAAGTTCTTACGGATCATCAAGGAAACCTGCGAGGAGCGCGGCGGCAAGCTCCTAATCCCGGCCTTCAGCGTCGGACGCACGCAGGAAATCGTCTACTTGCTCGACCAGCTCGAGAACGAGCACAAGCTCTCGAAGCGGATCCCCGTCTACGTCGATAGCCCCCTGGCCATCAACGCGACCACGATCTACGGCAACCACCCTGAGTGCTACGACTCCGACCTCCAGGAGTACCTGCTCACCGACCCCAACCCGTTCGGCTTCAACACCCTACACTACGTCCAGAAGGTGGAGGACTCTAAGGCGCTCAACACCTTACAAGGCCCAGCCATCATCATCAGCGCTTCGGGAATGGGCAACGCCGGTCGCATCAAGCACCACCTCGCCAATCACTTGCCAGACTCCCGCAACACGGCCTTCATCGTGGGCTACTGCGCTCCGGGTACGCCGGGTGCTCAGCTGCGCGAAGGCGCCGAGACGATCAAGTTCTTCGGTGAGCCGGTGCCGGTGAATGCCAAAGTTGAAGTGATGGATAGCTTCAGTGCCCACGCCGACCGCAGTGAGTTGAGCAGTTTCCTGCAAAACCAGCAGAAGGCCAAGCTCTTCCTCGTGCACGGGGAATACGATGCGCAGCAGGCGTTCAAGGCGAGGCTGGAAGGCGAAGGCCATGGCGAGGTGAGCATCCCGGATCTGCGGGACGAGGTTGAACTGTGACGCGGCTAAGTCACCACCAGGCCGAAGGCCGTCATCAACAGCGCGAAGCGCGTCACGGCCGCACACTCCGCTTGCTGAAGCGCAGCGTCTTGACTACGCGCCCGTCGAGGCCCGTCATCCCGACGAGGTAAATGCCGTTCGGCAGGTCGCTCACGTCGTAGCTGTCGGACTGCCCGGGGAAGACCTTGACGACCTTGCCGAGCATATTCGTGATCGTGACGCGGGACAGGGGCGTCGTGGAGGAGATGCGGAATTCCTCGTCCCCGGGATTCGGGTAAAGCTTGGCGCCGTGGGCGGGGGAGGAGGCCTGCTGCTCGAAGCGGAAGGTCGACAGCGCGTAGTTGCGCCGGTTTTGGACCTCGAAGACGCGGATCGTGACCTGGACGTTTCCGTCGCCGATGGCCGCGGCCACGTGCGGCGTGATCGGCGCGCTGCCGTACGCCTCGATGACGAAGTCGGCGGAGTCGACGCGGTAGCTGTTCTCCTGCGTGCCGTCGCTCACGGCCACGCTCCACCCACGCGGGATCTCTATGACCTCACGGACCCAACGTGCGCGCACGGGGCGAGACGTTGAGTTGAAGACCCGGTTGACGGCCGAGATGTCGCCGGTCGACTGGTCGAAGGTCTTCGTGACGAAAGGTTGATCGAAGCGAAGGCGGTCACTCTGTGCGCTCGCCCAACTGCATCCAAATACGAATAAGATGAGTAAGGCTAGCCGCATTCGCTGTGTTTTCGGGGTGAAAGATAGGAGGTTACGGTATGGCCTACCGGCCTACGATCATTAAACCGGCGTTAAAACCCTCAACGTCGCGATTCCGCGCTTTGTAGGACGATCGAGGCAACTTTCTCGGGGCCGGCCAGCGTAGTAATCCCATACCTTGCCCGTTCATGAAAGTCGTCATCATCGGCAATGGGATCGCCGGCGTGAGCTGCGCGCGGCACCTTCGCAAGCTCTCGCCCTCGGTCGAGGTCACCATCGTCTCCGGCGAGACCGAGTTCCACTACTCGCGCCCGGCGTTGATGTACCTGTTCATGGGACATATGCGCTGGCCGGACCTCAAGCCTTACGAGGACTGGTTCTGGGAAAAGAACCGCATCACCCTGCGGAAAGCCTGGGTCGAATCAGTCGATTTTGCCGAAAGGCGACTTACGCTCGACGACGGCCAGACGCTCGGATACGACAAGCTGCTCCTGGCCACCGGCTCCTCGACGACGTACTACGATTGGCCGGGGCAGGCGTACGACGGCGTACACGGCCTCGTGACCATCGGCGACGTGGAGGCCATGGAGCGACACGCTAAGCGCGGCATCGAGCGCGGGGTGGTTGTGGGCGGCGGTCTGATCGGCATCGAGATGGCGGAGTGCCTGCACACGCGCGGGATTCCCGTGAGCCTCCTCGTGCGTGAGGACAGCTACTGGTCGAAGGTGCTCCCGCCGGAGGAGAGCGCGATGGTGACGCGGCACATCCAGTCGAAACACGGCGTGGACCTCCGCCTCAACAGCGAGATCAAGGAAATCTTGAGCAGCAACCGCGAGACCGTCACCGCCGTAGCGCTGGCCGACGGTAGTAAGGTGGAGTGCCAGTTCGTGGGAATCGCCACGGGCGTAAAGCCCAACGTAGACTTCCTGCGGCACGGGGAGCTCGAGATCGATAAGGGCATCGTGGTCGACGATCAGTTGCGCACCAGCGTCGAGCACGTGTTCGCCGCGGGCGACTGCTCGCAGCTGCGCACACCGAAGCCGAACCGCAAGTCGATCGAGGCCATCTGGTACACCGGCCGGATGCAGGGCGAGACCGCGGCGCACAATATCCTGGGCCAGGCGCAGGCCTACGATCCGGGTCTGTACTTCAACTCGGCCAAGTTCTTCGACATCGAATACTCCGTCTACGGGGAGACGCCGGCGGTTTTGCCGGAAGGCCACAAGTGGTACTACTACGAGGCGTCCGGCGGCGAGAAGAGTGTACGACTCTACTGGAACGCCGCGACGGGCGCCGTGACGGGCTTCCACCTCATGGGGACGCGCTACCGCCAGGACGTCTGCTTCGCGTGGATCGCGGAGCGGCGGCACATCGAGGAGGTGGTCGCGGATCTCGGGATGGCCGACTTCGACCCCGAGCTCTACGAAGAGACCTCGCCGCACGTCGTGGCGGGATTCAACGCCCAGGAGGGTACTTTCGTAAAACTCGCCACCCGTCGTGGGCTGCCGGCCGTGCAGCGGTTTTTGGCGCGTTTCCGCAAAACGCGCGGTACCACTACCCAGCCCCAGTAAAACAAAGCCATGCCCAATCAATTACACAAAACCCGCTCGACCGTGCAGTGGATCGGCCTCGGGCTGTTCTGCGCGGCCCTGCTGATCTTCACCGGGATGCTCGGCCTCGAGAGTTATACGGCATCGGCGGACGTTTTGCCGAAAGGCTCCGAGCAGCACGACTACCAGCGCGATGCCATTGCCGCGGCGGCCGACGAACAAGGCTTCGTCGGGAAGACCTTCTCGAATCCCTTCTCCTTCGTGCGGGCTTACGAGGCGGTCTTCAAAGGTGCTCAGACGAGCCTCGACGACAGTTTTAAGGCCTCAGGCGCGCCCGACAATCTCGCGGAGTGGGACTACAAGATGGGCGACGGCTATCTCAAGGGGCAGTTGCTGGGCCTCGTGAGGGCGAGTAGCGAAGGTCCGGTGAGCCGGCACCCCTTGCTGTTCTGGTTGCTTACTATCGGCCTGGCCATCGTCGGCGGGGCACTGTACATCATCCCGAAGTTTGGCGAGGAGCCAGGTATCAAGCACGATCACATCTATCACTCGCCGCTTACGCGCGGGCTGTCGCTGACGTGGCGTACGGTGGTGCTCGGGCTGACGATCATCGGGATACTCGGCTACGGGATCAGCTATATGGGCGGCGACTGGGTGTACCCACTGGCCACGGCGGGCGTGGGCGTCATCATTACGCTGCTGGTCTTCTTTGCATTGAAGAGTGCTAAGAATACGCCGCAGCGCGACGCCGGTCCGGACACGCTCACCGCGCCGCTGGGGATTCTCGTGGGCACCTATCTCATCGGCTTTTACCTCTTGCTGTACTGGGCGCCGCACTTCATCACGCCCTGGGTCATCATGCACGACCCGCTCTCGGAGTTGCTGAACGGCGGCCTGGCGAGCCAGTGGTTCGTGTACGGCACCATCTACACGGTGGTGATCCTCGTGATGGGCGTGCGGATGTTCACGAAGTACCAGGACAACAAGTACCAACAAGTACGCACCGGCTCGGTGATGTTCTTCCAGACCGGCTTCGCGTTCCTGATCCCGGAGGCGATGTCGAGGCTCGGGGTCCCGGGCACTGACCTCAAGAACATCTGGCCCCTGGACTACGACTTCTTCTTCGACTGGAACCTCACGGCACTGCTGTCCAACGGCGGCTTCGGGATATTCCTGTTGGTCTGGGGCATCGTCCTGATCGTGGTGGCGGTCCCGGTGATGACGTACTTCTTCGGCAAGCGCTGGTACTGCTCGTGGGTGTGCGGCTGCGGTGGCCTGGCGGAGACGCTCGGCGATCCGTACCGGCAGCTGAGCGACAAGAGTCTGCGGGCGTGGAAATACGAGCGCTTCATCGTCCACGGCGTGCTGGCGTTCGCGATCATCATGACGGCGGCGGTGCTGTACCACTTTTTCACGGGCTCCTCGCAGGTGCTCTTCGTGGACGCTTTCCAGATCCGGCAGTGGTACGGGTTTCTGATCGGGGCCGGTTTCGCGGGCGTCATCGGGACCGGCTTTTATCCGCTGATGGGCAACCGGATGTGGTGCCGGTTCGGGTGCCCGCTCGCGGCGTACTTAGGTCTGGTGCAGCGCTACAAGTCCAAGTTCCGCATCACGACGAATGGCGGGCAGTGCATCTCTTGCGGCAACTGCTCAACCTACTGCGAGATGGGAATCGACGTGCGGTGGTACGCGCAGCGCGGGCAGGACATCGTGCGATCGAGTTGTGTGGGGTGTGGGGTCTGCTCGGCGGTGTGTCCGCGGGGGGTGTTGCGCTTGGAGAACGGCGACGATACCGGGAGCCACCGCGCGGATGTGGAGCGCGTGATCCACATCAGTGCGGATAGCGTGGGGGTGTTGTAGGGGCGTGAGCCTTTCGGCAAAACAGCTCAAAAGCAGCGGAAAACTAGTGCCAAAGGCCCGGGAGCAAAACCTTCAACTCTCCTGGAGGGAATGCTGTTACGCCCCGTGTCACCGGCCCAAACTCGCCCTTCAGACGCCGGCGTCACACCCCATCCAACCGACCGTAGCCCCGTTCGCGAACGTGTGGCGGTCTGGACCATAGCCGCCGCCCGCCGCATGAAGTTCGCTGTCCTTCTCGCCGTGGCGCTCTCCTGTCTTCTGCCAGCGCATTCCTGGGCGCAAGCCGAACCCACGGAGGCCTTCGACCTACAAACTTGCCTCGCTTACGCTCTGCGCAACGACCCCGGCCTCCGCGCCGCGCGCCTCGACGACTCCCTCGCCGCCCTCGACAATCGGATCCTCACGAGCGTCTGGCTCCCGAGCCTCAGCGTCGACGCCAACGCCCAGCACTTCTTCCAGCGCCCCGTAGCCATCTTCCCCGACTTCGAAAACCCCGCCTCCGGCCAGACGCGCGAGGTCCAGCTCGGGACCATCAACTCCTCGCTCGTCGGGGCCTCCGCGAGTCAACTCGTCTACAGCCCCGAAGGCCTGCGTGACCTGCGCCTTCAGGAGGAGCGCCGCAACCGCGCCCGCCTCGACGTGGAGGCCGCCGCCATCGAGCTGCGCGCCCGCATCGCGACAGCATTCTACGAAGCGCTGCGCGCACGCGAGGCCCTGCGCCTAGCCGAGGCCGATATCGTGCGCCTCGAGCGCAGCCTAAGTGACGCCCGCCTCTACTTCGAGGAGGGCATCACCGACAAGGTCGACTACAAGCGCGCCACCATCGCTCTCAACTCGGCCCGCGCCCGCGCCCGCAACGCCCGCCTCCAGATCGACGCCACCCGCGAAACGCTACGCACGGCCATGGGCTACCCCGCCGACACTCCCCTAGACCTGCGCTACGACTACGCTGCCTACCAGGCGCTCGTGGCGCGCGACTCCGTGGTGGTTCTGGACCCGCAACGCCGCGTGGAACTGCGCCAACTTGCGGTCGACCTTGCGATTCAGCGCGGCCTCACCGACTACCGCCGCCGCGCCTGGTTGCCGACCGTGACGGCCGACGGGCGCTTGGCCGTCAACTGGTTCAACGACGAAATCTCGCGTCTCTACGGGCAGGGATTCCCGCAGTCCTTCGCGCAGGTCAACGTCCAGTGGCCGATCATCCGGGGCGGGCGCCGCATCCACGAGGTGCGTCGCGCAGAGGTCCTCGAGGCACAACTCGGCCTGCGTGCGGTCGACCAAGCCACCGAGGTCGAGCGCGAGTACGCCGAGGCTCTCGCGCGCTACCTCTCGAGCCGCAACGACTACCTCGTCGCCGTCGACAACCGCGCGCTGGCCGAAGAAATCTACGAGGTGGTCGACCTTCAGTACCGCGAAGGCATCGCGCCCTTCCTCGACGTGGTGATCGCGGAGAACGACCTGCAGCGCGCCCGCATCGAGATCCTCGACGGCGTCACCGAGGCCCTCATCGCCCGCGTCGAACTCCGTCGCGCGGCCGGCACTTTAAATCGCGACGATGGTGAGTAAATTAAGTGTTGAATTGTTGAGGGTAGAATTGTTGAATGGGCTGTGCTTGCGCTGGTTCGAGCGCGCTTTGGTGGGGCGGCTTGCGCCAAAACCCGATGCGGCTTTCGCATGGCTTTCGCCAGAACGCAACGCTCTTTCTTCGTGGTTTTTGCCAAAACTGATGCTAACTTTCGAGTGGTTTCCGGTAATACCTGTTATCGACTTGACGCGGCTGTCGCCAAAACCTTTTACGTCGTTTTCGTGGTGGGCGCCAACACCAGTATTGGCATATACGTGGCGGCCGCGTTTGATCCCAGCAGCGTTACAACTGCCCTTGCCGCTACTGCTTTCTCCGCTGATGCTGCTCCTGCTGCTGGTGAGCTGCAGTGGCGGAGAGGGTGAAGGTGGCGACAAAGGCGACAAAGGCGAAGGCGGCAATGGCGGACCTGAAGGCCGCCCCGAGGCCACGACCGTGCGCGTCGACACCGCCCGCGAGGAAGCCCTCGTGTACTACGACGCCTACCCCGCCACCGTCACCGCGCTCGAAGAAGTGGAGGTGCGGCCGCAGGTCGGCGGCTACATCACGCGCGTCCACTTCCGCGAGGGAGACCGCGTGCGCCGCGGGCAGCGCCTCTACACCATCGACACCCGCCGCTACGTCGCCTCTGTCGATCAGGCCGAGGCCCGC
>JBGTKC010000203.1:0-3333 GCA_041744755.1 Saprospiraceae bacterium
CCCGGGCGAAGCCCCAGGCCGTAGAGGAGCATCAGCATCCCGCGGTGCTTCGGTTTATCAGTAGCTGTGAGTATGTCGCGCACCTCCGTCTTCGTCAGCACCTTCGGGTTAGCGAGCGGGCGCTTCGGGCGCGGGACCTCGTAAATCTGGCGCGGCTGCCCCTCCATGCGCTCGTAGTAGAATTGGATGGCGTTGATCAGCGTGTTCTGATAGGTCTCCGAGACGCCGGCCGCCGCTCGCTCCGCGAGGTACTCGAGGACGTCCTCCCGACAGAGTTCTAACGGTAGGCGGGGCGCGTAATGGATCAGGACCTGCCGAAACGCGCCTCGGTAAATCTTCACCGTGCCGGGGCTGTAGCGCCCTTGCACGAGGTGCTGGCAGTACCGCGCGAGCAGAGCCTCAGCAGGTGTGAGAGGGGCCGACACTAAGTCGGTGACTAGAGTCGACATGCCGTCGAGCTCTTCGAAATCTGGGTGTGAGGACAGCTTTCTCATGGGGGTGAGACTGTGTGTGATCGGAGTGTCCAGCGGCAAGGTATAGCACGGCACTGGATATTATAAAGCTTTTGTATTCGACTTCTAACCTCCCTCCAGCGTGTGGTAATTGGCTACGCGAAAAGGACATAAATCCAACAGGACTTTTACCCAAACGGTCATATTCCCGCTTCCGCAAAACCAATTTCAAACTGGTTTTCGATCGCGGCCCTACCGACACTCGAGACAAAGAAACTCGAGTTGAAAAAGCCTATGCTCTGTACTGGAGAAAGGATGGGCGCTCCCGCAGCACGCGGCAGAATACACGACCGGGGTATTGGGACCCCATTTGTGCTGGCCCCTCCCAAGCTAGACACAGCCCGCGCTAAAATTGCCGGGGTCCGAGCTCCGTAGTTGGAGCATCACCCTGGCGATAGAGCCGTGAGTGAAGGCGGGCTCCGAGACGAGAATGTGGGTGGTAGAACTGAGCCTCGCGTCGAAGAACCGCAGCTGGTTAGGGTACGAGGCAGTCCGCACGGTGTGCGCGGCGGCCGCGACGGGCGTTCAGGCGGCTTTGCGTAGATCGACCCCCATGAGCGCCGGTACCGGAGGTTGCGCGCCGGCGTCGAGGTATAAGTCGACCGCCCTCGCGCCGGAGATCCCCTGTACGCGTCGTGCATGGCGAGGTGCACAATCGCAAGGGCGCGTGAGCCGAGGATAGGTTCAGCCTGTTCGACAGGAGAACCATCGGTAGTGCTTAAGCTGAGACGATTCGCCCTTATGGCGACATCGTCCCAGAAGAGTGCTAGATCCATGACGTACTCGTTTACCGGTTTGCATGCGTCCAGGCAGACTTCCGCCGGGAGGATCGTCGGTGCACTTCTGGGATTGAGTACTACGCGACCTGCTGGATGCAAACCTGAATCAGGCGAAAGGGGTGACCAAGCGACTTTCGGGAAGCAGGTGAATTGGGGGTGCTTCCCGAATGAATAACCGGATGCGAGCGAAGTAATGGGCTAGCTGGAGGTCTTTGGCCAACGTGGAGGCTCGAGAAGTATAGAGTACATATTGTTGGGGCTGTTATAGTTGAGCAGCAAGCCTATTTTAAAGGTCAATATCAGCTTATGCTTTACCGAGTTTAGGCACTCATTCTGTCATTGAGTGCACCCAGGTACTGACCTTTCAAACGTGGGCACCGACACGCGCGACGCTCTAAAATCACAACAGCTATCCCGAGCCGGCGAAGAAGCGACTCTTGAGGTTTTAGCCGCGCGGTCGTCCTATTAAGATCCGTCGAGTAATGGCTAAATCCCTCTACAGCTACCCTACCAGACAGCTGAAAGGACGAAATGCCATTGGAGCATGGTCGTCCGTTATTTAGACGCCACTACTGCGCCGCTCAAAAGTCGAGCAAGCGCTCCAGCGCCCCCTCCACCCTCGCACTCCCCATATACCCCGCCTCCAGACTCGCCGCAAACGGGATCGGCGTCTCCTCACCGCCTACCCGCATCACTGGCGCATCCAAATCTCGAAAGGCTTGCGACATGATCTGCGCCGCCAACTCCGCGCCGATACCGCCGAAGAGGTTGTCCTCGTGGACGATCAAGGCTCTGCCGGTTTTGCGCACCGACGCTAAGACTGTATCGATGTCGAGCGGGACCAAGGTCCGCAGGTCGATGATCTCCACGTCGTGGCCAATTTTGGCGACAGCCGCCTCCGCCCAACGCACGCCGAGCCCGTAGGTGATGATGGTCGCCACACTTCCCTCCCGCACCTTCCGCGCCTGCCCAAAGGGAACCCGGTAGGCCTCCGTCGGCACATCGCCCGTGGCACTGCGGTACAGGCCCTTGTGCTCGAAGTACATCACGGGATTCGGGTCCTCGAAGGCCTCTAACAGCAGACCTTTCGCATCCGCGGGCGTGCTCGGGTAGACGACGCGCAGGCCCGGCACGTGCGCGAACCACGCCTCGTTCGACTGCGAGTGGAAAGGCCCTGCGCTCATACCACCGCCGGTCGGCATGCGGATCACGACGTTGGCGGTCTGGCCCCAGCGGTAGTGCAGTTTCGCGAGGTTGTTGACGATCTGGTTGAAGCCACAGGTCACGAAGTCCGCAAACTGCATCTCCACCATCACCGGCGCCCCGGACTGCATGTGGTAGCCCAGCGCGGCACCCACTACCCCACTTTCGCACAAAGGCGTATTCCTTACACGGCTTTCGCCAAAACGCGCCACAAAGCCATCGGTCACCTTGAAGACACCTCCGTACGCGCCGATGTCCTGGCCCATCAGGAGCAGACCCGGGTGCTGCTCCATGGCCTGCGCCAAACCTTTCGACACCGCATCCACGAAACGCAGTTCCTCGCTACTCCCCTTTGCCTCGGCAAGCGTCGGCAACTCGGACTTCGGCACCGTGGCATAGACATCGCCTAACTCCGCGTCAAGGTCCAGCGTCGGCTCCTCGGCAGCGTCGCCTTCGGCCAGACCCGCAAGCACCATCTCCTTGATCTCCTTGCGCATCTGTGCCTCGGCCTCCTCGCTCAGCAAGCCTTCCTCCCGCAGCCAAACGGCGTAGTTTTCCAGCGGATCACGCTCGGCCCAAGCATCTAACAACTCCTGCGGCACGTACTTCACGCCGCTCGCCTCCTCGTGGCCGCGCATCCGGAAGGTGCGGCACTCGACGAGAACCGGCCGCGGCGATTCACGCATGGAAGTCGCCAGCCGATCGATGGTACTGTAGACCTCCAGGATGTTGTTGCCGTCGATGCTCACGCCCTCCATCCCGTAGCCCTTCGCCCGGTCGATCAGGGAGTCACAGGCGTACTGCTCGGAAGTCGGCGTCGACAGACCGTAGCCGTTGTT
>JBGTKC010000204.1:0-9158 GCA_041744755.1 Saprospiraceae bacterium
CTTGAGGGTCATCGGGCCGTGCTCCTTGCGGGTCCAGGCGGTGTCGACCGGACCGGGACACACCGCGTTGACGCGCACGCCGTTGGCGACCTGCTCGTTGGCCAGACCGCGGGTCACGGCGTGGATGTAGCCCTTCGTCCCACCGTAGGGCGTGATGTTGGGCTGGCCGAGCAGGCCCGAGACCGAACCGAGGTTGACAATGTTGCCCTTCGTCTTCTGGAGGTCGGGCAGGAAGAACTTCGTCATCAGGAAGTTGGTCCGGACGTTGTTCTTGATCATGTTGTCGAAGGCATCGAGCGGGTACTCCTCGGCCGGCGCGAAGACCGGGAAGACCCCAGCGTTGTTGACGAGGATGTTGGCGCGACCGAAGACCTCGATGCACTTCATGGCCGCGTTGCGGGCGTCGTCCTCCTCGGAGATGTCACCGGAGAAGGTCTCGCAGATGCCGCCGGCGGCGATCACCTCCTGGCGCACTTCCTCGACGGGGTCTTGCGGCATGCCGATGAGGAAGACCTTGGCGCCCTCCTTGGCGAAGCGCTTGACGATGGCCTCTCCGATGCCGGTGGCGCCCCCGGTCACGACGGCGATCTTATTTTGTAAACGTAGCATAAGGCGATAATTTGAGGGGTCGGCCACGGGTACATCCCGTGTGCTCCTGAGTTATCGCCTGCGCTCGCGCAAGTGTTCGGTTAGGCCCGCGGCGGCACCACGCGCTTCAAACCAGCCGTCGGCGTGAAGTCGATCTCGGCGCTGAAGTCCTTGCCGGACCGCAGTAAGTCCGCGGAGTTGATCTTGAAGAAGGCTGTGTTCTCGTCCACGTGGGTGTACTTGGCGCCCGTCACTTCTTTGATCTTGCCGGGTACGTGCACGGTGAGGCCGTAGCTCTCCATCCCCATCATCTCCAGCATCCCGAGCAGGTCCTCGTCGCTCATATCGGGGTTGCCCATCTGCCGGCCCACCTGCTGCCGCATGCCGTCGAGCGCCTGTGCAATGGGCAAGCGCAAGGACAGGGATTTCTTTTCGAGAGTCATCTCCGGCATAGACATGCCTCCGCTGCTAGCGCCAAACCCATCGCCGCCCATCCCTGGCATCGGACTTCCTCCCTCGCCCATTAACTCGACCAGGAGTTTGGCGGCGGCCATGAAGTCCGCCGGGCGGTTGACGTTCACGACCTCGGAGGTCATATCCACGAGAAAGACTTCACTCACCTTGTCCATCTGCATGTGGACCTCGGTGCTGCGCAACGTGGCCATGGCCTGCCCAATCGAATCGAGCGTGGCCTCCGTCACCTCGCCTGCCGTCCGACGCTCCTGTATCAGTGACCTTAGCGCCGCTCGATCCGTCAAAAGCATCGCGATGCTATCCGGGATCATCATCGTGCCGAAGTTGATGGTCGTGTCAAAGCGCTCCCGCTTCGGCAATCCCATCATCGCCTTACCCAGGCCCTGCCCCGGCATATCGCCGCCATCGACGCCCGACGGCATCTCGCCCATAGACTCCACCATCGCCAGCATCCCCGACAGGTCGAAGCTCGTCGTCGTGCGGCCCGTCCCATCCGCGTTGACCCAGATCTCCTGCGACATCTCCCCGCAGGAGCTTAGCGCGAAGACCCCCAAGAGAGTCATCAATAAAGTCGACAGCTTTGTCATGAGGTTCGGTTGAATTTTTGCTCGCCCATCTAGGAGGTGAAGCATCTCAAGGACAAAGTTATTCCCCACCATCTTTCGGCGCCTTTCGGCAAAACGTGAGGCGCGTTTTGGCGAAAGCCCCCCACTCACACCAGCGTCCTCAATCTGCATCATTACGCCACCGCACCATCGCGTCAACAGCTACAGTCGTACAGCGGTAAACGAGCCCATCCAGGCGAAACCGCCCATTCAGGCCCAAAGGCCGCCCTTGAGTCCTTCAAGCAATACTCTCCACCACGAAATCGGGCACGATCCCCACGCGCTGTATCTCCGCCTGGTACTCCAACAGACTCGTGTTGCCGCTCAGCACGAGGCACGTCCGGATCCCGAATTTATTCCCGCCCAGGATATCCGTGCCGAGGGTGTCCCCCACCATCAGGATGTCACGCTTCGCGAGCGAATCCTGTAGGTTCAAATCCTCGAAGGCGTGGTGGAACATCTGCGTGTCCGGCTTGCCGAAGTGCAGGAACCGCCGCCCCACCACCTCCTCGAGCATCTTCGCCAGACCGCCCGTCGCCACGGCCACCCGCCCGTAACGCGTCGGGTAGAGCTTGTCGGTGTTGGCTACGAGCACCGGGACGCTCCGGATCCGCAGCAGGTTGACCGTCGTATTGAGGTCGCGCGCCCACTCGAAACCCTCGTCGTCGAGGAAGGCCACCGCATCCACCTTCGTGAAATCCGTCACCTCCGACATCGCGACGGCGCTACAGCCGGCATCCGTGATGTAGCGCGCCGAGGCGGCCGTCCCGAGGTAGGCCACTAGCCCGCCAGCGACTTTGTCCTGTAAGAATTGCCGCGCCATCATCCCACTCGTGATGATCTCATCCGGGCGGATAGACGTGTACCCGAGCGATCGGAACTTCTCCGCCTGCTGCCCGCGGCTCCGCGAGGCGTCATTGGTGAGCACGCGAATCAAGACGCCGTCGGTGCGCAGGGCCTCCACCGTCTCTACCCCGCCCGCGATCGCGCCCCCCGAATCCCGCAACACCCCGTAGCTGTCGAAAAAGATGGCCCGGAACTGTCGCGCGAGATTGAGGAAGGGAAGGTGGAGCACGGGGGGGCAATTGTTGAGTTGTCGAGCGCTTCAGTTTTCGAGTCGCTCGTCACGTCGCGCACAACGTAAGGCGGCCCAATCGACAATTCAACACTTCAAACACTCAACAATTAACCTCACTCCTCTTCCGCGCTCATCATCCGGTCCGGCTCCAGGAAAGCAATAAAGGCCGGCGGCACAAAGGCCTCCGGGTCCGCAATCTCCAACACGAGCAGGTCGAGCCGCGGGCGGTAGGCGATGATCTTCGCGCCCGCAGCCTCAAGCGTTTGCCAGGCCGCATGGTCCACCACGAATCCCGTGGGTAGGCCCGCGATAAAGCGCGGGGCAACGGGTCCCTCGCTCGGGACACCGCCGGCGGGCGAACCGCCACCAGCCCTCACGCGCGAGGGCATTGCGCCAGGCCCGCGCCCACATCCCGGAACGGTAGCTCCGGCATGGCGAGCGCACCTCCGACTACCGCTTGCCACAGGCCAGCCCCGCTGAGCGAGGGGTTTTGCTCCACGAGGAGCGCGGCGATACCCGCCACGTGGGGCGTCGCCATACTCGTGCCGCTCTTGTCCGTGTAGAGTCCACTGCCAGGGCCGCCGAGCGACGAGCGGACGCTCAGTACGGCGACGCCCGGGGCGACGATGTCAATCGAGCCACCGTCACCGGCATTGATACCGCCATTGCTGAACGACGCCACGCGACGCCGCTCGTCGACGGCGCCCACGGCCATTACGGATTGTGCGTTGGCGGGGCTCCCCACCGGGCGCGGCGGGGATTGCGGGCGGCGACTCTCGTTGCCGGCGGCGGCCACGAGGAGGCAGCCCTGCGCCAGGGCCCGCTCGCCGACGCGCTCGAACACCATCGACGGCGCCTCCCCGATCTCGACCGCCGAGCCGAGCGACATACTAATCACTCGGCACTGTTTCTCGAGGGCCCAGTCGATGGCGTCGATGATGCCGCTCGTCGCGCCCGAGCCGGCGTCGCTGAGCACACGGCCGATGTACAACTCGGCCCCGGGCGCGACCCCGAAGGCGGTGGCGGCTGTGTCCTGGGTACGACCTCCGGCTATGGTGCCGGCGCAGTGGGTGCCGTGGCCGTTGCGATCAGCATCCCAGGCGTCGGTGACGAAAGACTTCCCGATCAGCGGCCTTCCGGCAAAACTCGGGTGCCCCGGATCGATCCCAGTGTCGAGTACGGCTACGCGCGCGCCCTTGCCTGTGTACTTGCCGGCTTGCGCCCAGTTGACGGCGCGCAAACCCCAGCTCAGGGCGCCGCTCCGATCTAGGCCAGACGGGTCCTCGTCGGGGAGTTCGCGCAAGAGTGCGTCGAGGCCGTCGAGGTGCTGCTGCATGGCGAGCAGGTTTTGCCGCAAGGCCGCTACCTCCACGAGGAGACGGCCGTCGGCACGGGTGCCGACACCCGACTCTCGCATTTGCTTGCGGTTAGGAGGGGGAGCCACGGCGGCACCGCTGATGGCGTAGAAGAGGCGCTCACGCTCGACGTGGATCACCGGGGAGCTCCCACGAATCGCGCGTGCCGCCCGGAGCGTGTCGATGTCGTCGACCACGGCCACGTTGAGGTTTTTAAAGTATATCCCCTGACCGCGGGCGTACACCTCGCTGGCCTGAAGGTCGCTGCCGAGTTCGGCGGAGCTGACGAGGGGCTGCGCGATGGCGCGCTCGACGAGGTCGAGGTCGGCGGAGGTGGCGCCGGACTCAAGTACGACGATGTACTTGTCGGCGGCTTTTTCGAGAGGACGAGATGGAGAATTCATGCGGGTTGGAGTTGGGTGAGTGATACTGTGACGAGGCGGCGCGAGAGCTCAGCGATGAGCAGGGCGGCGTCGGCGTCGATGATGGTGAGGAGGAGCTGGCGCGAGAGCAAGCCGAGTTGATCGCTGCCGAGGAGGGTTTGCCAGAGCGCTTCCGCGTCGTGCTCATCGCGGGCGCCTGAGAGCTTGTCGTCATCGATGAGCCCGGTTTGCAGGCCGGATACCAGCATCCGCCCGAGTTGCTCGCGTGCTGTGGCCAGTGTAACAAGTTCGGCGGCGTGTACCTCCTGCAAGACCGCCTGGGCCGCCCCGATGGCCTGGCTCCAGCCGGCCTGTCTGAACTGACGGCGGTAGGTGTCTACCCGGGTCATCAGCCGAGCGTCGATCCCGCGGGTGACGAGGGCGAACTCGGTCTCGAGACGCGCCGAGGTGGCCGCCTGGGACTGGAGCCCGAGTTCGTCGCAGGCCTTCGTGCACTCCGTCAACCAAGCGCTGGCGTGAGCTTCGAAAGCGGGCGCCTGCGCACGCAACTCCGCCTGGAGCCTCACCGAGGTGGCGAGCAGGTCGGCCAGGCGGCGGACGCGGTGGTGGATGAACTGGCGCATGTGATGAGGGGACGGTACGGGGTGTGGGCGTTATGTAGGACGGGCGGAGGGCTCAGTCGTCGACGATGATCTCCTCGCCGCCGTTGGGGCCTTCGAGCTTGCGGATGCGCACGCCGCTGGCCTCCATCTCGACGGTGAGTCGCACGAGGAGTTCGCCGGATCTGTCGCTGGCGCTATTGGCCTCCGGGGTGACGAGGAGGCTGTTGATGTTGGTGCGCACCGGACGGAACTGCCGTTTTAGCGCATCGTAGAATACTTGATGTAGCTCTCTGAACAGGGCCTTGTAGCGGCTATCCGTCGGGAGGATCACCTCGTCGAACACGACCTTGTAGACTTTCGCCACCTCATCGTAGTTCAGCACCGAGTCCACGTCCCGCACGAAGCCCCGCTCGTCGTCACTGAGCTTGGCGACCAGGGCCTGGAAGGCGCGCGGGGCCAGGAGCTTGTCGCTGAGCGCCGGGGCATCAGCAAAGTCTCTGCGCAAGGCGAGCGAGCGGAGCTCCCGGTTGAGGTCACCGAGGAAGGTGTTCGGCCGGAAGTCGAAATCGTACTTGGTCTCTTGATCGACCTCCGAGATCCGCACCGGGATCTCCATCCTGACGCTCGGCATCACGAAGCGAGGCGCGCGGAAGTAGCGGAGGTACTCGTGCTCGGCATAGGCGCGGGCCGTCTCTATAGCCAAGAGATCGGCGCGGCGCCTAGCGGTCACGACCTCGGCGTTGAGGTAGTCGAGGTAGTCGGAGAGAGCTATCACGGCGTGGGAGCGTTTAGGCGGCCAGCAGGCCGAGCACGCGCTCGAGTCCGGCGGGGAGCTCGTCGTTGGTGGCTTTGACCTTGACGTTCATCGAGTACTCCTTCTCGACCTTGATCCCCGTGGCGCTCGAGCGGCGGGCCGCCACCGAGACACTCATCTTGACGGGGCCGAACCCGTAACCGAACTTGGCGTCGACGCCGATGCTCGAGGAGGTGTTCTTCGTGAAGGTCGAATTGAGCTTCACGTTGAGGTCGATATCGAGGGTCTCGATCCGCAGCGCGGGCACGTTGAGCATCGCGATGAAGGGCACGGTGATCTTGACGTTGCGCTTGACGGGGTCGCCCGCGTCGTTGGTCTCCTCCTTCTCGTACGAGAAGTCCACCATGCGGAGTTCGCGATTGGCGCCCTCGCCCTCGAAGCCGACGGCCTGGATGAAGTCCACCGTCGAGACGGAGGCATTGCTCTGGGCCTGGACGGCGGCGTCCATCGGGCCGCCGATGAGCTTGGCGAAGTCGAGGCTCCCGAGCTCCGCGGCGAAGTCGGCGTCGGAGGCGGCCTGGGCGGTGAAGTCGCCGGCAGCCGCGTCGACGCCGAACTCGGAAACTGCTTTAAAGAGGTCGAGCGTAGTGCCGTTGAGCTTGTCGAGGCCCGACTCCCAGCTCACATCGTAGCGGTCGCGTAGATTCTCGACGATCGACACGAGTTCCGGCTTCTTGAGTTCGCTGAGTTCGGTGTCTGGGTTGAGCCCACTGATCTTCTGGTAGGCGGCCGGCGTGATGGCCTGGTTGACGCTCCGCAGCAACTCGACGAGCTGCTTTTTCGTGAGTGCATTGGCGTCGCGGTGGAGGACTTGCTGGAGGGTTTGCATGGAGGCGTGATTGGGTCAAAGCCGAGCCGATGGTGGCTTGGCGACCACAAGGTGCTGCCTCTACACATGCAAAAATTTCGCGATTGACAACTGGGCGATACCGATTTACGGACGGTGTATTCCGCCTTACAACTCCAGTTTTGCCGAAAGGCGAAATCGGCACGCAAGGCCGCCTGCCGGCCATTCAACAACTCTCCCTTCAAAAATTCAACAACTGTCCTCCTACACCCGCTTCCAGGTCTGCGTTCGGTACAGTCCCGTCCAGTGCTTGCCGCGCACGTACAGCACGTTCGGATCCTCCTCAAGCCACATCACGAGCGTGTAGGTCTTGTCGGACTCCGGGTCGTAAATCTTGCCGTTCCACTCCTTCTTACCGTCGGGGGCGGCCGCGGTGATGATTTCGAGGCCGACGAACGGTTGGTTGGCGCGGGACCCGGTGCAGGTCGTACAGGTGGCGGGGGCGTCGGCGCGGAGGGTCTTGGCGATCTTGCCGTAGAGTTTGCCGCCCTTCTCGTAGATCTCGATATGGCTCTTGGCCTCCCCGGTCTCGTCGTCGATCGTTTTCCAGGTACCCGCGGCGGTCTGGGCGGAGAGGACGGTAGCGAGGAGGAGGCTAGTAAGGAAGAGGAAAGATTTCACGGTGGTATTTCAATTGGTTTTGGCGAAAGCCGGAAGGTAAGACTCGAGAAAGGCAAAGCTGAAGGCGGTGCTCCTGCGCCTTTCGGCAAAACTTATAACGGGCCGATGAGGCATGGCGTTGCCACACCTTATGCTATGATGGCCGAGTGGCGCACCACCCTAGCGGTGGTAGACGAGCTCTGCTCGTACCGCATACTGCGAAGCGCCCGCGTGCGGGCGTGCAGATCCCGGCTAACACAAGCGCCTCCTCGAACACTTCCCTCCAAAAGCGTTCCTTCCCCCAAACCATACCCCCATGAAGATCGGCATCCTCGGCACTGGACACATCGGCGGCGCGCTGGCTAAGCTTTTGGTGCGCGCCGGGCACGACGTTATCGTCGGCTCGCGCCACGCGAGTGAGCGCAATGAGCTCGCCCACGACTTGAGCGAACTCGGCCAGGGGCGCGTGGAGTCGCCCGAGAATGCCATGGCCCACGGCAACGTCATCATCGAGGCCTTACCACACGCAGCCACGATGCAACTCGACGAAGAGCTGCTGGCGGGCAAGCTCCTCATTTCGGCCTCGAACTACTATCCCGAGCGCGACGGCGAGATCGACCACGGCGGCCTCACCGAGACGGAGGCGCTGCAGCGGCAGCTTCCGCACACCCGGGTCACGAAGGCTTTCAACATGATGGCCTCCGAGGAGTTCGAGCACAACCTCCGCGGGCGCGCGGGAGACAAGTTGGCCATCTTGTTCGCCGTCGGCGACGAGCACGAGGACGACCTGCCGACGATCATCCAGGTCATCGAGGACGCCGGCTTCGAGGCCGTGCGCACGGGAGGCCTTTCGACCAGCTTTGCCTTCGAGCCGGATACGCCGCCGTACGGGGCGAACTGGACGGGCGAGGAGGCGCGGGAGAAGTTGCGACTGGCTTAAACATCGAGCTTTTTACGTCGGGCCAGTGAAATAATGAACACCGTTCATTAGCTTTGCCCCGACATGCCGACCACCACCCGCCGCGAGCGCGAACGCGCCGACCTCACGCAGCTCATCCTCGACGGCGCCCGTCGGGTGTTCGAACGCGACGGGCACGACGGGCTGTCGATCCGGAAAGTCGCCAGGGAGATCGAGTATTCGCCGGGGACGATCTACCTCTATTACAAAGACAAGGACGCGCTCGTGCTCGCCCTGCACGAGGACGCCTTCACGCGCAAGGCACAGCTGTTCGCGCCCCTAATGCAGGTCGAGGATCCGCAGGAGCGGCTGATCGCGATGGGGCGCAGCTACATTAAGCACGCGCTGGCGAACCCGTCTGATTTTCACCTCATGTTCGTGGACGGCTGCCCGATGCAGGCCTTGCGCGACGCCGGGCAGGAGTGGCACACCTCGAATGGCGCCTTCCAGATGCTGCGCGCCACGATTGCCGAGGGCGTGGATACGGGCGGCTTTCGCCAAAACATCAATCCCGATTCGATGGCGGTGATCCTGTGGTCTATGGTGCACGGGTGCTCGATGCTGATTCTGTCGGAGCGCCTCGGGATGCTCTCGGACGAGAGTCGCCAACGCGCCATCGACGACATGTTTGCCCAAATGCGGGTCTTGCTGGCCGCTAACAACTAAAAAATTTGCCCAGTGACTAAACGGTGTTCAACAAGTGTGAGGTGTTTATTCTCAGTGCTCGCCTTATGTTTTGGCGCAAGCCTCACCGCCCAGCTGCCGGCACTGGACGCACTGCTGCGAGAGGCCCGCGCCAACTGGCCCGAACTCGCCGAGCGCCGCGCCCAACTCACCGCCGCCGAGGCGCGCGC
>JBGTKC010000205.1:0-10795 GCA_041744755.1 Saprospiraceae bacterium
CCTCCGCACCCGCCGCCACCCAAAAAAGCAAAGTACAAACAGCAGCACTACCGCCACTGGCGCCGCAATCACACTCAACGCCGACAGACTAAAGGCGCCCACCGCCTCTCCAGTCGAGACCACCGGATTACCAACGCCACCCGTCGTGGCTGTACTGGTGGCGCGCAGCAGCGTAGACCCGCCCTGCACCAATCCCGCTGATGTCCCGCCCGCGATGAGGCCCAGTATCCACCGGAAGGCGTCGTTGTCGATGTCGATCACCGAAGTGGCAATGAGCCCTCCGGCCAGCACGGCACCTGGCCCCGCCACCGTGTCGAGCGCGTTGTCAACCCACGGAATGTAGTAGGCCCCGATCTCGACCACGGTCGCCACGCCGAAGATGGCCACGGCCGGCCAGGTCCCGAGCCACGCGAAACCCTCCCCCGGTGAGATGAGCCCTTGTTGGGCCGCTAGACTCGCCACAAGTGCCGGAACGAAGATGCGCAGACCCGTGGCCGCGCTCAGGCCGATGCCAAGGAGGATGGAGACCGCGATTTCCATAGAGGCTGCTAAACTAGCCGGAAAGTAAAAGCTACCGAGTTAACCATCTATCTGTATCCAGTACGATGCGCCGTGCCTTTCCACTCCCGCGAGATTCGGGTGATCCCACATGGGCACCAGGCGATCGCTTAGTGCAGGATCCGCGGAGACGAAATAGTTGGGCAGGAGCGTGCGGTACTTCTGCGGGTTGGCAAGTAAGTACATCGCCAGGCCATACTGCTCGGAGTAGAAGCGGTCGCACATGAACTGGGGGTAGTCGTACGGTAGGTAGATGTCGTGGATGTGTACAATCACCCCGGGCCTGAGACGCGGCAGGACTTCCAGGTAGAAGACCATCGAATCCGAGTTGGGCAGGATGCGGTGCGAGTTGTCGACGAAGAGGATGTCATCGCGCTCGAGCTCCCCGACGAGATCGTAGTCGCTATCCTCGAAGCGCTTGCGCACCACCACGTCAGCGAGCGCGTCGATCTCCGCCCGCGGCATGGGGTCAATGGAGGTGATCTCGGTGAGGAGGCGGTGGTCTTGCTTGGCGAGATAGGCTACCTTGGTAGAGTTGCCCGAGCCGATCTCCACGTAGCGCTTGGGCTTAAAGTGCGCCAGCATCGTGTACAGTGCAACGATGTCGAGGCCCGGGAGGAAGCCATTGTTCCAAGCCGGGCGCGAACGGTCCTGCTCGGCGCCTGCCGATTTGATCGCGTGTAGCTGCTCCCGGTAGCCGAGCGCAGTGTCGATCAAGGCCTCGTAACCCCTACGCCCGGCCTCGATGGTGTCGTACAACTCCGGGTGTGGTGGCTTCCCGTGCCCGTAGCGCGGCTGCATGTCTACCTTGTACTCCAGAAATAGTGTCTGGAATTTCGGACTCAGAAAGCGAAGGAAGTCTTTGATCATTCGGGAGCCGTTTTGGCGAAAGCCAACTATTGACGGGCGACACCTTGGCGGGGGAAGGTACATCGAGGGTCCACGGCCATCGAGCGAGCGAAGCGAGCGCCCGTTGTTTCTACCTTCCGCCCCGATGAACGACAAACAGCAAATCGTCGACAACTGGCTGCCGCGCTACACGGGGATGCCGCTGGGAGACTTTAGCCAGTACATCCTGTTGACCAACTTCTCGGGCTACCTGGCCAAGTTTGCCCTGTGGGGCCAGACCCAGATCGTCGGCGCGTCCCGGTCGATGCCGTGCGCTACGGCCAACGGGATCACAATGATCAATTTCGGGATGGGCTCCCCGAACACCGCGACTGTATGCGACTTGCTCACCGCCATTGGCCCGCGCGACGAGCACGGCCGGCCCGAGGGGCCAAAGGCGGTGCTCTTCCTCGGCAAATGTGGCGGACTCAAGAAAAAGAATCAGCTCGGCGACCTCATCCTCCCCATCGGCGCCATCCGCGGCGAGGGGACGAGCGATTCGTACATGCCGCCGGAGGTGCCGGCGTTGCCGGCCTTCGCCCTCCAGAAGGCGATCTCGACCACGATCCGCGAGGCTGGATACGACTACTGGACGGGAACGGTCTACACCACGAACCGCCGCGTCTGGGAGCACGACGCGAGCTTTAAGCGCTACCTGCGCAAAACTCGCTGCATGGCCATCGACATGGAGACCGCGACGCTCTTCACGGTGGCCTTCAAGAATAAGTTCCCCGCCGGGGCCCTCCTCCTCGTGAGCGATACGCCCATGACGCCCGACGGCGTAAAGACGGAAGCATCCGATGCCAGGGTAACCGAGAATTTCGTTGACCTCCACGTGCAAATCGGCATGGACTCCCTCAAGCAGCTGATGAACAACGCCCAGACCGTTAAGCACCTACAGTTTTAGCGATAGCCTTCGCCCGACGGAGCAGACTCTTCCCGCCCCGTATAACCATAAAAAGGCTCGACCCCCTTCCCAGGAGATCGAGCCTTCTCGAGCGTGTTTTGGCGAAAGCCGAATGCTCGGCCCGGCTTCCGCTAGACCGCTTACTGCACCAGGAAGCCCCAGGCCGTTGCCTCGCCCCGGTCGTTGCTGAGACGCAGGAAGTAGAGTCCGGCGCTGGCAATCGGGGTAGGGAGTTCGTAGCGCTGGGACTGGCCGGCGTGGTCGAGGGCGACCGAAGTAATGACCTGGCCGCTGGCGCCGATGACGTCGTAGCGGTAGCGACCTGCAGGCAGGGCCTCGAGCTCGAGGTACATGCTGTTACCGGCGGCGGTCACGTTGTTGATGAGGCGCGCTGCACCGGCCGGCAACTCACGTACGCCGACGACGTTGACGCGCTTGAAGCTCACTGTGCTGAACTTGCCCGGGGTGAGCAGGCTGCCGTCGGTGCTCCAGGCCCGGTGGTAGACGGTAGTGACTTTGCCGCTGTCGATCCCGAGGGACATGAGGAGGGTGTCGAGCTTGCCGTAGGTGAACGTCACCGCGTTGGCCGTATCCACGGTCGTCTGGAGGACAGGAGCGGCGGTGGTGTCGGTAAACAGCTGCCAGATGTAAGCGATACGCTGCTCTGGGTCCGGATCGACGGCCCTCTGCCAGCTTATCTTCGCCTCGGTGGCGGGAGTGCCGCTGTTGAAGTCGACCGTCTCACCTTCGGCCGGGGAGGTGAAGGCCTTCACGGAGTTGGGGAATTGGTTGTGCGACATGAGGATCTGCCCGCGCACGGCACCGCTCGGGGCGGCCATCGTGTGGAAATTGGCATAAAGCCCCGCGAAGAGAAGGCTACCCCGTTGGTTGTTGAGGATCTCCTGCACGTTGGCACGCGGCAGGATGGCCGCGGCCGTGTCCTTGGCGGAGCGCTTGAGCTTGAGGTCGAAGAAGATCGGACCGCTCTCGGCCACCTTGCCGATGTGGACATGTCCCCCGCCGCGGATCGTGGTATCGATGGCACTTGAGAGGCCGGTCACGTTGCCATACATAACTAACGTGGTGTCGAAAATCTCGCCGTGGAGGTTGCCGCGGCCGGTGTTCATCCGGAGGGCGCCGGTGTAGGGCTTCGTGACGTCGGTACTGAGGCGGGCGTGCACCACATTGGTGGCGAGCGGTCCGACCTGGCCGCGGATCTCGCCGCTCGGAGCTTTCTGACTGTGGATGTTGACGTAGAAAGAGCGGCCTGTGAGACTGTCCATCGTGGCGCTCGTCGTCACGAAGGTGTTGTCATCGGGGAGGAACTCCGCGTTGTTCGCGCCGGCGGCCGCGTCGGTGGTGAGCGGGTACTTGATCCCCCCACTCATGCCGGGCATACCGGCGTGGAGGTGTGCACCGCCGGCGGCGGCGGGGTTGAACGAGGTAAGCTCGTTGAAGGTGCCGGTCGCGACCATTCTCGTGCCGTACGCCTCGATCAAGATGACTCCGTTGCCGTCGGTCACCACGCCGCCGGGCACAGCCTGGGCAGGCTCGACGATCGACTGGAAGACGGTGTTCGACTGCGGTAGGATCTGGCCCCGGATCTCCCCCCTCGGGTAGCTGGTCGAGTGAACGTTGTAATACAAGCCTCGCTCCTTCATGCGGGTCGCGAGCTCTGCGGTGAGGTTGACCTGCGAGATGTCGGGGATCAGGAGGATCTCGCCTCTCTCGCCGGGGTAGTACGCCACGGGCGCGACGATCGGGCCGCCGCGACCGGCGAGCCCGTCGTGGATGTGGAATCCGTCCTGAACGCTCGGGTCGATTGCACTCCCGAGTCCAACCACCTGGCCGACGACATCGACGCGGGATCCGTAGTACTCGGTGATCAGGTCGCCGGTGCCATTGCTAGGGTTGGAAGGGACCTCCTGGCTGGCCGTCATGTAAGAGAAGAAGGCGCGCTTGCACTCGTGGTACTGGCGGGCACTGTAGGCGACGGTGGGAGCGGCCGCGGTGCCGCTTCTCCACTGTACCCGGGTATCGTAGCGGAGGAAAAGTCCTTCGACCTGATCGGCGGTGTTCGACCGGGCGCCCGACAGTAGGACTACCCCGTTGGAGCTGTCTACGGCGATAGGCTTGGTTTCGAGCGTCACTCCAGTCGTGCTGTTCTCCACGAATGGATTGCCGACCGATGCGACGACGGACATCCTGCGATCTGCAACCTCCTTGCCCCAGCCCGACCACGATCCCGAGTAGAGGATCTGGTTTTGGTTGGCGACCTTCTCCGCCATCACGCGGAGGTAGGCATTGGCATTCGGAAAGGGAGAGGGCTTGTTGTAGGAGACGTGGCTGAGGTAGACGTTGGTGCCGAGCGGCACTACCTGCCCGCGGATCTCACCCGAGGGGTACGCTACCGAGTGGATATTGACGTACGCGTTCCGTTTGCGCATTAGGTTGACGATGGCGGTGTCGAGCTTGAAGCCGTTGAGCTTACGCTCGAATTTGCCGGAGAGCTTATCAACCGACATGGTCGGGGTCAGCGGCATCACCACCGCGCCGTTCTGTCCGAAGTAGCCCGAGTGCACGTGTGCGCCCGTACCGCCGACAGGGTTCAGCGGACTCTCGAGCGTGAAGGCGCCCGTTAAGAACATCGAGTCGGCCCGTACCTCGATCATGACGCCGCCCATGCCCTCGGTGAGGACGGCGGGATTTTCGTGCTCGCCGTAGAGGATAGCGTCGAAGCGGTAGGTCGTCGGCACCGTGATCGGCATCAGTTGCCCGCGCACTTCGCCGCCGGCGTAGTTCAGGGTGTGGAGGTTGATGTAATTGCGGCCCGATTGCATCGTCGCGCGTAGGGAGTCGACGAACCCGCGGCGTCGGATGAGGACCGTGTCCTTGATCTTCGCACTGGCGTCACCGGTGATCTTATAGGGGAGCGGGACGATCACGGGACCGTTCTCCCCGATGTAGCCCGTGTGGATGTGAGCGCCAATGTTGGTGTTGAGGTCACTCGTCAGGCGGAAGGTGTCCGGCGCCGTGATGACGATGGAGTCGCCGTTGAGGCGGATCGTAACGCGGCCCTCCGCCATAGACGCCACCGAGGGCACCTGTTGGTGTCCGGAGACCTGGGCGAAGTAGGCCGAGCTTTGAGCTTGGACCGTCGAGGCTGTCGCCGCGAAGGCGGCGAGTAAAAGTAAGAGTGGTTTCAAAAGAAGTAGATTGTGTAGTTCGAAAGGGTGATCCAGCTTAGAGACAGGTCGGTACCTTAGAAATGGCTCGGAGATGCGTGACCCGAATGCGTAATACGCACGACGGGGCGGCAGGGTTCAGGCCTATCGGTACATAACAAAGGCTAACCGTTCGCGCGCGGCACCTTATGTCGTCGGGTATGCGGCAAAGCGCTACGCCAGTGCGGCGAGCAGGGTCTCGATACTGACTCGCGCCTTGACGTGAGCCACGATCTCACCAATGGGCAGACGGATTTGCTCGAGCGTGTCCCGGTCGCGGAGGGTAACGGTGTCGTCCTGGAGGGTCTCGAAGTCGACCGTCACGCAGTACGGCGTACCGATGGCGTCCTGGCGGCGGTAGCGGCGCCCGATCGCGTCTTTCTCATCGTACTGGCAGGTGAAATGCAGCTTGAGTTGGTCGAAAATAGCCTCGGCTTTGCTCGTGAGCTCCTCGCGGTTCTTGAGCAGCGGTAGCACAGCCACCTTGACCGGGGCCAGCGGCGCAGGCACCTTCAACACCGTCCGCGTCGAATCCTTGCCGTCGGCGTCCGGCACGGTCTCCTCCTGCAGCGCCATGCTCATCACGGCGAGGAACATCCGGTCGCACCCGATGCTCGTCTCCACGACGTACGGCACGTAGCTCTCGCCCGACTCCGGGTCGAAGTACTGCAGCTTCTTGCCGCTCAGCGCCTGGTGGGCCGAGAGGTCGAAGTGGGTGCGGGAGTGGATGCCCTCGAGCTCACGGAACCCGAACGGGAACTCGAACTCGATATCGACGGCGGCATTGGCGTAGTGCGCGAGGTTAGCGTGGTCATGGAACTTCAGCTTCTCCGCCGGCGTCCCGAGGGCCAGGTGCCACGCCATCCGCTGCTCCTTCCACTTATTGTACCACTCGATTTCGGTGCCGGGCTTGACGAAGAACTGCATCTCCATCTGCTCGAACTCCCGCATGCGGAAGATGAATTGCCGCGCGACGATCTCGTTGCGGAAGGCCTTCCCGATTTGCGCGATCCCGAAGGGGAGCTTCTGCCGCGTCGACTTCTGGACGTTGAGGAAGTTGACGAAGATGCCTTGCGCCGTCTCCGGGCGGAGGTAGATCTTGCCCGCCTCACCGGCGATAGCGCCGAGTTGGGTCGAGAACATCAAGTTGAATTGCCGCACCTCCGTCCAGTCTTTCGAGCCCGACTCCGGGTCGGCGATCTGGAGCTCGGTGATGAGGTCGTAGAGTCCCTGCATGTCGCCCGCGCCGAGAGCGGTATTCATCTGCGCGAGGATGCGGTCGGACTCTGCTTGGTAACCCATCACGCGCTCGTTGGTGGCGCGGTACTGTGCTTCGTCGAAGCTTTCGCCAAAACGCTTGGCCGCCTTGTCGACTTCTTTCTGGGCTTTCGCCAAAACCTTCTCCGCCGCGCCTTCGAGGAGCTGGTCGGCACGATAGCGCTTCTTCGACTGCCTGTTATCGATCAGGGGGTCGTTAAACGCATCGACGTGGCCCGACGCCTTCCAGGTTTGCGGCGCCATGAAGATGGCCGCGTCGAGTCCGACGATGTTGGCGTGCAAACGCGTCATGGCCTGCCACCAGTAGGCCTTGATGTTGTTCTTGAGTTCGACGCCGTAGGGGCCGTAGTCGTAGGCCGCGGAGAGGCCGTCGTAAATCTCGGAGCTCTGGTAGACGAATCCGTACTCCTTGCAGTGGGCGACGAGCGTCTTGAAATCAGCGTGGGGCATAAGGGGGGCGAATGTAGGCGATGGCCAGTGGCCTGCGGCCTGTAGCCATCGCCGCCGCAGGTCAACCCCTCCTCCCCCGCATCACCAGCAGCGGCACATCCGTCGTGTGGGCGATGTCCTCCGCGGCCGAGTGCTCGAAGATGCGCTCGAAGAAGCCCTTCGTGCTGCTCTGGACCACCAGCATGTCCCCGCCGCGCTGCCGCACGTAGTCCCCGATGTCGACCGTGAAGCTCCCCTCCATCAACTCGAAGTGGAGCCGCGGGCGGACGCCGAACTCCTCGCGCCACACGCCCATGATCCGGCGGGCCTCGGCCTCGCTCTCCTTGTCGTCCCAGACGTGGACCACGTACAGGTCGGCGGACATGTTCTGGCGCCAGACCTGGAGCTGCTCCAGCACCACGTGGTCGGGTGCGTCGAGGTTGGTGGCGAAGATGATCTCCTTGACGCCGTGGAAGTTGGCCGTCGGTGGGATGCCGAGGACGTTGGTCGGCACCTCGCGCAGGATCTTGTAGGACAGGCTCGTGAATTGGGGCTCTCCCTCGTTGCCCTCGCGCAGGCCGCAGACCACGAGGTCGTACTTGCCGTCGCGAGCTTCGTTGACGATGCCTTCCCCGGGGTAATCGACGTGGGTCTTGTAACTGATCTGGACGTCGGCGAACGACGATCCCTGCACGCCTTTAATGAGCTCGCGGAGCTTAATGAGAACCATGCCCTCGCGCTCCTCGATAGGCGTGTCGCCATAGGTGGCCTGCGGGCGCCCAAAGGCGTGGTAGACCGTGAGGTGCGCCTTGAAGTTGTCGGCGATCGCGAGGGCGAAGGCCGCCACGTTTGGGGCGGTGTCTTCGAGGTCGGAGGCGAGGAGGATGCGCATAGTCGAGTAGGGTGGGGGGCGTCTCTGAGGCGGGCAAGGTACACGGCACGCGACTACCTTCGCTGCCGTGCGCAACCTCACCCTGCCCGTGGCCCTGGTCGCCTACCTGATCGGCGGCTGCATGCCGAAACCCTTGACCTCCGCCGGAGATGCGTCGAAGCCCTCACCAGGCGAAGCCTCGGTGACGAAGGCCGGGGTCGCCTACGGCGCGGAGGTGGTGACGCTGCGAGGCCTCTACCGCCCCACTCGGGAAGGCAGCGTCTTCGATCCCTGCGGGACGCCAGGTGCCGCCGCATACGAGGTGGTGCGCACGCCGGCTCTCGACGAGGCCTACCGGATGACTACCCGCCAGGGTTTCGACGGCCAGTCCGTCGTCGCGACGCTCACCGGCCGGCTCGAGGTCGTGGCGAAAGTCGACGGCGGCAGCGGACAGCCACGGGCGCCGAGGCGCTTCTACCTCGAGGCCATCGATACCCTCGAGGCCAAGAACCCCCGCAACACCTGCATCCCCTACACCTTCTGGGCGTTCGGGAGCGAGCCGTTCTGGAACCTGGAGATCAGTCGCAACGAATCTATCGCGGAGTGGTCGGCCCTCGGGGAAAACGCGCAACGCTACGAGTACGCCGAGCCGCTCGTCGAGCGCGGCGGCAAGGTGACGCGCTACGTGTTCCCCGGAGAGCAGCGCCTGAAGGTTACCGTCGTCGAGGAGCCGTGCACGGGCGACATGTCTGGCAATCGCTACCCGTTCGCGGTTACGGTCGAGCGCGCGGGCAAGTCGTATACGGGGTGTGCGCAGGGCCCGGAGGGCACGCAGTAGGCCATTGCTTATTTAGCTTTCGCCAAAACCGCCTCTACCTTCTTCTCGTCGCCCTTCGAGTAGCCGGCGTGCTCGTAGAGCACCTTGCCGTCGGCGTCGATGATGTAAATCTGCGGGATCGAGCGTAACTCCAGGGCAGTCATCAGCTCGTGCGACTCATCGGTGAGGACCGGGAAAGTCCAACCCTTACTCTCTACCATATCAGGCACCTTCTTAAGTGCAGCGCCGCGGTCGATGCTCACGGCGTATACCTCGGCGCCGTA
The DNA here is from genome assembly GCA_041744755.1 of Saprospiraceae bacterium. Lineage (GTDB taxonomy): Bacteria > Bacteroidota > Bacteroidia > Chitinophagales > Saprospiraceae > CALDTK01. The sequence goes on from JBGTKC010000205.1 coordinate 9,257, forward strand.
CTTCTCCTTCCACATCGGATAGTACTCCTTGTAGACGTCGAGCTCCAGCTTGCAGGGCGCGCACCAGGTGGCCCACAGGGCCACGACGGTGGCCCCGCCCTCGCGTCCCAGATCCGAGGTCGAGAAGATTTGCCCGTCGAGGGTCTTGAGTTGGATGTCGGCGGGGAGTGTGTGTTGCGCGGCGAGCGAGAGGCTCAAGGCGGAGGCGAGGGCGAGGAGGCAGAACTTCATGGGTGGCGAATATCGGTAAGGCCACTCTAACGGTCCGAGGGCGCGACGTGGTGTTGCGCGGCGCTCGATCACTTCCGCGCGGTCGCGTCCACAGATTATGTCGCGCCCAGTTTATCACGCACCCAGTTTATCCCGCACCCAGCCCCGCGTTACCAGTCGCCCGCTGATTTCCGCGCGCTCCGCCAGGAGCCTATCCCAGTCCTCGGTCCCCTCCCAGAGCACCCGTTTCAGCTCGGACAGCGCCTCGGCGTGCCAGCCGGCCAAGGTTTCGGCTTTCGCCAAAACCGACCGGTCGAGCGCCTCGACGTCACCGACCACCTCCGTGTACAGTCCGCTCGTTTTGGCGTAAGCCGCGTCGAACCACTCGTCGGCACGGATGGCGAGCTCGCTGAATCTCGCCAGACCCACCTTCCGCTCCACCGCCGGCCCGATGACGAAGGGCCCGATTCCGATGGCGAGCTCGCTGAGTCTGATGCTCGCGAACTTGGTCGCGTAGACGAGGTCGCAGGCGCTGGCGAGTCCGACGCCCCCGCCGACGGCTTTGCCCTGGACCCGCCCGATGATGAGCTTCGGGCACGTCCGCATGGCGTTGATGACGCTGGCGAAGCCGTTGAAGAACGCCAGCCCCTCGGCCGCGCTGGTCACCGCGCGCAGTTCGTCGAAGCTGGCCCCGGCGCAGAAGGTCCGCTCGCCGCCGGACCGCAGGACGATGACGCGGCAAGCGTCGTCGGCGCCCGCGGTCGCGAATGCCGCTTTGAGGTCGGCCAGCTCGGTGGCGGGCAAACTATTGTGGGCGGGCGTCGCGAAGGTGATCGTCGTGACGCCGGCGAGGGAGGTAGCGGCGTGGATGGGCATCGGGGGAGTGGGTTAGCGGGCGTCTCGGGGAGCGGTTCGGGGGGCGAGTATACACCGTGCCTCAGTGGGCGCGCCTTGCGAAACACGCAAGGGATTTGACCGATCACACAATGCTCGTCTAACCAAACCACCCAAGATCACTGTTGCCCTTAGTATGCGCAAATCCTTTTACCCTCTTCTCGTCCTGCTCTCCCTCACCACCGCCGCCTCCGCGCAGTACGGCGAGTACATGCGCTCCGGCCGACCCGGACAGGCGATCGGCACCTACACGGTCGGTGCGCGCACCCTGCAAGGTCAGCACGGCGGGACCTTCCGCAGCGCCGAGGGCGGGATCAACACCACGCGTACCCTCACCTTCGACAACGTGCTGCGCCTCGGGCTCACTGAGGATTTCGAGGTCAGCGGCGTGTTGCGATACCAGGCCGACCAAACGCCGAACGACGGCGATCGCCC
>JBGTKC010000206.1:0-3995 GCA_041744755.1 Saprospiraceae bacterium
ATGACTCAATACGAAGTCACGTTCATCGTCGATCCGGTGCTGTCGGGCGAGGAATCGAAGTCGGCAGCGAAGACCTACCAGGACATGCTCACCAACAATGGGGGCACGATCGTCAACGTCGATACCATCGGCCTGCGTAGTCTCGCCTACCCGATCAACCGGCGCACCACCGGCATCTACTACTGCCTCGAGTTCCAGGCCCCCGGCACCGTCGTCGACCCCCTCGAGCTCGCCATGCGCCGCGACGAGCGCATCATGCGCTCACTGGTCGTGAAGCTCGACAAGTTCGGCGTTAAGTACAACGAGGACAAGCGCAACGGCAAGATCGGCCTCAAGCGCGAGCGAATCGAGAACGAGGTCGAAGAGCTCACCGACGAGGTCGACACCCTCGCCGCCACCAATCCCCGCCCCGGGGGATCCGGGCTCAAGCCCCAGGCCGCCGTCGCCGCCGAGACCGTCCCCAACGCCATGGCGAAGACCGACAAGACCCTAGAGGAGGCCGAGGCCCCCGTCGAGGTCCAGGCCCCGTCCAACGTCCAGGCCGACGACCAAACCCCAGCTTAAGCCTCACCCGCTTCCCTCACCTCAACAATAGAATATCATGGCATCCCGCGACGATATCAAGTTTCTGTCCAACCCGAAGATCGGGCGCAAGAAGAGCAAGTACTGCCGTTTCACGAAGTACGACATCAAGTACATCGACTACAAGGACGCTGAGTTCCTCGGCCAGTTCGTCAATGAACAAGGCAAGGTGCTCCCGCGCCGCATCACCGGCAACAGCCTTAAGTGGCAGCGCCGCGTGTCCACGGCCATCAAGCGCGCCCGCATCCTGGCGTACATGCCGTTCGTCACCGACCAGTACAAGTAACCCACCCCACAACCCCGTCTACCATGGACATTATCCTCCTAGAGAACATCGACAAGGTGGGTGACAAGCACGAGGTGGTCAGCGTCAAGGCTGGCTACGCGCGCAACTCCCTCATCCCCACCGGCAAGGCCATCATCGCCAACGCCGCCAATACCAAGCGCCTCAACCACCTCCGCGACCTCGACGAGGCCCGCGAAGGACAGCGCCTCAACGAGTACAAAGAGATCGTCGAGAAGCTCAAGGAGCAAACCTTGCGCATCCCGATGAAGGCCGGCGCTAACGGCAAGATCTTTGGCTCTGTCACGAGCGTCCAGATCGCCCAGGCCCTCCGCGAGCAATTCAATGTAGACCTCGAGCGCCGCAAGATCGAGGTCGAGGAGGAGATTAAGACCCTCGGCAGCTACGTCGCCAAACTCAACTTGCACAAGGAAGTGCAGGGCGAGATCGCCTTCGAGGTGGTGGAGGACTAGCCTCACGACATCTCCACGTGTACAGGCCCCGCCCGGCATAGCCAGGCGGGGCCTTCGTGCGTTATAGCGTCATGCCCGCCACCGCCTCTGCCACCGCCTACTCCCCCGCCGTCCGCGCCCTCCTACCCTTGCTTTACGTCGGTTGGGCCGACCGTAGCCTCTCCCGCGCGGAGCTAGAACTCGTCAAACAGAAAGTCTCCGGCCTCCCCTGGCTCGACGAGGCCGACAAGCAACTCCTCTTTCGTCTCGGCGACCCGCGCCAGCCGCCTACCCAGGAACAGTTCGAGGAGTGGGGACGGATGCTCCACGAGGGCGCCGCTACGCTAGATCGCGAACACCGCGAGAGCCTCGCGCAGCTCGGGGCCGAGATGGCCGCCCGCGCCGATGAGGAGAGCCCCTTCCAGGCGGCTTTCGCCAAAACTCAAGAGCGCGACGAGGCCATGGCGGCCCTCCGGGAATTAGAGTCCCTCCTCGGCCCCGTAGACCGGCACACGATCGCGAGCGTCTTCCCGCCCGCCCACGATGCAGACACCGAACTCGCGCCTAGGTACACCTTTGACGTGGACGCCATGCGCCGCGTCCTCGACGACGAGTACCCGGACTTCCGCGACGAACTGCGGGCCCTGCTCAGCTCCCCGGCATTCGCGTACTCGGATGCCCCCGACAAGGAGTCGCACCGCGAGTGGACCCGGCAACGCGTGCACGACCTCGCCGAGCGCGGCTACGGCGCCCTGGCCCTCCCCAAAGCGTACGGCGGCCAGGACGACTTCGGGCGCTACTCGGTGGTCTTCGAGATGCTCGGCTACCACGACGGCTCACTGGCGATCAAGTTCGGGGTGCAGTTCGGGCTCTTCGCCGGGAGCATCGCCAATCTCGGGACCGAGGATCAGCACGATCGCTGGCTGAAGGCTGCTGGTAGTGGCGAGCTACAGGGCTGCTTCGCGATGACGGAGACCGGTCACGGCTCGAACGTCCGCGGGTTGGAGACGACGATCAGCTACGACACGAGCGCCGGTACGCTCGAAGTCCACACGCCGCACTGGGGCGCCGGCAAGGAGTACATCGGCAATGCGCTCGACGCCCGACTGGCGACGGTATTCGGGCAACTGCTCGTGGACGGGGTCTCGCAGGGCGTACACGCGGCCGTCGTGCCCATGCGCAATGCGGCCGGCGAGTTACTCCCCGGCATCACCGTCGAGGACTCCGGCTACAAGATGGGCCTCAACGGCGTCGACAACGGGCGCATCTGGTTCGACCACGTCACCGTGCCGCGGGAGAATTTACTCGACAAGTTCGGCGGCATTGACGCCGGCGGCGAGTACCACAGCCCGATCGAGAATCCGGACCGACGCTTCTTCACGATGCTCGGCACGCTGGTCGGGGGGCGGGTCTGTGTACCGCGCGCGGGCCTGAGCGCCGCCAAAGCCGGTCTCGCCATCGCCATCAACTACGGCCTGCGCCGCCGGCAATTTGCGGCCGGGCCCATGCTACCCGAGACCTTGCTGCTAGACTACCCGAGCCACCAGCGGCGCCTACTGCCGGTTTTGGCGAAAGCCTACGCCCTCGACGCCGCTTTGGACTGGCTCAACGAATGCTACGCCGAGCGTACGCCCGACACCATGCGCGAACTCGAGAGCCAGGCCGCCGGACTCAAGGCCTACGCCACCTGGTACACCACGGAGACGTTGCAGGTCTGCCGTGAGGCCTGCGGCGGGAAGGGCTACCTGCTCGACAATCGCATCGGGCAGCGCAAGGGCGACACCGAGATCTACACCACCTTCGAGGGCGACAACACCGTGCTGTGCTACCTCGTGGCGCGGGCTTTGCTCACGAAATTTCAGCAGAGCTTCAACGAGGACGGCGCCTTTGGGATCCTGCGCTTCGCAGCGAGTCGGGTCACGAGCCAATTCACGGACCTCAACCCGGTGGCCGTCCGCAATACCGACTCGGAGCACCTCCGCTCCAAGGACTTTCTGTCGACGGCCTTCCGCTTCCGCGAGGAGCGCATGGTGTACTCGGTGGCGCAGCGCATCCGCCGCAAGATCAAGGGCGGGATGTCGAGTGCGGAAGCCTTCGTGGAGATCCAGACGCAGCTCAAGGACCTGGCCTTGGCCTACGTCGAGCGACTCACGTTTGACAAGTTTTGCGAAAGCATAGCTACCCAGAGCGACTCGGAATTAAAAGGGGTCCAGAAGCTGCTGTCCTCCCTCTACGGCCTCCACGCCATCGAGCGGGACAAAGGTTGGTTCTTCGAGTACGACTTCCTCTCGCCCGCGAAGTCGAAGGCCATCCGCCGTGAGGTGGAGGTGCTGTGCGCTGAGTTAAGGCCGCACGCCGCTAGCCTCGTTGATGCTTTCGGGATACCACCGGAGGTGCTGGGCGCGCGCATCGTATGAGCTCCCGCGACCGCGCCACGGCAAGCGTCCACTGAGACGAACTACCAACGCGCTCAATCAACTCCAGCCAAGCCCCTAGCACGGCGCACTGTGAACTCCGGGCTCCTTGAACCCTACTCCACGATCTCGTAGTCGATGTCGTGCTTGCGGAAGGCGCGGTAGGCGGAACTCAGGTTCGCGTCCGTCACCTCGAGCTCGAGCTCGGACCCCTCTAAGAGGAAGCCCGCTTGCTCGACGGCCTCACTCGATCCCAGGTCGGCG
>JBGTKC010000207.1:0-3283 GCA_041744755.1 Saprospiraceae bacterium
CACCGATCCGCTCGCCAACATCACCCTGCTGGAGGACCTGCAGCCGACCGGCAATCAGACGGTCTACGCCCGGGCGGCGGCCACGTTCAGCCTGCCGATCAACCGGATGTTGGAGATCCCGCGCACGCTCCCGACCGACGGTACGCCGCCGACCTTTTACAAGTTCTGGCCCTTCATCGCCTCGTGGACGATTAAGACGAACACCGACAGCGTCATCGCCTGTGAGCCCTGGCAGGTCAAGGAGGCCGGCTACGTAGCCTACCTCGAGCCGACGGCCATCCTCCCGCCCAACCGCCAACTCAAGACCGAGATCGTGCTGAAGTTCCGCGACTACACCGACGGAAGTACGGGCCAAGTGTACCGGCGGCCCGGTGATCGCCAGGACCACCAGGAGGATTCGCTCCAGCGCTTCCGCACCGGCAACCTGCCGACGGTCATCGCGGCCAGCGAGGTGAAGTACACCTACCCCCTCGACGGCCAGCGCCACTACCTCCCGGAGGTTTCGGCGGGCAAGGGGACGATCCTACTCTCGCGCGACCACTCCCCGATGCTCTACACCGAGCGCGAGGGCCGCACCTACAGCTACCTGCTGCGCTACATCCCGCTGAGCGCAACCGGTGAGCCGGTGGACGTGTCGATCGCTAGCGTCTCAGGTCGACAGTTCCGCCTGCCGGTCCCGACCGGCTTGCAGCCCGCCACGACCTACGCGGTACAGTTCCTACGCATCAAACAGCAGACGCAGCAGGAGCACATGAATGAGCTGATGGCCTCGGCGGGCGTGACGGCGACCAGCGCCTCCCCGACCATCCGCGATGCCGTCGCGGCCCAGCAGGCGGCACTTTTCACGCGTGTTCGCGAAAACCTCGGCAGCGGTGACTACACCAACAACCGCCAGACGCGCCGCATCGCCCACTCGGAGGTGACACGTCCGGAGTACGAATTCAAGCTCTACCAGTGGTACTTCCGCACGAGCGAGCACCAGAGTCTGGAGGAAAAGTTGGCCGACCTGAGTCTCACCGGGCAGACGCCGCACGCCGCGCTCGGCAACCGCGGTGCGTATGCGCGCGGTACGCTCGCCGAGCACTTCGACGAGATCGAGGTGTACGGGCACTGGTGGCGCGACGAGCACGTGGTGAAGCCGCTGATCCAGTTCAATGCCCACGTCGACGACGATTACTACGTGTACCACAACCGCTACTTCTACAGTGCGGCGCAGCGGCTGGCACAGTTGCGGAGCGTCAACATCGACATCTCACCCGGCATCAGGGGTCGCGTTTTTCTGCCGGGCCGCTTCCCGCAAATCAGTACCCTCGAAACCTTCGTGCAACAGTGGACCCGCAGCTACTACCTTGACGAGAGCCGGAGTTGGGTGTTGCCGCGGCTACAGCCGGGGGAGATCTCCTCGTCGGCGATGGTTACGCTTGCCCCTGGCGGCAATGTGGTCGCGGGCGGCACGACTGGCGCTGGGGCCGGTGCCGGCACGTCTGGCGGAGCAGCCCCGGGCGGCTTTGTGGCGGGCGTTGGCGCCGGCAGCGGGTTTGGCAGTGGCGCCAGCTTCGGAGGCACGGTAAGTTTTGGCGGAAGCCGTACCGCCTCCGGGAGCAGCGGCGGAGGCACGGACTGGGGCACGGGCAGCAGTGGGCCGAACTACAACTTCGGTCTCACTTTTCAGGCGCCGCAACAGGTGTTTCAGGATCGCGTCGCCGTCGCCAACCACGTCAACTACCTCCTTGGCCTCGATATCTACTACCTGCTGCACAACAGCAACCTGTACACCGGCACCGTACGTCGCAACGAGGCCGTGCCCGGGGAGGCGCACCGCATCAGTATGCGGGATGCCCTGAGCGCTAGCAACCGAGCTACCTACGTCGATATGCTCCAGCTACAGTGGGCGCGGCCCTGGGATTACATACCCTTCAGCAACCTCACGCCGCCCCTACCGCAGGGCAGCGAATTCGCCCAACAGCAGAGCAATCGCTACCACCTCACCCTGCGCTACATGCTCCCGGCCAGTCTCGGTCGAGAGAGTGTCGAGCGCGACTATCTCCTCAACAATGTTCCCCTTCCGAGTACGGGCGTCGGCCCTCACTAGTCTGTTGCTCTGCGTGTGCCTCTGCACGGCGAGTGCCCAGAAGCGCCGTGGCAACACGCCGGTGGCGGACCCGGTAGCTACTTACGACAGTCTCAATCCGCAACCTTTCATCACCGTCATCAGCCAGTACGCCGACGGCGCGACGCGGCTGCGGTGGGCGACCTCGAATCCGTCGGCCTGGCTACAGGCCAATCACTACGGCTACACCGTGGAGCGCCTCGACATGGACGCCCCCGAGGGTGAACGCTGGGAGGAGTTGAGGTCGGGCATCAGACCCTACGACGAGTCGAGCTGGCGGAGTCTGGACGCGACCGGCGTACCGGGCGACTACCACCTGGTGGCGGCGGAGGTGTTGCTCGGCGACTGGATCAGGGAGCTGACCAGTGATGGCCCGAACGTGGCGGCGGCGCGGCAGTTCGAGGAGTACTTTCACCTGGTGCTGCTGGTGTCGGATTTGAGCTGGCCGACGGCAGTCGGGGCGGGTTTGGCCTACGAGGACTTGACGGCCGAGGCCGGGCGCACTTACCTCTATCGTGTGCGCCTTACGGAACAGCCGCCGGGGCAGTACATCGTGGAGGGGGCGTCCGCGGTTTTGGCGAAAGCCGAACCCATCGCACCCGTCGAACTCGCCATCGTGCGGGAGGCCGAGCACGCCATTACGTTGAACTGGGGTCGCGTCGTGCACGAGACGCGCTTCACGGCCTACACCATCGAGCGGGCATCTGTAGGCAAGGAGGACTGGCGGGCGCTAAACGACAAGCCCTACGTCCACGGCATCGAGGAGAAGCTGCCGGCCGGGGAGCAGATGATCGTCTACACGGACACGCTCGTCGAGAATTACGTGCCGCATCGATACAGGGTGATCGGACATACGCCTTTCGGCAAAACGAGTGGTCCCAGCGAGGTGATCACGGCGATGGGTCGGGACCGCACGCCGCCAAAGGCCCCGACCGAGGTAGTGACGGAGACGAGTCCGGGGCCGGTGGCGCGGATTACCTGGACGTACGACGCGGCCGACCAGGCGGGGATTGCGGGTTTCTGGGTGGCGCGCAACGCAGATGTCGAGGGCAACTTCACCGAACTGCACACGGAGATACTGCCGCCGGGCACGCGGAGTTTCGTGGACCCGGCGCCCGATCCACGGGGCACGAACTACTACCTCGTGGCGGCGGTGGACACGGCCGGCAACGG
>JBGTKC010000208.1:0-7420 GCA_041744755.1 Saprospiraceae bacterium
TGGCCGACGGGGGGGTCGCCTTCCTCCTGGAGCGCCGGCGTACCGCGCGCACCCACCCCAAGACTACCTACCAGTCCCGCCGGATCGTCTACGGCGACCCGGTCGTCCTGCGGCTCGACGCAGACGGTCGGTACGCCGACAGCTGGAGCGTGAGCCGTCGTCACGAGGTCCACGTCGCCGACCAGGTGCTGGCCCGCGCAGCCCTCGTGCCCGCGGGAGGTGGCGTGGGGGTACTCTTCAACGATCATCCGGCTAACCTCCTGCGTCCTCATCACAAGAAGGCGCTCGGCACTACAGTAAACGGCGCGCTCAGTGTGGTTGCTTCCGCGCCCGCATCGGACCGACGCCTCCCGCGGCAGGCCATTTTTGACGGGAGCCGCGGGCTAGATCTACTGCCCGCCTCCGCGAAGCCGCTCGCGAATCCGGAGAGTGGGTTTGCCTTCCTTACCGTCGACGGCGCCGACGGGGCCTCCGGGACGCGGCAAGTGCAACTTGGCGTAGCGCGGAGCCGGTAGCCGTCTCACACCCCTGCCGTTGGCCCGTGGTGCGCGGACCCAGCTACCACGCCTCGCATCATCCCCCCCACAGCACCTTCGGGTCCTTACCGAACCGTTAAACCCGCCCCAACTAGTCCACTAAATCACACCTCAGTGATCCTCCAGGCGTTTAACCCACCACAACTCCGACCTCACTTGACGCGCCTCCTCTCCTCCCTGTCCCTCCTGCTCGTTTTGGCGACAGCCGCTTTCGCCCAACCCCGCTCCACTGCGGCCGCCGCACAGCGTGGTGCGCGCGGGGTCACGCTTTCGGAGGTCTCTAAGTATGGCAACCTCGCCGCGGTCTCCTACGAGGTCATGCCCTTCGGGTCCGACTTCTACATCGCCACTGTCGTCGACCAGCAGTACGGCACGGGCCTGCGCGGTAGCTTCCAGGAGCTCGCCGAGCTCCAGCTCTACCGCTACAACGCCGATCTGCGCCGCGACCAGGGCCTCCGGATCGCCTGGCCGAACGAGCCCCGCGACCACATCGGCATCGTGTCCATCGGCGAGCATTTCGTCTGGACCTTCGCCACCTTCGAGGACGGGCGCGACCAGGTGCAGCTCCGCGCAGAGATCCTAGACGGACAGGGCAAAATAGTCTCGGCCCACGAGCTCGTCACCGTCCCGCAGCGCGACTACCAGGCCGCGCGGATCACGACATTCGATGACTACACCCCGAGCCGCAGCCACTACGTCCGCGTCTACGGCGAGGTCTCCGAGAACCGACTCCTGTCGAAGAAGGACGACGAGCAAGCCTCCGTGACGGTATTTGTCGTCGACGAAGCCGGCAACGTGGTGACCAACAAACGCCAGCGCCTCAACGCCACTCGCGACCAGGTCGAGATCCAAACCGCGACCGTCGACCGCGAGGGCCGCGCCTACATCCTCGCTAAGGTCTACGCCAATTCGAAGGGCCGCGAGCTGCGCGGCGGATCAGACGCCCGGCTCTACCTCTACACCATGGACCCCGGCGCCGAGGACTTCGTGACCACGGAGATCGAACTCGCCGGGCAGTATATCCAAGGCGTGTCCATGGTCCCGAACGACCAGGGGTCCCCGGCGATCGTCGGGCTCTACGCCGACCGCATCGGCCGTCGTATCCGCGGCTATTTCTCCAGCGACGACATCCGCTCAGGGGCGACCCTCAAGCCCCAGCCCTTCTCACAGGAGATGCTCGCCCTCATGGGCCCGAAGGCCACTACCCGCGTCAACGGCGAGCTGGCCCTAGAGCAGAGCTTCGAGTTCCGCGACGCCCTGCGGCTCAGCAACGGGCGCCTCAGCCTGCTGCTGGAGGGCTTCCAGGTTAGGCGCGACAACGCCTACTACCCCGGCTACGGTCCTTCGTTCTACAATCCGTACCGCTACGGCTACGGGCCTTACGGCGGGCGCAACAACCTCACCTTCGAGTACCAGGAGGGCATCATCCTCAACTTCGACTCCCGCGGTGGGCTCACTGACGTGCTTTCGGTACCGAAGTACCAGACTACCCAGACTCCCGGGCTCCCCTACGCCCGCATCAACCTCGTCGAGTACGAGGGTAAGGCGGCCGTGATCTACAACGACAACCCGAAGAACTTCACCCGCGACCCCGCCCGCAACGCCAAGGGCACCAACTGGAGCGATGCCCTCGCGGTGCTCGGTTACGACCAGGGCGATGGCAATCTGACGCGCATCCCGCTGTTCGAGCGTAAGGAGGCCGGTAAGGTCATCATCGTCCCGAGCTCGGCGACGCGCCTGGCGGATGACCGGGTGGTCTTCCTCGCGACGCGGTACAAGGTGTTCGGCGGGAACGAACTACGGTTCGGCGTGATCGAGCCTCCGCGGCGATGAACCAGGAACTCCACGGCTACCCTCCAAGGGGTCGTTCGGTCGTCGCGGAGGCCGTCGCTGTAGCCGTGGGCAGGAGTTTTGGATAGCCTTGCGGCGCACGCACAGCACCTAGCTGCCCATTCGGAACACTCAATTCTCCGCTCTTTGGGCGCTCCCGACCCGGCGATCCCAGTGCAGCATCGCCAGGTGCGCCCGGTGAGAACCCCCTGCTCCTGGCCTTTCTCCGACTCCCGTTCTCGCTCTTCGTCCTCCTTAGTCTGGTGTCTTGGCGGAGGCCTCCACACCCAGAAAAGCACCACCAGGAGTAGCGCAAAGGGTGTCTCTTTGTCGAAGCTGTCTAAGTTCGGCAACCGGGAAGCCATTGTGTACGAGATCATGCCCTTCGGGGACGCCTTCGTCGTGGTGACCGTGGAGAGCAAACGCGGCTTCCCGCGCGACCTCCGGGAGGTAAAAAACCTGTGGCTCTACCGCTACGACGACAAGCTCCGCAAATGCAGTGCCCTCTAGGTAGCCTGGTCTAACGAGGTCCGCGAACACATCTCCATCACGACCGTTGGCGAGCGCTTCGTGTGGACCTTGGAAGAACACGAGGGGGCTCATCTGGAAAAAGCCACTGGCCGTGCTCAGCTACGGTGAGGAGAGTGAGGGGGGCAACGCCCAGCGCCTCCAACGTATCCCGCTGTTCGCACGACGCCACGCCAATGGTGTTACTGGCCACGCGCTATAAGGTGTTCGGGAAGAACGAGGTACCCTTCGGGCTGATCGAAGCGAGCAGGTGAAGGCGGCGGGGAGGGAGAGTTGGCCGATGGCGGACCTGTAGACTAGCGTACTGCACCGAGGTTTTGCCGGAAGGCACAAAAATGCTGGCACTGTCGTTAATGCCACCGATGACTACCCCGCTACGACTTCTCGCCTTGGTTCTGGCGCTTGGCCTCCTCGCCTGTAGCAAAGACGGCGGGCTCCTCAGCATTACCCGCACTTTCGACGGTGAACCCCTAGTCCAGACGATCCCGCCGATTCCCGCCTTTTTCCCTTTCCCGGTCACTTTTCCCCTGCCCGAGCAAACCATCGAGACCAATACCCGCGAGCGCCTCAAGGAGTACGGGATGAAGGAGGCCAACCTCAAGTCTGCCAAAATCAAGACCATCACCATTACGCTCGTCGACGCCGGTGACGACTTTACGCTGGCGGATGTGTCGGACGTGGTCGTCCAAGTCTCCACCGCGAGCCAACCCGCCGTCACGGTCGCGACCTACGCGGGGGCCACGACGCGGATCACGACCGACCAGCTCGAGGTGGTGGATGTCAATTTGCGCGAGTACGTCCTAGACGAACCGCTCCAGCTCACCGGGACGCTAAAGCTGCTGCGGCCAAATACCGAGGAGGTGACCGCGCGCATCGATTTCGAGTACGAGGTGACGGGCGGGATCTAGACTTACGCAGCCTTAAACTCGATCGGGACCATCACGCGGGTCGTCCCCCAGGCCATGATCATATTGCCGGCGTCGAACCACACGGTGAATGCTTCGAAGCTCTCGTCGGTCTTCTTAACAGGCGCATCCACACGCAGGACGTCCTCGGCTTCGGAGTAGCTGTAGGCACCCCAGTCCCCGAGTGCTCGGTTGAAGACCAGTGTCCACGTACCCTCCGACGGGATCGCGAACATGCTGTACGCACCGGCCGGTAGCAGCTTCCCGCCGATCATCGCATCGGCGGTGAGGAAGAGCTCGGTGGTCTCGTTGGCCCCGAGGCGCCACACCTTACCATAGGCCACCTGGTCGCCGAACATGTCGCGTCCGCGCAGCATCGGCTGGGAGTATACGATACGGGCGTAGCCATCGGCGGTGGACATGCTGGCCGAGTTCATCGGCGACTTCTTGGCCACCGGGGCCGTCGAGGTGATCTTGTCGGCCCGCGGCTGCATCTTGGCATCTTGGGCGTGGAGGCTTGCGCCAAAACTTGCGACCACGAGGCCGGCGGAGAGGAGGAGGGTCTTCATGTGGCTTGTAACCACGGGGGCCGGCGGGCAGTTGCGCGCGCGTCCTTCGTTAACGTTCGTTTGCGGGAGCCGCCTTACGGCAAAACCGGAGGCGCCCCCATGGACCTATTACCCCCCAACCAATCTGCCGAATCCTGCTTATCTTTGCAGCCACAACAAGCCTATCCGCTCGGAAAGGGAACCCAAAAGGTTCCCTTTCTCGTTTCTCTACCCCGGCAAACGCATGGGCCCAGGGGCCTACGACCTCACGACCGCTATGTCGCGAATCGCGTACGAACGGCCCCCAGCCCACCGAACCTCCCCCCACCCAAACAACCTCTCCCCCTGGAAGCCAAAGCCCAAATCACCACCTGGCTCGAGGAGCTCCTCGCCGAACCAGACTTCGCGCAAGCATTCCTCGTGGACCTCAAGGTCGGCGTCACCGGACGTGTCGAGATCTTCCTCGATGCGGATGCCGGCGTGGACCTGGCCCTGTGCCGCCGCGTGAGTCGCGCGCTCGAGGAGAAGATGGACGAGAGCCAGATCCTCGGGGAGAAGTACACGCTCGAGATCTCGAGTCCCGGACCTTCGCGCCCGATGACGCTAGCGCGGCAGTTCCCGAAGCACGTCGGTCGCACGCTCGACGTACAAATGGAGGACGAGCTAACCGTAACGGGCGTTTTGACGGAAGTAGACGACGACGGCTTCGTGCTCACCGAGCAGGTCGTGCGCCGCGACGAGCACAACAAAAAAATCAAAGCGGAGCTCCGCCACGAGATCCCCTTCGGGAGCTTCCGCGGGGCCACCGTACAGTTCTCCTTCAAGTAATCGACAACTCCTAACTTTAAAAGCAGCACCGTCATGATGAACCTAGTGGAGACCTTCTCCGAATTCAAGGAAGGCAAGCACCTCGACCGCCCGACCCTCGTGAAGGTGTTGGAAGACGTCTTCCGCACGCTCATTAAGAAGAAGTACGGCTCCGACGACAACTTCGACGTCATCGTCAACACGCAGAAGGGGGACCTCGAGCTGTGGCGCGTCCGCGAGATCGTACAGGACGGTGAAGTGGCGGATGAGTTGGCGCAGATCGCCGTGTCGGAGGCGCAGTCCATAGACGAGGACTACGAGGTCGGCGAGGAGTGCTACGAGCAGATGTTCCTGGAGGACTTCGGGCGCCGCTCGGTGATGGCCGCGCGCCAGACCCTGGTCTCGCGCATCGGCGACCTGGAGAAGGAGGAGATATACAAGCGCTACATGGACCGCGAGGGCGAACTGGTCGTAGCCGAGGTGCAGCAGGTGCTTAAGCGCGACATCCTCGTCACCGACGAGGCGACCGGCAATGAGCTGCTCCTGCCGCGGACCCACATGATCCGCGGGGACTTCGTCCGCAAGGGCGACGTGATCCGCGCCATCATCTACAAGGTCGAGAACGACAACGGCACGCCTAAGATTTGGCTCTCGCGCACCTCCGAGGAGTTCCTCGCGAAGCTCATGGAGAATGAGGTGCCCGAGATCGAGGACGGGATCATCGTCATCCGCAAGATCGTGCGGCTCCCGGGCGACCGCGCGAAGGTGGCCGTCGAGAGCTACGACGAGCGCATTGACCCCGTCGGCGCCTGCGTCGGGATGAAGGGTTCGCGCATCCACGGCATCGTGCGCGAGCTCCGCAACGAGAACATCGACATCGTCCCCTGGACCAATAACGAAACGCTGCTCATTCAGCGCTCGCTGACCCCGGCCAAGGTGAGCCACGTCGACATCAACGAAGAGACCAAGCGCGCGAGCGTCTACCTCGACGCCGACCAGGTATCCCTGGCGATCGGGCGCGGCGGCTCCAACATCAAGCTGGCCGGCAAACTCAGCGGCTACGAGATCGACGTGTTCCGCAACGACCTCACCTACGACGAGGTAGAAGATGTCGACCTGCTCGAGTTCACCGACGAGATCGACGAGTGGATCCTCCAGGAGCTCAAGGGCATCGGGTGCGATACCGCGCGGAGCGTTTTGGCGCTCAGCCCAGAAGAACTTTTACGGCGTACCGACCTCGAGGAGGAGACGATCGAGGACGTCCTCAAGGTCCTCGCCGCGGAGTTCGAAGGGGAGACCGGGATGAATCTCTCGAAGGCCCCGACGGACGCCGAGATCCAGGCCCGCGCCGCGGAGGCGCGCAGTCGTTCGGTACGGACGGTCGGGACGCCGACGGAGCCCGCGGACGCCACGCCGATCGACGTCACTGCCGAAGCCCCAACCGAGCCAGTGCCAGCAACATCTGATGGCGCCGAGGCACAAGCAGCGCCAGCGGTTACCCGAGCGACTACCGCACCAGAGACCAGCGATGCATCCGTTACGCCGGACACGATTGCCTCGCCGATAGACGCAAGCGCGGGTAACGGCGATGCCGCCCTGGGTGAAGTGGCCGCAGCGAACGTGGAAGCCGCGGTGGTGTCGATGACCGACACCACGGCCACCATGACCGCAGCCCCCCCGGAGGATGTGGCGTCGGCCGACGCCGACCGCGCCCCCGGTGAGGTCGAGAAGCCAGTCATGTAAGGTCGGGGGCCCCTGGCCCGGCGGACAGGCAGTCTTCTTCGCATTGTCAATCCCCCGCGAATGCGTGTGGGGAGGTTAGTAAAACCCCGGGGTGGCGGCGTATCTTCGCGGCCGCTCCGGCACCGGCTTTTACGCGAGAGGCTCGCGGCGAGCTAAAACCTAGTGCCCTCCAACCGAATTCACGGGGCATTGCACGGAGAAGACCTTCCATGATACTAATCCAAGTCGCCAAACAACTCAACGTAGGCAAGTCCCGCGTCGTCGAGTACCTAAACAGCCAAGGCTTCACGGTAGACGATAAGCCGACGGCCAAACTGAACGGTGCCATGGTGGCAGCGCTCGAGAAGGAGTTTGCCTCCTCGCTCCAGACCAAGAACGCCTCCAAGAACGTCTCCCTCCCCCAGAAGTCCACCCCCGAGCCCCGTACGGGTCCATCGATCCGCCCGACCTTGCGGCCGACCATCGGCGCCCCAAGCTCGGCACGCCCCCTAATCACGCCGCCGGCACCAACGCCGCGCACGAC
>JBGTKC010000209.1:0-2380 GCA_041744755.1 Saprospiraceae bacterium
ACACCCGCGAACAGGTCGGTCCGCGCCTCGTCGCCGGCGCCGTCGAGCAGCTGTAGGTACTCCATCGAACTGCCGCGCTGCCCGCTCGACCCGAAGCCCTGGCTCGCGTGCTGCGAGCGCGACCGCGCCGCGATCTCGCCGTTGCTCAGGCCGAGCAGCGGGTAGAACCCACCGGCGTCGACCGTGAAGAGCTTGGACTTGTCGGCCGCGTCGAAGGCCTCCTGGCTGCCGTAGAACCACCAACTCGTATTGAACAGCACGCGCTTGGCCTGCCAGACGGTAACCCCGTGAGTCAGTTGCTCCGGGAAGCGCTTCGGGTCGGCGGCGGCTTTGAAGGCCTCCACGCCGAGCATCCCGCTGGCGGTGTGGTGGCCGTGGGTTCGCCCGGCCGAGTTCGGGTCGAAGCGCGTGACGATCACGTCGGGCTGCCACTTGCGAATCGCCCAGACCACGTCCGCGAGGATGGAGTCGCGCGTCCAGAACGTGAAAGCCTCGTCGGGGTGCTTCGAGAAGCCGTAGTCGTTGGCGCGCGTGAAGAATTGCGTCCCGCCGTCGGTACGGCGCGCGGCGAGGAGCTCCTGGGTCCGAATGACGCCGAGGCCCTCGCGGAGCTCAGGTCCGACGAGGTTCTGCCCGCCGTCCCCGCGCGTCAGCGAGAGGTAGGCCGTCTCGGCGAGGCGATCGTTGGCGAGGTAGGCGATGAGGCGGGTGTTCTCGTCGTCGGGGTGAGCCGCCAGGTACAGCGCTGAGCTGGCCGTGCGCAGCTTCCTCAAGTCGTGTAACAGCACACTGCTCGGAGGCGTCTGTCGCCACTGCGCTTCCGCTGTCCTGAATCCTACGCTTACCAATACTAATAAAAATAACGCTCTCGTCATGGCGGTGAAGGTAGCGCGGGGGTGGGCGCGGGAAGCACGCCGTCGTGCCCGAGGGCCTGAGATATCGGGGCCCGACCTTACCGTCATCCCGAGCCGACGGAGCCCGACGCGGGGATCTCAACGGACTATTGCACTCCTGAGACGGCCGCGCCGACTCGCCAGCTCGCGGCTCGCACTGATCCGCGGATCGTATTGACCTGTCGGACGACAGGAGCCGCGCTGTCGCTATCAGCGCCCTCCCCTCGGCAGTTCATGCAACGCTCCAGCTTTCGCCCTTCGGCACTTCCTTCAACAGGATTCCCTCAACCCCCGTCCCACCACCCCGCGCACCATCAGTAGCACCAGCGCCGCCACCGGTACCACCACTTCCAGCGTCTCCCACTTGCGCGAGTACGGGATGAGCAGCACCAGGAGCAAACAGACGAGGAGCCACGCCGACACCTGGTAGTTACTCACGGGGATACCCCAGGCGGTGAGGGTACGGCGCAGGGTCGCGTTGCGTTGCGCGACGACGGGCAGGATCACGAAGTAGGCCGCGAGCCCGAGGCCGAGGCCGTACGTGAAGATCACCTTGTTCAAGTTGACCCCACCGACCTCCAGGTTGTGGAGGTTGGTTTCGCCCTGGCGGTTGGCCGACAGGTCGAGCCCCTCGCCCCAGCCGAAAATCCGCTGCCCCCAACTGATCTCCTCGCCGGCGCCGAAGAAGAGCGCCACGGCCCCCAGGAGCATAACGAGTTGCCAGATGGCGGACTGGTTTTGGCGAAAGCCCCACCACCGCCACAGGAGTACGCCACTAGCCGCGAGCAGGGCGACTACCGTGAGCCACTCCACGAAGCCATCTTCCACCGCGAGCGACTCGTGGATGCGCAGGTCGATGATCGCGGTGGCCAGCATCACGAGGATCAGGACCACCGTGGCCGACATAAGGCCCTGGGCCAATCGAGGATGGACGGTCTTGGCGGGGTCGCGCATAAGCGAAAACAGGGCTACCGGTGATAGGTTAGGACGCGGGGTGCGACATTCGCGGCCGTGGCCAGCACCCTAACGTCGCCGAGCGCGCAAACCTTCGCCGCCCGCGGCAAACTTATGCTCACGGGGGAGTACCTCGTGCTCGACGGCGCCAAGGCCCTCGCGATCCCGACTACCCTCGGGCAGCGCCTCCGCGTCGAGCGCACCGACGAGGTAGACGTGCTGGCGTGGGAGAGCTTCGACGTACGTGGGGGGGCCTGGCTGGCTGCAAATTTCTCGCGGCGCACCCTGAGCCGGCCGCCGGTCCGCACCGACGACGAGCCTGCCACACGTCTCGCGCGCCTCCTGCGACAGCTGCTCCACGACCACCCCCTGCTCTGGCCCGCGGGCACGGGCCTGCACGTGACCACCCACCTGGAGTTCGCGCGGGACTGGGGCCTCGGCTCGAGTGCGACCCTGTCCTACCTGCTGGCCGCCTGGGCGGGCGCCGACCCACTGGCCGTCAACCGGGCGGAGTTCGGGGGCTCCGGCTACGA
>JBGTKC010000210.1:0-18633 GCA_041744755.1 Saprospiraceae bacterium
GGCGAGCGCCCTGCCGCCGCGGCACCCGCCTCGCCGGCTCCTTCCTCCACCGTCTCCCGCAGTGCCGCCGCGGCCAATCGCGATGCCGCCTTCATCGCCGGCATCGAGCGATAGGCTCGCGCGCGCAATCTCTGCGGTGCCATCCGTCGGTCCGTGCCCACGGGACACCGAATCGACCAAAACCCAAACCCGGTGAGTAAGAAAGGCTTCAATAGCGACCTAGACAGCGTCTTCGCGCCCGGGGCTCAGTACGAGCCCAACATCGACAACAGCCCTTGGCTGCTGAACACCGTCGCCGACGCCAAGTCGATCCTCGCCGAGCGTCCGCCGTCCGTGACCCGCCGGGCGCGCAAGAGTTTCGACCTCGATAGCCTGTTCGCGAGCGCCTCCGAGGACCGACCGCGCGAGCAGCGCGCGAGTGACGACCTTAACGTGCGCCACCGCGACCGGCCCCGCCGTTCGCTGGCAATCCTCGGGGGTATCGACTCGCTAATCCGCGACACCACCGGCGGCGTGGCTATCGCCAAGGAAGACGCCCGCCAGCTGGAGGCAGCGCAGGTGAGTGTCCCGAAACGCGTCACGTTTACTTACGATCGCGACCGCTTCGCGCGCCTCAAACAGCTCGCCCGCGAGGACGGGAGCTACCTCAAGGACATCATTAGCGGTCTGCTAAACGATTACGTCGACGGACACGCCAAGCAGCGCCGTAGATAGCGGTCGCGCTCGCGACCTCGACTCGGTTGACCCACGGAAGCCTCCTTCGCGACTACGAGCGGCGGAGGCTTCCGTCGTTTATTAGGCCCCTACCTCAAGTCACGCCACCCATGCCCGAGCCGACCTTCCCCTTCGTGCCTTACAACTACCGCTCTGCGGACGTACAAGCGGCGCTAAACGGCGTGATGGCCTTTCGGCAAAACCTGGCCGCCCGTCGCTCCGTGCGTGAGTTCTCCCCGGAGCCCGTCCCGCGCACCGTGATCGAGGCCATCATCGAGACCGCGGCCACCGCACCCTCCGGCGCGCACAAACAGCCGTGGACCTTCTGTGCCGTGAGTGACGCGGCACTCAAGACCGAGATTCGGATCGCCGCCGAGAAGGAGGAGCACGAGAGCTATAATGGCCGCATGAGCGAGGAGTGGCTCCGCGACCTCGCCCCGATCGGCACCGACGCACACAAGCCCTTCCTCGAGGTGGCGCCGTGGCTCATCGTCGTCTTCCGGCAGGTGCACGGCTACCGCGAGGACGGCAGCAAGGCCAAGCACTACTACGTCAACGAGAGCGTCGGGATCGCCTGCGGGTTCCTCCTGGCGGCGATACATGCGGCGGGTTTGGCGGCGCTCACGCACACCCCGAGTCCGATGAATTTCCTTGGGGAGATTCTGGGGCGTCCCGACAACGAGCGGCCGTTCTTGCTCGTGCCCGTGGGCTACCCAGCGGAGGGTGCACGCGTACCGGGTTTTGCGCGAAAGCGCCTCGACGAGGTGGCCGTGTTCTACTGAGTCCCGATCTCGCGACAGGTCCGCAGACCTTCGTGCGGGAGTGCCGTCCAGGTGCGCCCGGTAGGGTAGAGGAGGAGCGTGGTGGTGGGCACGGGCTCCGTGAAGCAGATCCGCACCGGGTCCCCGGCCGTGACGCGAAACTCCGGACGCTCGTAGCTGCTCAAACCGATGCCCGCGCGCCAGAACCAATTGCCACCCTGGCGAAACCTCAGCTCGATCTCGCCACGGTCATTAACGACCGCCGACAGCGAGTCCTCCAGGTTTAGCTGATTGAAGTTGACCAACTCCTGAATGGTGTCTGGGCGCGACCAATTCCGCAGGTAGCGCACGTTGTAGTCCATCGAGTTGTAGGGCTGGCTGTTGTCGCGGAACAGGTAGGTGCCTCGGTAATTATCCGCCGCCGCGAGGACGTAGACCTCGCCCGGTGGATCGGCCGGGAAGGCGTCGAGCAGGAGGCGCTGCGCGTAAGATGCCTCGGCCCACGAGATGACCAGCTGTCGGTTGAAGTACCCGTAAATCAGGAGTGCACCGGCCGCCGTCCCGTAGCGAAGCCAGCTGCCGGATATCCCGCCCCAGGCCACCGCGAGTGCAGCGAGCAGCCAGGCGGCCGGGAGGTAATTGAAGCGATCCCCCTCGGAACTGAGGATCCAACCTTGGTAGAGATTCGCGATGGGCGCGATAGCTACGAGCGCACCGATGAAGAGCGCGCCAACGAGCAGCCAGCGCGCCGAGCGTCGGGCGAGGCGCCAGATCCAAAGGGCGAGGAAAGCGAGGGCCAGTAGGGTTATCGATGCGTAGATCCAAGTTTCGCCGAGCAAGGCGTCGAGCGATTGCTTATCGCCGAAGCTGAGCTCCCGCGTGAGGAACAGCAATTTCGTAAGCGCCCGCCAGGCATTCGGAATCAGCACCTTAGGATCGGCCACCAGGTGGACCTCCGCGCCGTAGTGCCCAACCGCCGTCCCGATCACCCGCGCCTTGACGAGCAGGTAAACCGCCAGCGTCAAAGCCTGCGTGCCGACGAGTATGCCGACCCTTCGTAGCATCACGCGTTTCATCAGGTGCGCCGCCCCGAGCGCACCCGCCAGACCCGCCAAGAGCGGCGCTGTCCAGGCGAGGTCGAAGCTCAGCAGGGCAAGTACGCCGGAGGCCACCGCAGTGGCTAAACAACCTTTGCGACCAGTTTTGGCGAAAGCGAAACCCCACCCGCACAAGGCCAGGAGCAGCGGCACGCAAAGCAGGTAATTGAGGGTGGCCCGCCACACCACGGCTTCCACGACGTAAGGGTAGATGAGGAACGCCAGGCCCGCCAGCCAGCCGCTCTGCACGGCATTCGGGAGGCGGAAGTGTGCCACGAGTCCGCGCAGGCACTCGGCCACGAGCCAGGCCGTAAGGGCGTGGAGCCCCGTCCAAACCACGAAATACAGCAGCGACAGCGGTCCGCCCGTGTGCCAGAGCACGTAGTGGAGCCCGAGGGTGAGCGGGTGAAACACCGGTGCGCCGTAGCCCGTCCACGCCCCGGCGAGTCCGTTGGCCTCCGTGAGCCGCGGCGCCAGACCGAGGATGTCGGTGACCCAGCCGGCGCGGCGGCTCGGCCAGTACCAAAGGACGCCGAGGATACCGAAGGTGGACAGGCGCACGAGGGCCGCTAGCCAAAACTTGGTGTCCGGAGTGGAGCCGATCCGCGCCATAAGCGGTAAAGATGTCCAGTCCGCTCAGAACTGATCGCGCCGCATTGTCACCACTCCGCGCCCGGGTGACTGCGCTTGAGGTGTTGCATCTCGGCGAGCAGGAAACCGAGTTGCTCGGTGTGCATCCCGCGTTTGCCGCCCTGCTGCATCTCGTCCGGTTCGGTGTCGGGGATGGTGAGGGTAGCTTTCGCCAAAACCTGCCGTACCTGCGCGAGGTAAGCCGGCGCTAGGGTCTCGGGTTTTGGCGCAAGCCCGATCTCGGCGGCGGCGAGGTCGACGGGAGCACTCGTGAGTAGCTCTCCAGTGAAACGCCAGAGCTCGTCGAGCGCGGCCTGCATTCGGCGGTGGCTCTCGGCGGTACCATCGCCCAGGCGCACGACCCACTCACTCGACCAACGCCGGTGGTAGGCTACTTCCTTGACACTCTTGGCGGCGATGGCGGCGAGGTGCGCATCAGAAGAATTACGCAGGGCCAGCAGTAGCAAGTAGTGGTGTTCGTCGAAGAGGAACTGCCGCAGCACGGTCTGGCCCCAGTCGCCGTTGTCGGTCTCGCAGAGCAAAGGATTGAGGAACTGGCGGTCGTCGCGCAGGTAGGCGAAGTCGTCTTCCGTGCGGCCCGCGCCTTCGATTTCCGCGGCGTACTGATAGTAGTTGCGCGACTGGCCGACGAGGTCGAGGGCGACGTTGGTCAGGGCAATGTCCTGCTCGAGGATGGGTCCGTGGCCACACCAGGCGGACAGGCGCTGGCCGAGGATGAGGCAGGTGTCGGCGCGGTGCAGGAGGAAGTCGGAGAGAGGGGAGGTCACTTGGATATCGTTTCCGCGGCGCTTACGCACCTCGCAATAGAACTGACGCACCTACGGCGCTGGCTGGGGGAGCCTCCGGCGGTGGGTGGATGGATTTTATAAAGGCGAGACACGTCATACGCGGCAGCGCATTGCAAAATTGTCGTTTCAAAATTGGCCCCTACATGTTTTTCACCTCCTTCGGGATCTCGTAAAAGGTTGGGTGCCGGTACACCTTGTCATCAGCTGGATCAAACATGAGCTCGGCGTCCTGCGGGTCGGAGGCGACGATGTGGCGGCTGGGGATGACCCAGATGCTGGCGCCCTCTCCGCGGCGGGTGTAGACGTCGCGGGCGTTCTGGAGTGCCATCGCGTCATCTGTCGCGTGCAGGGAGCCGGCGTGCTTGTGGTGGAGGCCCGAGCGGGCGCGGAGGAAGACCTCGTAAAGTTCGCCTTGCATTTTAAGTGTTGAGGGGTGAAGGTAGAAGTCTTGAAGGGCCGTGCTGGCGTGCTATCGTAGCGGGCGATCGTGACGCGCGATTCAACACTTCACCCTTCGACCTTCAACACTTCCTCAAGCCGCCAAGGCAAGTTCGGGTGCTTTAGCGCTCCGGGCAGCCTCCTTCCGGGCGTGGGCAGCGGCCGCCTCTCTCACCCAGGCGCCCTCGTCGTGGGCCTTGTTGCGAGCGGCGAGGCGCTCGCGGTTGAGGGGGCCGTTGCCGGCGATCACGCGGTAGAACTCGGACCACTCGATCACGCCGAAGTCATAGTGCCCACGCTCCTCGTTCCACTTGATGTCGGGGTCGGGCAGTGTCATGCCGAGGGTCTTGATTTGCTCGGCGCAGACGTCGACCATCTTCTGGCGGAGCTCGTCGTTGGTGAAGCGCTTGATCTTCCACCGCATCGAGCGGGCGGTGTTGGGGGAGTTGTCGTCGGTCGGGCCGAACATCATCAGCGCCGGCCACCACCAGCGGTCGATGGCGTCTTGCACCATGGCCTGCTGGGCGTTGGTGCCC
This sequence comes from Saprospiraceae bacterium, assembly GCA_041744755.1. GTDB lineage: Bacteria > Bacteroidota > Bacteroidia > Chitinophagales > Saprospiraceae > CALDTK01. Next base: position 4,986 of record JBGTKC010000210.1, read on the forward strand.
TGACTAAGCTTGAGCAGCAACTCGAAGCCCTGGCGCTGGTGGAAGCTCTCCTCCTTGCAGACGCGGACCATGGCCCGGGCGTACGGTCCGTAGCTCGCGCGGCACAGCGGGACCTGGTTCATGATGGCCGCCCCGTCGACGAGCCAGCCGATGGCCCCCATGTCCGCCCAGGTGAGGGTGGGGTAGTTGAAGATGGAAGAGTATTTGGCCTTGCCACTGTGGAGTCCCTCTAACAATGACTCCCGGTCGACGCCGAGCGTCTCGCAGGCGGAATAGAGGTACAGCCCGTGACCGGCCTCGTCCTGGACCTTCGCCAGGAGCGCCACTTTCCGTCTCAGCGAAGGCGCACGCGTGATCCAGTTGCCCTCCGGCAGCATGCCGACGATCTCGGAGTGGGCGTGCTGGCTGATTTGGCGGATGAGGGTCTTGCGGTAGGCGTCCGGCATCCAGTCGCGGGGCTCGATGCGCTCGTCGGCGGCGATGCGGGCCTCGAAGGCGGTCTCGCGGGTGTGTTGGTCGGTCATGGGTGGTTTGGATTTGGGCGGGGGAGCTAAGGTAGGAACGGATTCGGAAGGGGGAGGTTTTTGGTTGTTTGGCGAGGAGGTAGTCTGGTTGTTTGGTGAGCTGTTCGGGGTGCTACCGCAGAGCTCGATTAACGCCGATAGTCCTAGCGCCCTGTTAAAGTTTTGGCGAAAGCCTTGCTCACCACTAAGGGAGAGTTAAAGCGGGAGTGCCGTGTGTGCTAAAGCCCGTCGAGCTGCGGTTCTTCGGATCCACAAACCACAATCACCGCTTTAACCCCCTCGTCTCATGATTGCCTCGCTCACCTCTCGTATGTCCTCGGCTTTCGCCAAAACCTCCCTCGCGTTCGCCGCTGGGCTCACCTTTTCGCTGACGGCCGCCCAGGCGCAGTTCATCCCCTCGGTTGGGGCGCACGGCTACCTCACGGAGCGGGTCGACTTCTCTCAGCAACCCAATGCCGACGTGCAGCTCGAGGGGCGCAGCGGCTACCACTTCGGGTTTGACGTGCGGACCTCGAAGAAGATGCTCTACCTCCAGCCGGGTCTGCACTACTACCGCACGAAGACCGAGGTGTCCAATTTGCGCGACACCGGCATTCCCAGCGGCTTCAGCGAGCAGCATCACACGAGCCTGAAGATCCCTGCGATGGGCGGTCTGCGTCTCGGGATCAACAAGCTGGCGGCGCTCCACCTACAGGCCGGTCCGGTGGCAACGGTGCGGCTCAAGGAGAAGCTCACCGATGACCTCGGCGGCATGCGCGACCTCACCTTTGGCGTGGCCACGGGCGCGGCGGTGGACTTGCTGAGCTTCAATGTGTACGCGCGGTATGAATTCGGACTGACGCAGGCGTTCGAGGCGCAGGCGGGCAAGGCGGACGTGTTCAGTGTGGGGGTGGGGTTCGTGTTTTAGGTAGCTTGTTTGGTTGCTTGGTTAGAGGGTTGTTTGGTGGGCCGTAAGGGATAACCCGTCTGGCGGCTAGGCACTACTTTGGTACATCCTGTAAACGACCCGCTTGCTGAGGCGGCTTTCGCCAAAACTCAAAGCTAGGTGCTATCGGTAAGCGTGTATGACATACGTCTGCTAAACCCTTAAATAGCAAAGTCTTGAGCCTGGAAATTCAAGATGGTGCCCTCCGCCGCCCATATCCTACCAAAAAGAATAGGCTACAAATAGAAATCCCCGCAAACACCCCATACGTCATCGGCAACCGCCCTGCGTCATTTCCATACAACCACGCACTCAACAGCGCCCCAATCCCAATCGCTGCTTCCAGAAAAATGTACAGCGTCCCGAACGCCCGACCCCGCTCGCTGTCCTCGGCGCGGTCGATGACCCAGGCCATGAGCGCCGGGCCGCCGATGCCAGTCGTAAACCCGAACATCGCCGCGCCACCCAGCAAGCCCACCACCCCCGGGTAGTAGCCCATCCACAGCAAGCCCACCGCCGTAAGTCCGCAGGCCACCTTAATCACCGGTACGCGGCCAAAGCGATCGCTCACCCGCCCCGCCACCAAACGGCTCAGTAAGCTCGCGCCCGTAAAGAAGAGAAAGTAGGTCCCGCGGTTCTCGAGCCCGAGCAGGTCACTGTGGTCGGGAGTCACCGTGAGCAGCACTCCATAGCCCGTGTAGATGAGGAAAAGCACGATGGCCGGCACGATCGACGGCGGATACCAGACGTCGCGCCAGCTCACCTTCAGTACCGAAGCCGTGAAGCGCTGGCGCTGCGGCAGTGTCTCCTTCAAGCCGTAGAGCGCCAACAGACTGAACAGCGCCACGCCACTGCTCGCCAGAAACATGGCGTCGAGACCGTAGTTATTCGCCAGCCAACTCCCGAAGGGCGGCGACGAACTAGCTCCCAGATTGAAGGCCACGCCCACAATGCCGACAGCCTCCCCACGGCGGTGTTTCGGGACGATGTCCGCGAGGTAGGCCGTCGAGGCGGTCGGCTTGAAGCCGGTCGAGAAACCGTGCACGAGCCGTAGCATCAAGAAACCCGCCACGCCCGTCACCAGCGGATAGATCGCCGAGCAAACGATGCACACCAATGTCCCGATCACCATCACCGGGATGCGCCCCACTGTGTCCGCGAGCTTGCCGGACCACGGTCGCGAAAGTCCGGCCGTCAGGGTAAACAGCGCGATAATCAGTCCCTTCTTGTCCGCGCCCCCGAGACTCGTCAGGTAGCTCGGCAACTCCGGGATGATCATCGTGAAACTGGCCGCAAACGAGGCGTGACTCGCGCACAGCAGCCAGAACTGGTGGGTGTACAAAGGGGCGTCAGCGGCGCTCACGGGGGCGACGGCGCGCGCTGGTTTGGTCATCAACGGGCAAATGTGCGGCGAATCGCGTGAGTCGCGCGTCATACTCGCGGCCCGGACCCGTTTTTGCTACTACTCACGGGTACCTTCATCCGTACGACTTCCTCCCGCCGCCCCTCCCCCCCAACGTCGCGATGCACAAAATTTTCTTCGCCCTCGCGGGCCCGGTCTTTTTCGCAGCCGCTGCCCCCGCACAGACGCTGGTCGAAAGCACCCAACTTGCCCTCGAGCACGTCCGCGCGTCCCAGGTTCTGGCGCAAGCCGACCTCGTGGACCTCGCCGTCGACTATAGCTACACCGACGCCACATCGGGCGTGACCTACGTCTACCTCCAACAGCGCATCGGCCAGGTCCCCATTGAGCATGCCGTGGCGAGTCTCGCGATCAAAGGCGGAGAGGTGTTCAGCTTTCGCCAAAACTTCCTCGCCGGGCTCGCCGCTCGCACCACGAATGTCGTGGCGAGGATCGACGACCGGCAGGCGGTCCGGGCTGCGGCGGCGAGCGTCGGCTACCCGGGCGCGCTCAAACTGCGTCCCGTCAACGAAGGTGTGCTCGCCAAGGGCCAGCGCCGCTTCGACGCCGGGCAGGCCTTTGTGTCCTCCCCGATCCAAGTGACGGACGTGTTTGCGCGCGACGCCCGGACCGGTGAGCTGCGCCGCGCACTCACGGTCGACCTCGAGCAGGTGCGCGGGGACTACCTCCACGTCACCGTAGACGCCGCGAGCGGAGCCATCCTCGCCTCGGAGAGCTACACGCACCACTGCGTATTCGAGAAGGGCTTCGCGGGTCATGCGGCACACGATGCGTTCTGCAACGAGGGCGATACCGTTGCGGAAGTGACGAGCGATCTGGAGAGCAATTACGACTTGTTTTCCCCGCCCGCCAGCGACGGCGCCACCTACCGCGTGTACCCCTGGCCCGCCGAAAGCCCGAGCCACGCCCCGCAGGTGCTGGTCCGCGATCCGGCCGACGGCGTCGCGAGCCCGTTCGGGTGGCACGACACCGACGGCAAGGTCGGTCCGGAGTTCACGATCACGCGCGGCAACAACACCCACGCCTACGTCGACGCCCGCGACAGCAACCGTGTCCTGAAGGAGTTCCCCGAGTACGACGGCGGCGCAGCCTTGCGGTTCGACGTCCCTTACGACCTCGCCAAGGAGCCGATCCGCCAGTCCGCAGCTACGACGATCAACCTCTTTTACGCCGTCAACAAGATGCACGACTTCGGCGTGCACAACGGCTTCACGGAGGCGGCGGGCAATTTCCAACAGACCAACTACAGCGGCCAGGGCCGCGGGGGCGATTACGTGCTGGCCGAGAGCGACGACGGTTCGCTCACCAATGCCGCCGGCGACGGTCCGGTAGAGGACTACCGCAACAACGCCAACTTCAGCAGTCCCAACGACGGCAATCGCGGCCGCATGCAGATGTACCTCTGGGACGTCAACAATGTAGGCTCCCCGATCTCGGTGGCGGCGCCCGGGACACTTTCCGGACGGACGTACGGTGAGTTGGGCCTACCGTCCGACGCCTGGCCCGCCGAGGCGCGCGTCGACGCAACCACCGACGTCAGCGCCGGCGTGGCTCTGGCGAGGGATGCAGTGGCGAACGCGAGCTTTCTCGACGGCTGCGAAACGATCGCCAACGGGGCCGAGGTCGCCGGCCGCATCGCGCTCATAGATCGGGGAGGGTGCGAGTTCGGCACAAAGGCCCTCAATGCCCAGAAAGCCGGTGCCGTCGCCGTGATCATCTGCAACTTCGAAGAGGGCGTCATCGGATTGGCGCCGGGGGCCGACGGCAAGCTGGTGAAGATCCCGACATTCATGCTGACGCGCGGCAACTGCAACCGCCTCCTCGCCGACGCCGCCGCCAATCCCGACTTGCGGCTCGCCATCAAGCTCGCGGCCGCGGCGACTACGGTCTACGTGCCGGGCTCCCTCGACAACGGTATCATCGCGCACGAATTCGGACACGGGATCAGTAACCGACTGACGGGCGGCCCGAACGTGCGCTGCCTTAGCAACGCCGAGCAGATGGGGGAGGGGTGGAGCGACTTCTTCGCCCTCGTCACCACGGTCCAGTACGGCGGCCCCGAGAGCGTCGGTAGCTTAGCCGATCAGCCGCGCGGCATCGGGACCTTCGCCCAGCGCCAATCAACCGACGGCCCCGGCATCCGACCCTACCCGTACTCGCGCGACATGGACCTCGACCCGGTCACCTACGCCGACGTGGCCGACGGTAATCGCTTTTCGAAGCCCCACGGCATCGGCAGTATCTGGGCGTCGATGCTGTGGGACCTGCACTGGGACTTCGTCGATGTCTACGGTTTCGGTGCCGATCTCAACTACGACACCCTCGGCAACAACAAGGCCATCCAGCTCGTCATGACCGGCATGAAGCTCCAGGGCTGTTCGCCAGGCTTCGTCGACGGACGCGACGCGATCCTGGACGCCGACCGACTGCTCTTCGGCGGGCGTCACCGCGAGCTCATCTGGCGGACCTTCGCGCGCCGCGGCCTCGGGGCCTTCGCGAAACAGGGCAGCAGCGATAACCGCAGCGACGGCACTGAAGACTTCAACCTCCCGCTCGACATCGCCAACCGCACCTTCTTCACCAAGCAGGTCACCGAAACCATCGACGCCGGGGGCGAGGTGACGGTCCGGCTCCTGCTCGCCAACTACATCGACAGCGTCAAGGTGCTGCCGACGGTGGGGATCACGGATGTTTTGCCGCAAGGCGCCACCCTTGTCGGGGGAAGTGTAAATAGGGCCTTTCGGCAAAACGGGAGCGTCCTGAGCTTCGAGCTCGCCGATGTCGCCAAGGGCGATAGCATCGCGATCAGCTACAAGTACACCGCCCCCGGCGATGCCTCGAAACTGCACTGGTACCAGCCGGTGAAGGATCCGTCGGCGGCCGAGTTCTTTGCGCCCTACAACCTCACCGAGAATGCGCGCACGGATTTCGCGCTCGCAAAAGACGGCTACAGGGATGGGGCCTCGTGGCGATTCGACGGGGTCGACACGACCACCGAGCCTGTACTCGAGATCTTCGACGACTACGAATTCGAGGTCCGGGGGGAGCGGCCGCTATTTTCGTTCTTCCACAAATTCGACATCCAGGCCGGACACGAGGGCGCCATCGTCCAGATTTGGGACAAGGCCGCCGGCGTGTGGGAGACCTTGCCCAACGGTGCCTTCGTGCGCAACGGCTACAACGCACAGGTGCCCTACCAGGCCTTCGTGATCCCGCTGCTGCGTGGCTTCGGCGGCGCGGTGGCGGACTGGCAACAGGTACTCATCGACCTCGAGGCCTACCGCGGGAAGACTGTGCGCCTGCGCTGGCGCTTCGGCCGCGAGCCGCAGGCGCCGAAGCCCCTCGGCAAGGGCTGGTCGATCGACGAGTTCGCGCAGGTAGATGCGGTGACCTACAACACGGCGGCGCGCCTCACGATCGGCGCGGTCGTCGAGGAGGTCACGGCCGCGGGCGTCGGTACTTACGTCAACCACAACAGTACGCTGGTGGGAACGAGCTCGGTCGGGCCGTCCGCCCGCTTCGTCGCCTATCCCAATCCGACGACGCAAGACCTGAACCTCGTCTTCGAGGAAGCCGGGGGTACTGGCAGGGTGGAAGTGATTTCTGTCACCGGTCACCGCGTCAGCCAGCTGGCCATACCTGCGGGTGGAAGCGAGGTAGCCGTCGATATGTCTGCCCTGCCGGCAGGTGTATACGTGGTGCGCGTGGAGCGCGGCGAGGGAACGAGCGTGGTGCGGGTGGTGAAGCAGTAGGTTTCCCCAGCCCCTGAGTGGCGCATCCGACGTGCTACTCGGCTGTGGTGCCAGTGGGAAGCACGTCGCTCCCCACCTTCGCCACCGCCCCCAGCACCGCCGCGGCATCCTTTACCATCTTGAAGCTGACCGGACCGCGCGGTCCGCGATCGCGACGCTGCCTGTCGTCACCGCTGCCCTCCATGCCTTCGCCATCTCGCGGCCTCGTCTTCGCACGCTTGGCCTGCTTGGCCTTGCCTTCATCCGTCGAGCCGACCAGCGCCGCATGACTCGGCGCCACTTGCTCTTTGCGCTTAGCCTGTGCGCGCTCTTCGGCGTCGATGAGCTTGGTGAGCTTCTTGCGGAGCTCGGCCTCAGTGGCGAGCATGTCGTCGAGGCGGGCGGCCTTCGATTTGGCTTTATCGCCGATCATCGTGAGCTTCGCCATGGCGAGCTGCTCGGCGAGCTGGTTGTTGGCCCGGTCGGCGCGCTGGCCCTCGTACCACATGTCTTTATTGTCGCGCTCCACGGAGTACCGCATCCGGTGAATGGCGCCCTCGAGACCTTTGAGCCGCGACTCCAGTCCGGCACGTTTTGACGAAAGTACCCCGGCGTTCGCACCGGTGGCGTTGATCTCGGACTTGGTGGCCTTGAAGAGCTCGTCGAGGCGCTTGCGCAGGGCGTCGCGGTCCTCGCGGCTCATGCTGGCCTTGTTGAGGCGATCCTGGATGTTGCGGAGTTGATTGAAGAGCTTGCGCAAGTCACGCTTTTCCTCGAGCTGGGTCTGGGCCTGCGCGAGCTCCGCGACGTACTCCTTTTTGACGCCCTTGCTCTCGTTGTTGCGCTGGCGGTTCTCGCCGCGGCGCAGCTGCTTCATCCGCGCGAACATCTCGTCGCTGAGTGTGCGCAAGGATCCGAGGTGTTCGTGCAGGAGGGCCTTCTCGCTCACCTCGTTCTGGATCTTCGCCCAGGTGGCCTTGATGCGCTCGTAGAGGTTGTCGTCAAAGGCCTCCAAGCCGTCGACCACGTCGCGTAGCTCCTCTAGCTCCCCGCGAAACTGCCGACTCATCAGCGAACTCACCACCGCGAAGGGCCACTCCCGTTCTGCACTCGCGACCAGCACTTTGTCCTCGACCTCTGCGCCCTCGGGCACGATGCTACCGGTGGCCGCGAACGGGATTCGCTCGCGCGTCGTACCCTCCGGAAAGTCGATGGTGGTGTGTTGCATCCAGGCGTTGATCACGGTCTGCATCATCGCCTCGCTGCTGCCCTCGGCGGGCAGGGTGCGGCGGATGATGTGCGCGTCCTCCGCCTCGAGTTCGAAGGTGAACAAGCGGCGGGCTTCGTCGAGGGTGCCCCAGGTTATAAAACGATCACGCATCTATGGCGACTTGGTAAGGAGAAGGCTGGGCGGGTAGGTTAGGCCGCCACGGTAGTGCTAGTGAGAAGGCCTCTCGCCACTAAATGTTGGGCGATCTGCACGGCGTTCGTGGCGGCGCCCTTGCGAAGGTTGTCGGCCACGACCCACATGTTGAGCGTGTTGGCCTGGCTTTCGTCCCGCCGGAGACGCCCGACGAAGACCTCGTTGCGACCCTTCGCCATGCGCGGCATCGGGTATTCGAAATTGCCTGGATCGTCCTGCACCACGACACCGGGGGTCTCGGCGAGCAGCTTCCTGACTTTCGTCAAAACGAAATCGCGCTCGAACTCCGCATTGATCGCCTCGGAGTGTCCGCCGTGGACGGGCACGCGCACGGCGGTAGCGGTGATAGGCAGGTCTGTGATGCCCATAATTTTACGCGTCTCGTGGACGAGCTTCATCTCCTCCTTGGTGTAGCCATTGTCGAGGAATACGTCGCACTGCGGGATGCAGTTCTCGAAGATCGGGTATTTGTAAGCCGCCGTCGCGCCGTCGTACTCGGCCCCGCCGCGCTCGGCCTCGTACTGTTCGACGGCCACCATGCCGGTGCCCGTAAAACTCTGGTAGGTGCTGATGACGAGGCGCTTCAGGCCGTACTCCGCGTGCAGCGCCCCGAGCGCCACGACCATCTGGATGGTCGAGCAATTTGGATTAGCGATAATGAAGTCCTCCGGGGTAAGCGTGTCACCGTTGACCTCGGGCACGATCAGCTTTACGTTCGGGTCCATGCGCCAGGCACTCGAGTTGTCGACCACGACGGTGCCTGCGGCCGCAAACTTCGGTGCCCACTCGAGGCTGGTCGCTCCGCCGGCGCTGAAGAGGGCTAGGTCCGGTCGCATGGCCACGGCGTCGGCCAGGCCGATGACAGTGTGCTGCTCGCCGCGGAAGTCGACCTGTTTGCCGACCGAGCGCGCGGAGGCCACAGGTAAGAACTCGGTGATCGGGAAGTCGACCTCCTCCAAGACGCGGCGCAGTTCATGACCGACCAAACCCGTAACCCCGACGACAGCAACTCTCATAGCAGATGTTTTAACGGCCGCTAATTTAGGCCTTCGGGAGCCATGCCACTACCTTCCCGGCATGGGGACGGCTTTACGGTGGTTTCGTGGGCTGACCTTGGGCTGTATGGCGCTGCTTTCGGGCGCGCGGTCGGACGCCCAAAGCCTGGCCGAGGATTTTGCCACGGGCTTCACACCAGGCCTCGGATGGTCGGGCGACCTGTTGGCCTTCCGGGGCGAGTCCGGTCGGCTCGTGCTCCGCGACACCCGCCCGACGCCTGCGGCGGTTGCGAGGGTGTGGGTGCCGGCGATGACGCGCGGGGCGGGCTGTTGGTCGCTCAACGTGGACCAGCGATTCAGTCCCTCGACTACGAATCGTGTGCGCTGGTGGCTCGCCGCCGACCGGCCGCTCGAGTCGGCGGCGGCCAGCGGGTTCTACTTCCAGCTCGGCGGCATCAGCGGCGACGGAGACGCACTCGAACTCTACTACGCCAGCGGCAACACGACCACCCTCGTGGCTGGCGGTCGGCCGGGCGTCGCGGCGGTGGATCGTTTGGCGCTTAGTATTAGGGTTTGTGCCACCGCGGACCGACGTTGGAGTTGGTCGGCGCGAGACTCGTTGGGCGCACTGGTCGACACGGCCGCCGGCTCCGCTCCAGTAGCGCTGGCCAGCCAGTACGCCGGTTTCGAGGTCGCCTTCACGAGCACGCGCAACGGCTTGCTCAGTTTCGACGACCTGCGCGTCGAACCCCTATTCCGCGACGAATCCCCGCCTACCCTCGTTTTGGCGAAAGCCGACAATGCGACCACCGTCACGCTCGTCGCCTCCGAGCCCCTCGGTAGCAGCGCTGCCCTGGTGAGTACCTACAGCGTGGCAGGACGTGCCCCAGTGAGCGTTTTGCCGAAAGGCGACACCGTCCGACTAATGCTAGCGCGAGACCTGGAAAGCGGGGTCGCGACCGAAGTCAGGATCGCCGGCTGGCAAGACCTGGCCGGCAACCCGGCCCCGCCCCTGACGGCCTCCGTGACGTTTAGCCCGCCGAGGCCCTTGGCCGCCTACGACGTACTCATCACGGAAATCATGGCCGACCCGACGCCCGTGGTCGGCCTGCCGGACGCGGAGTACGTGGAGCTGCTCAACGCGAGCGCGACGGCCATCGACCTTGCTGAGCTGACGCTTCGCAGCGGCACGACGAGCGTGCGCCTACCGAACGTCTCCCTCGCGCCCAAGACCTACGTGGCGCTGACGAAAGGTGAGGTCGCCGACCCACGCTTCACCCGATTTGCAGGCGTGCCGACGCTGAGCAACTCCGGCGGCACGCTTACACTCCTAAGTGGGGGGACGGTTGTCGACGAGGTCGCTTACAGGGACACCCACCTGCCAACCGGCAAACGCGACGGTGGCTACAGCCTCGAGCGTATCGACCTAGCGCAGCCCTGTATCGTAGATGGGCAGAATTGGACGGCCAGCACCGCTCTCGCGGGTGGGACCCCGGGCGCGGCAAATAGCGTTAACGGCAATGTGGAGGTACGCGACTTGCGGATAACGGCTGCGCGAGTTGTCGATTCCATGACGATCGAATTGAGCACCAACCGAGGTCTGTCCGTGCCGGGGCCGGGGGCCTTCGCGCTGAGCGACAATGGCATTGCGACGGTAATGCGTTTGGAATCTCCCGGGACATACCGCCTCACACTCGCCGCGCCTCTCCCGCCGGGTGCGGCGCTCGCCCTCACGCTCGCGGCGGCAGCGACGAGTTGTTCGGTCGGTGAGCTAATAGGCCGCGACACGTTCTACCTCGGCATCGCCGAGCGCGCCGCGCCCGGGGACTGGGAAATTAACGAAATCATGTACGATCCGCTCGCGGGTCAGGGTCGTTGGATCGAGCTCGTCAATCGCAGTTCGAAACTACTGAGCTCGAATGAGTTGCAGTTGGCGCGGGCGTTGTCGGACGGCTCCGTTGACCAGGCTTTCCGGGACATCGAGGAGGTTTTGGTGCCGGGTGGCGGCTACCTCGTCCTCGCCGCCGATCCTGAGAAGCTTACAGCGCGCTTCCCAAATGCCCGCCCCAGCGCCGTCGCGAAGGCCACCGTGCCGACGCTCGGGGAACGCGATTGCATCGTACTGCAGGACGCGGTGGCGGAGCTGCGGTACTTTCTGGTCTGCTACGACAAGAGCTGGCACAATCGGGCTTACGCCAAAACGGATGGCGTGAGCCTCGAGCGCGTCGACCTGGACGCAGCGGTGCAGGACGGGAGCAATTGGACGAGCGCCTCGTCGACCTCGGGCTTCGGCACGCCGACCTTGCCGAACTCTCAGGCGCGGGTGGCGACGAACGACGGCGTGACCCGCTTCTCGCTGCCGAGGGAGCGCATCAGCCCGGATGGCGACGGCTTCGAGGATTTACTAAGCGTGGACTACAACTTCACCGAGCCGGGAGTGCTGGTTCGCTTCTCGGTAGTCGACCTACAGGGCCGGGCGGTTTACGCGCCGAGTGAGGACGTCGCGCCCGGGCTCGCGGGTTCGTGGACCTGGGACGGGGTCACCGACGACGGCGGGGTGGCTGCGGTAGGTACGTACGTACTCAGGGCCGAGTACTTCTCGCCCGATACGCCGGCGAGGCGAGAGTTTCTGGCATTCTCTGTCGTGGCGCGGCGCTGAGGGGATGGTTAACTTTCGGGTAGCTTAATTTGCGACGGCCTTACCACCTCTCGCCATTCGTTTACCACGGCGACCTCCGACCTAAACTTTCGCACGCCGATTTTCGTTTCGTCCGTCTTGATCCGCGCTCTCCACCTCTTACTGGCCGTCAACTTACTCGTCTCGACGATTGGCGTGGGCCTGTTCGAGCACCTGTGTAGCGTCCGGGGAGCGTCGATGTCTATGGGGTCGCAGGCGAAGTCCTGTTGCGCGGTCGGTGCAGAACCGGGTCATTCGTCGGCTGAGCTAAGCTCCGGGGCCAGTGGCGGTGTCGTCATGACGAATGTCCCCTGCTGTCAGGACCACGCCAGCTGGGTTCAGGCGGATCTGGATGCCACCGCTGCGACACCTGCCCTGAGCGCTGCCTCCGCCGCCATCGTTACCTGGCCTGTTTTGGCGAAAGCCGAACTACCCGCAGCGCCCGCCGTGGCAGGCCTCAGCCTTAAGGTTGTACAGGCGATGCGCTACAAGCCGCCGAGCCCCGCGGTAGACGTCCGCGTGCGCGTACATTCCTTCCAGATTTAAGCTAGTCCGTTGAGGAGGCCCCGGGCCTCTGTAGCCCGCGCCGGCATCGCCGCGCGCCTGGCTGGTCGATCTAAGACCTTTTCGACAGGACAATTTTCCCCATGCGATTTCTATTCGCGAGCCTGCTGATCCTGGCTTGCACTGCCCCGCGGCTCTTCGCGCAGGGTCCGCCGATCACCCTCGATAAGCCCATTATGCTGGGCGAGAAGAAGGGCACACTCAGACCTTACCTCAAGCTGGCCAATAACGCCAGGCGAGACTTCACGGCCTTCGTCGTCGAGGGCGACTACAACGTCTCTAACTCATTTGCCATTGGTGCCGAGGTGCCGCTGGTCTACGACCGGCTCGACGACTTCGGCCTCGGAGACGTGAGCGTGATGGCGAAGTACCAGTTCTACCGCAAGGATGGTATGGGCAAGACCGTCCGCATCGCCGCCAAGGGCAAGCAGAGCTTCGCCACCGGCCGCGATGCCGAGACGATGTTGCTTGGGATGGGACACTCGATGAGCTACCTCGGTATTCTCGCTGCCCGCGAGAGCCTCGCGCTCGGGACGCAATTCGAGCTCGGCTACGGTTTCGTGCCCACCAACCAGCGCCTGAGCCAACTGAGCTACAAGCTCGGCTTCGGCCTCCCCTTGCTCGAATCTGCCTACCCCGTCAAGCAGGTCAACCTCTACTTCGAGACCGAGGGCATCAACCTCCGCGACTTCGAGGGCGACGCTCAGTACGGCTACTACTACGCACAGGGCCTCCAGTACGCCATCGGGCGCTTTACCTACGATCTGTCGGTGCAGTTCCCGCTCACCCAACAACTCCAAGGATCACCGGGCATGGAGCGGCGCATTAGCGCGCTGCTCGGCTTTCGGGTGATCCTTTAATCCTCCACTCCACTTTCTAAATTCCATACCATGAAGACCTTCCTTTCAGCTTTCTTCCTCGCTTTCTCTCTCGCGTTTAGCCTTTCGGCGAACGCACAAACCGATGCCTTCACCCTGCGCGTCGAGGGCCTCGGTTGCCCGTTCTGCGCCTACGGGTTGGAGAAAAAATTCAAGGACGTCAAGGGCATCGACAAGCTCAAGATCGACATTCAGACCGGCAAGATGACCTTCGACGTACCGACCGCCACCGCGCTCACGCTCGAGCAGGCCGACGAGCGCGTCACGAAGGCCGGGTATACCGCCAAGGGCGTCGCGGTGACGCGCGCCAGCGGCAAGACCGAAAGCATCGGCGACGTCGGGACGGCTGTCGCGATGACCCCGATGGATAAGGGCAAAGGCGCCATCGAGAAGGCCACCTTCGAGGCGAAGGGAAACTGCTCCATGTGCAAAGCCCGTATCGAGAAGGCAGCCAAAGGTGTAGCCGGCGTCAATTCGGCTAGCTGGAACGTCGACACCAAGCAGCTCA
>JBGTKC010000211.1:0-2566 GCA_041744755.1 Saprospiraceae bacterium
ATCACCGGCGACATACTGGACAGCGACTGCGAGGCGCTGGTCAATACCGTTAACACGGTCGGCGTCATGGGTAAGGGGATCGCCAAGCAGTTCAGGGATCGCTACCCCGGCAATCACCTCGCGTACCGCAGCGCCTGTAAGGCTGGCGAAGTGGAGGTGGGCCAGATGCTCGTCATCGAGGACATCGACCAGCGCGGCTCCCGCACGATTGTCAATTTTCCGACGAAGAAGCACTGGCGCCAACCTTCTAAGTACGAGTATGTCACCGAAGGACTTACAGCCCTGAAACGCGCCATTAGAGACAGAGACATCAAGTCAATTGCCATTCCCCCGTTGGGCTGCGGACAAGGAGGCTTGGAATGGCCGCGAGTCCGCCGCATGATTGAAGAAGAGCTCGGCGACCTCGACGTTGATGTGGTCATCTATGAACCCTCCGTAGAGATTGGGGCGAAGCTCCGCGACGAAGACTACCGCGGCACTCCGAACAAGCTCACCTCCGCGCGCGCGATGTTGCTACAGGCGCAATTTGCCTACGAGCACGAGGGCGGCGAACTTACCTCGCTGTTCGTAGCCACGAAGCTCGCCTACTTCCTCCAGCGACTAGGCGAACCACTGCGGCTTACGTTCAAGCCACACTTCTACGGTCCTTATGACCGGGCCGTCGGCAAGGTCATGGAACACCTCAACGGCACTTACCTCCGCGGACTGGAGCAGAATGACGCCAGGGCGTTCGAACAACTTCATCTCGACTACTCGCGTAAGGCCGAGGTGGATACCTATACCCAGCAACAGCTCAAGGCCGAGCAACGTGACCGCCTGCGGCGGCTGGCGCATCTCCTGCGTGGTTATGAAGCAGTAGGGGCGCTAGAAGTACTATCTACGGTCGACTATATCCGTTCGAACTACGGAGCTCGAACCGTGGACGATGTCATTGCGGAAGCCAACAAATGGTCGGAACGCAAGCGCAAATTGCTTCGCCCTAATCACGTGGCCAAGGCGCTAGCACGTTTGGAGCAGGTAGAAGCAGACGCGGGCTTTTTCGCCTAGGCCTGATACGCCGCAGCCACCCCTTCCGCCAACTTGCGCCGACCCTCCGTACTCGTCGTGTCAATCGCCTCCTCGAAAGTGAGGTACTTTATCTTCTGGACCACTTTCGGTACAGGAATCGCCAAATCCTCGACGAAGTCGTCCAGAAGGAAGAAGCGGATCCACTGCCGGAGGTTATAGTAGTCGGTCTCCTCGATGGTCGTGCGGATGCGGGCCTCCTGCTCGGGCGTAATCCCTTCAGGCTTGCCCTCGGGGTAGTGGAGTTCGCCATCGACTAGGTCGACCGCCACCTTGAGCTCCAGGCGACCGGCCGCTACGAGGTGCTTGGTGTGGTAGAAGCCCAGGTGCGAATAGGGTCGGTTCTGGTTGCGACTCACCGGGCAGTAGTAAAGACGCTGCGCTAAGTTAATATCCTTGGAAGTCCCCACGGGGACTACGAGCATCGTCCGCTTGCTCACGTCCAGCAAACCGTGCTCTTGACAGAGCGCTGCGTAGTCATCGAGGATCTCTTGAAACCCTGTATCCCGCTCGGCCAACTCATCCTGAATGGCGGCGATGATGTGCTCGTAGGTGGTGCTCACGACTTTGATGTCGCCGTGCTCGCCTTCCTTGACGGTCGTCTGTACGCGCTCTAGTAAGTCGAGCGGTGCATCGTGCACAGATAGCGCCAGCAGCACCTTGACATCGGCAGGTTTGCGCAGACTGTCCAGGTGCCGCGTGAGCTGAGCCTCGGTCTGGTTGTCGTAGAGCTTCGTCTCGATAGCAATGGCGAAGCTCGGCTGCGTGATCAGTCCGTCGATAATATTGGCGCCGCCCTCTCCCCCAAGCTGCTGACTGAAGGTGACCTCGGTCGATATCCCCGCCTTACCGCTATCCAGTATGACGTTCATCGCCCGTTCGAAGTACGCACGGTCGAAGTGGTAGAGCCGAGAAAGGAGGAGCAAGGTGGAGTTCGTAACCCAGTTTTCGCGCTGGCTGTAGCGCTGGAAGTAGTGCGGCATGGGGGTAAGGTAGGCGGGGGAGTGTAGCTTGGCGTCATGACTTTCTCGCTTCCGCAAAACCAACCCCTCGTCGACCTTCGGACCCGCGGCAAATCCTACGACTACAAACTTGAAGACTACGAGCGCCTGCGCGACCTCCTACACGGCAAGACCGAACTGAGCCAAGCCGAGCTCACGGACTTCGTGGTCTGGAAGTCCAACCGCAACTCGACCCAAGCCAACAGCAACTCCGAACACGCCGTCCGCTTCGTCACCGCCGCAGCCTTCGCCGTCGATGAGCCGGCGTTGGCGGTGCGGCTGCTGTGTTGTCTTAGGGGTGTAGGCGTCTCCGTAGCCAGTGCCATCCTAGCCTTCGTAAAGCCAACTGTTCACGCCGTCATCGACCAGCATACGCTGAGGGCGCTGGGGGTAAATAATGTGAAGCCGGGCGAGTTGCGGGTGAGCCACTACGAGGAGTACCTCAGCTTTCTGGAGCGGGAAAGGGGTCAGTTGACGTTGCGGGAATTGGAGCAGGGGTT
>JBGTKC010000212.1:0-12869 GCA_041744755.1 Saprospiraceae bacterium
GGTATCGGTCTTGGAGTAGATGGCGAGGAGGTAAATTGTCTCCTCGACCACCGTCACGTACACCACGCGAAAGCCGCCGGACTTGCCGCGGTTAGCGTCACGGTTCGGGAGGCGGACTTTGTAGGCGGGGCGGGTGGTGCCCGAGATAGCATCTCCCATTAGCTCACCTGTACTCAATGTCCTAATGAATCGAGCTACTGCTAAAGCGGTGGAAGGATAGGACTTCCTGAGTCTCTTGACGTCCTTTAGGAACATTTTACTCGACTTAACTTCCATCGTCGGTTCCTTCGAGCGCGGCAAGTAGCTCTTCGACCGACGCCGTCCGGCCCGCTTTGATATCCCTCACGCTAGCTGCGATCTGTACGTAAGGCGTCTCTTCCTCGTCGTCCTCCTTCTCGACGACGTCGAGCACGGCGAGCAAAGTCTGCAAATCAGCCTCGTCGATGGCGCGCTTGAGGCGCTCGCGGAACAGGTCAATCCCGGAGCGGGTGCCGGTGGCGGTCTCGGTCATGGGATTAAAGGTAAGGGTTGTGAACGGAACGCAGAGGGCGCAGAGAGACGCAGAGCTCGCGGAGAGTTCTCACCTCAGGTCCTTACCCGCGCGAGAAACTCTTCCTCCGTCATTACCGCTACCGTTCCCAGCGCCTCGGCCTTCTTCAGCTTACTTCCAGCCTTCTCGCCGGCTACGAGGATGTCTAGCTTCGCACTTATCCCGCTCACATTGCGTGCACCAGCCGCCTCCGCAAGTCCCTGCGCCTCCTTGCGCCCAATGGTCGTGAGTGTGCCCGTGAAGAGGATCGTCTTGCCCGCAAAAGGGCCGTCGGCATTCGGCACCATCGGTTTGTCCTCCTCGGTCTGCCGCATGTTGACGCCGAGGGTCGCCAGCTCATCCATCATGCGTCGGTTGTGCTCCAGGGCCCACCAGGCCATCATGTTGTCGGCCACCGTCTGGCCCATGCCGTGGAGCGCGAGGTAGCGCTCGGGCGGCCACTCGGCCAACTCGCGCACGTCCGTGACCTGCTCGGCGAGCATCTTGGAGGCCGTGCGACCGACGTGGTGAATGCTCAGCGAGTAGAGGAAACGCTGGATCGGATTCCCCTTTGCCGTTTCGATGGCCGCTTTGAGCTTCTCAATCGATCTTTCCTTAAAGCCTTCCAGCGCCGAGATTCTCTCGTATGGCAAGCGATAAATATCCGGCAGACCCGTGATGAAGCCGTTTTCGCGAAAGCGCACCAACTGCTTCTCTCCTAACCCATCAATATCCATCGCGTCCTTGGACACGTGGTGGATAAGACGCGCGATGACCTGCGCCGGGCAGTCGTTGTTGATGCACAGCCACCGCGCCTCACCCACCGGCCGCACGATCGGCTCGGCGCACTCCGGACATCGCTCCGGCCATCGTACCTCGGCTTGCGTCCCGTCGCGGTACTCCGGTAAACTCTTCACGATGTAAGGGATGACATCGCCCGCGCGCTCGACGAGGATTTTGTCCCCGAGCCGAATGTCCTTATCGCGGATGAAATCTTCGTTGTGGAGGCTCACGTTGCTCACTGTGACGCCGGCCAGGGCCACAGGCGTGATCCGCGCCACGGGCGTCACCGAACCGATCTTCCCTACCTGAAAGTCGACCTGCTCCAACGTCGAAGTCGCCTGCTGTGCCGCGAATTTGAAGGCGATCGCCCAACGCGGGTGGTGGCTCGTATTGCCGAGCCTGGCCTGGAGCGCGAGGTCGTCCACCTTCACCACCATGCCGTCGAGTTCGTACGGGAGTTCGTCTCGCTGGGCTTGCATGCTTTCGCAAAAACTCGCCACCGCCTCGATCGTCTCGCACCTGCGCATATACTCGCCGGGGATCAGGAAGCCTAGTCGACCGAGCGCCTCGACCGCCGCGAAGTGACTGCCGAGCGCCAGCACGCGGTCCTGTCCCGCGGCGTCCACCCCGTAGCCGAGCGAGTACACGAAGGCATCCAACTTGCGGGCCGCCGTCTCCCGCGGGTCCTTCATCCGCAGGGCGCCCGTAGCGGCGTTGCGGGGATTGGCGAACAACGATTGCTGCGGGGCGTCCGCGCCGCGGGCCTCGCGGGCGACGCGATTGAGTTCCGTGCGCTCCGCGTTGAGCGCGGCGAAGCGGTCTTTGCGGATGAGGGCCTCGCCGCGGAGCTCCACGCGCTGCATCCCGAGCGAGCTAAACGCGGCCTTGAGCGGCACCGACGGCAGCGTCCGCAGGTTATTGGTGATCTCCTCGCCCTCGGCGCCGTTGCCGCGCGTGGCCCCGCGCACGAGCATGTCGCCTTCGTAGACGAGCGCCACCGAGCCGCCGTCGTACTTCGGCTCCACGGCGAAGGTGAGCGGGGCGTCCGGCTCGACCTTAAGGTAGCGGCGCACGCTCGCGGCCCAGTCCCGCAGGTCTTCGAGGTCGTAAGAGTTGGCCAGCGACAGCATCGGTACCAGGTGCGCGACGGTCGAGAAGTTCGTGGTCAGGTCGGAGCCGACGCGCTGGCTTGGGGAGTCGGAGCGCACCAGTCGGGTATGGGCCTCCTCGAGGCGCAACAGTTGCCGGTAGAGCGCGTCGTACTCCCGGTCGGTGACCAGGGGATCGTCCAGCACGTAGTAACGGTGTTCGTGGAACTTCAGCACGCGAATCAGGTCGTCGATGCGCTGCGCGGACGATTGCTGGAACAGAGGCCCCGCGCCCCGCGCGACTGCTCCGGCGTCGGCCTGCGCCTCGGCAACCAACTGGTTCGAGAGTCTCAGGAGGTCGTGGTCCGCCATGTGGGCGAAGGTGCGAAACCCGTGGCATCTTAGCCGCATGAGCTACGTGGGGACACGCCTGACGACCTGCCTTGTGACCTGCGCGTGGGCGTCGCTGGTTTTGGCGCAAGCCGTACCTGGCATCGCCGAGCTGCCGGAGGTCCGCAGTGGCGAGTATCGCTACGTGGGTGCCCGCCAGTACGCGCCGACGGTCGGGGGGGAGGTACGGGAAATCGACTTTTACCTGCCGGCGGACACGGCCGCCGCACCACTTTTGGTATGGTTCCACGGCGGCGGATTGACGGGTGGGGCACCGCACCTGCCCGACGGATTGCGTAAACAGGGTGTGGCCGTAGCCGTGGTCCGCTACCGCCTAGCCCCGGACGTCAGCGTACGGGAGAAGATCCAGGATGCGGCGGCGGCGGTGGCCTACGTGCTCCAACAAGCGAAGCCACTCGGCTACGCGCGCGGCGGCGTGATACTCACGGGTCACTCGGCGGGCGGCTACCTGGCGAGTATGGTAGCGCTGGACACGTCGTACCTCGGCGCCCTCGAGCGTCACCCGCGTGAGCTGCTGGCCGTGGTGCCCCTGAGCGGACATACGATCACCCACTTTACCGAGCGAGCCGCCCGCGGGATGCCGGAGACGCAGGCGGTGGTGGACAGCCTCGCGCCACTGTACCACGTCCGCCGGCAGGCGCTGCCCTTCCTGTTGATCACCGGCGACGCGGAGCTGGAGCTGCTCGGGCGCTACGAGGAGAATGCCTACTTCGCGCGAATGATGCGCCTGGCCGGCAACGAGCAGGTGCACCACTACGAACTAGAAGGCTACGGCCACGACATGGTGGCGCCGGCGCTTCCCTTGGTGGTGCGGTTCGCTCGTCGCTTGGGTAGTGGGGGAGAGTAGGCCCACGGGCCGAGGTTAGCGGTGGGCGTCGGCGGTGAAGATTGTCTGGGGCTTGTCGTCGGCGAGGGCGTGGGCGACGGGGGCCGCGTCGACATGTTCGCTGACCTCCCCGACGCCCGGCTGGTGGCCACCGGCCGTGGCGCGGTAGCTGAAGCCTAGCATGCAGAGGAGCGCGATAGCAATGAGGACGTAGGCCTCGACGACTTTGTTTGACGATTGGGACATTGGGAATGGTTTAACTGCGTCGATTAATATATTTCAAGTACGGTGCCACCACCACCTAAATAGGGTAGTCCGCAGTTCTCGTTCGGACCGTTCGGCGAGCGGCTTTCGCCAAAACCTGGGTCCCCGCTACCACTCGGCGGCACGATCGCGCCAGACCGCGAACAGTGTTCAAACAATGACTTTTCTGACGGCTGATCGCCAGCCGAGGTGGCCTAGGTAGACCTGTCCTCCCGGCGCGGCACCGGGTCGTAACCGTGCCCGGCCCAGGGGTGGCAACGGCCGATCCGCCTGAGGCCTAGCCACATCCCGCGGACTGGCCCCCACTCCCGAATGGCGCCGATCATGTAGTGGGAGCAGGTCGGCTGATAGCGGCAGTTGGCGCCGAGCAAAGGGCTGAGGAACCGCTGGTACGCCCGCACGCAGAGGATCAGGAGCTCACCGAGCCGCGCCATGAGCCACCTCACCGGCGGAAGCTGCACTCGAGGCGCTCGCCGGTGAGTAAGTCGTAGTCCGCGGCCTGGCCGTCGCGCTGCCACACGATCACGTTCTGCTGATCGCCGTACAGGTCGATGAAGTAGCGCGAGCGCACGGTGACCTCGACGGCGGCGGAGGGGAGTGGGCAGCTCAGGTATACGTACATCGCGTACGGATCGTCGGCGGCCTCCATGCCGAGGTAACGTAGGCCGGGCATAAGCTGGCCGCCGTTCATCAACTGGATGCGCCGGCGCACGTAGGCCTCCACCAGGCTATCGGCAAGCGGGTGTTGTTTTGGCGAAAGCAAATTCAAACCTTCCTGCGTCACGCCCATCGCACCAACCGCGGGGCTCTTCGGCAGACGGTGCTCCTGGGCGACGGCCGTCTCTAGGTCGTCGACGAAGGTCTGGAGCGTGAGCTTGACGCGCTGCTCCTTCGCGTCGACGTTGACGGTGAGTCGCGACACGTGGAAGTCGTGCGCCAAGAAGGTCACGGACAGCAAGGCGAGCAAGTAAGGGGCTAGGAAGGTCATACGGCGAAGACTGCCACGCACAGTTTGCACAGCGACGCGAAAATACCAGCGCTTGGCATAAGTCGGTCTTAACGCTTAGCTAAGTAGAAGCATCCGTACTCCCGCGGCGATGACGACCAATAAGAAGCCTTTGCGCAGCAACAGCGGCCGGAGCTGCAGCATCTCGAAAAGCGCGTACGTCACCACCCAGAGGCCGAGGAGGATCAGTAGCTGCGCCGCCTCGACCCCGAGCGTGAAGGCGACCAACATCTGGGCTAAGTCGCCCGCGCCCTGCCCCTCCCCGAGGATCGACACGAAGGCGCTCCCGAACCCGAGCCCGTGCACGAAGCCGAAGCCCACGATCAGCAAGAGCGTCGCGGCGTACTTCACCTTCCCGAAACGTAGGTCGTAGGGGTCGACCTGTAAGAACGCCAGATCTACCAACGCCAGCGCCACGATACTCGCGGCGATGGCGGGCTCGACCCAGGTCATACCTGCCGGTAGTACGCCCGCTGCCATCAGCGCAATCGCCGACGTGTGTCCAACGGCGAAGACGGTGGCCAGCACGAGCCACTTGCGCCACAGCACGGGCGCGTAAGCCAGGGCGATGGTGAGCAGAAAGAGCTGGTGGTCCCAGGCCTCCCAATTCATCAGGTGGGAGTAGCCGAGTTGGAAGAAGGTCGGGAGCATGGGGGACGAAGGTCTACATACGGAACGCGAAGCTCATCGGCGGATCGGCCCCTCAATACTTCCCCCTTCAACAATTCAACACTTGCCCTAGTGCACCCAACTCTCCCAATACCGCCCGTCATCCAGCTCCGCCCCCGCCACAGTTAGCGTCAGTGGCCTGAAGGTGTCCACCATCACCGCCAGCTCATCGGTACTCGTCTTGCCGATCGAACGCTCGTAGGCCCCTGGGTGCGGACCGTGCGGAATGCCGCCGGGGTGTAGCGTCAGCACGCCTGGACCGATGTCGTTGCGGCTCATAAAATCGCCGTCGACGTAGTACAGCACCTCGTCGGAGTCGATGTTGGAGTGGTTGTAGGGCGCCGGGATCGCCAGCGGATGATAGTCGTACATCCGTGGCACGAAGCTGCAGACCACGAAGGCCTTCGTCTCGAAGGTCTGGTGCACGGGCGGTGGCTGGTGGACGCGCCCCGTGATCGGCTCGAAGTCGTGGATCGAGAAGGCGTACGGGTAGTTGTACCCGTCCCAACCCACCACGTCGAAAGGGTGGTGTGCGTAAGTGTAGTCGGTGAGGGTGCCCTGCTTCTTGACCTGGATCACAAATTCACCCGTCTCGTCGACGGGCTCGACGTAGGTCGGTCGGCGCAGGTCCCGCTCGCAGTACGGGCTGTGCTCCAACAGCTGCCCGAAGTGATTGCGGTAGCGCTTCGGGGTGTAGATCGGGTGGAAGCTCTCGATCACCAGCAATCGATTACCCTCCGCCGCGTGGAAGTCGATGCGGTAGATGACCCCGCGCGGGATGAGCACGTAGTCGCCCGGCCCGAAGGCGAGGTTACCCATCAGCGTGTGGAGCGTGCCAGTACCCCGGTGCGCGAAGAGCAGTTCGTCGGCGTCGGCGTTTTTGTAAAAGCGCCTTTCGGCAAAACCCTCCGTCGGGGCCGCCAGGCTGAGGTTTACGTCGTCATTGACGAGCACCGGCGTGCGCGAACTCAAGAAGTCCCCTTCCATCGGTAGCATGAAGCCTTTCAGCTTGCGCGCCTTCATGTTCGTTGCTTCGGCCAGTTTCGGACTTACGTCAAAACTCTCCCCGACCGCCGACACGGCCGTAGGCGGGTGCACGTGGTACAGCAGGCTCGACATTCCATCGAAGCCCACCGTCCCGAAGAGCTGCTCGTGGAAGAGCGAGCCATCCGACTGGCGGAACTGCGTATGGCGTTTTGGCGGAAGCTGGCCGAGGCGGTGGTAGAAGGGCATGTGCGAAAGGTAGCAAGCGCCTACCTTCCTGCTATGGGAAAAGTCGACCACACGATCCTCGATAGTGACCTCAGTTGGGACACTGAGCCGCGTGTGCCCCCAGAGCGCCTCTACAGCATCGGGGCGATTCTTGGGATTAGTGTCTTCGCGAGTGCTATCGCGGGCGCGGTGCTCATGATGCACAATGCTCGGCAGCTGCGCAGCGGTCGGGGGATGATCCACTTACTGGCCGGTATAGGTATCGCGGTGGCGGTGGTCGCGATCGGGGCGTACGTACTGCCCGAGGGCGCTGGCATAGTAGCTACCGCGATTCAGGTCGGCGCGATGTACGCTTACGTGAAGGCGACGCAAGGCCCGCAGATCGATATCTGGCAAGCGGCCGGCGGACGCCGGGCTTCGGCGTGGCTACCGGTCGGGATCGCCCTCGGTGTACTGGCGTTGGCGATCCTGTCGGTCGTTTTGCTGGGTAACCTGGAATAGGTTTTGGCGAAAGCCAGCGTGCAGGAGTACAGGCGTAGTGTACCTGAACGCTGCTGCAGGCTTAAGTTTTTGAGTTTAGCCACTAGCGCTACACATACACCCGACATAGCCGCCCCCCCCCGCAGAAAGTCCTTACCCGCAATACTCCACAAACAAATGCGCTTGGTCATATAGTGAGCTTTTCAAACATTCGATGATAAGCGCTTCTTTTTCTAAACTCTCGACCCTCGTCCTGCTCTTAGTTTGCCTTGGCGCTGCGGAGGAGACCGTCGCGCAAGAGGAGACCGTCGCGCAAGAGGAGACCTCTTCAGAAATCGCTCGCCACTTCGTCTCGACCAGACTCACCGCGGACGTGTCCCGGCGGTCCAATCTACGCTACGAATACGCCCTCAGTAAGCGCGAAGCTCTCTTTGTCGAGGGGAGTCGCGCTTCCGAAAAACGTAATCCGTACTGGCAATTAGGCCGGGAGTTGACCGGGACAGAGAAAAGTGTAAGTGTCCTGGCTTACCGATATGCTATGATTGGCGCGGGCTATCGACTTTACCTCGGGAAGCTCGACACGAAGGGTGCCCGGTGGGCAGAGTCCTCCGCGTTCGCATTTTCGTACACCAACGGAGAGCCGGTGTCGAGTCTGCTGACGGTGTGGACCAACTACCCCTAGTACCGGTAGTACTCCGGCTTGAACGGACCCTCCTGCTCTACGCCGATATACTCGGCCTGATCCTTGGAGAGGGTCTCGAGCTCGACGCCGATTTTGGCGAGGTGGAGGCGGGCCACCTGCTCGTCGAGGTGCTTCGGGAGCATATAGACCTTGTTCTCGTACTTGTCGGTGTTCTGCCACAGCTCGAGCTGGGCCAAGACCTGGTTAGTGAACGAATTCGACATCACGAAGCTCGGGTGGCCCGTGCCGCAACCGAGGTTGACGAGACGCCCTTCCGCGAGGAGGATGATGTCGTGGTCGCCGACGGTGTACTTGTCGACCTGGGGCTTGATGTTGACGTGGGTCTTGCCGTGGTTGGCCTTTAGCCACCGCACGTCGATCTCGTTGTCGAAGTGACCGATGTTGGCCACGATGGCCTTGTCCTTCATGTTCTCGAAGTGACGGCCGACGAGGATGTCCTTGTTGCCGGTAGCCGTCACGATGATGTCGGCCTCGAGCACGGCCTTGTCCATCGGCTTGACCTCGAAGCCGTCCATCGCGGCCTGCAGCGCGCAGATCGGGTCGATCTCCGTGACGATCACGCGGGCGCCCGCGCCTTTCAGCGAAGCGGCCGAACCCTTGCCGACGTCACCATAGCCAGCCACGACGGCTACCTTCCCGGCAATCATCACGTCCGTTGCGCGGCGGATAGCGTCGACGCAGGACTCCTTACAGCCGTACTTATTGTCGAACTTCGACTTCGTCACCGAGTCGTTAATATTGATGGCCGGCATCGGGAGCGTGCCTTTCTTCATCCGCTCGTAGAGGCGGTGGACGCCCGTGGTGGTTTCCTCGGACAGGCCCTTGATCCCGGGCACGAGCTCGGGGAAGCGGTCCAACACCATGTTGGTGAGGTCGCCGCCGTCGTCGAGAATCATGTTCAGGGGCTGGTCGTCTTCGAAGGCGAAGAGCGTCTGCTCGATGCACCAGTCGAACTCTTCCTCGTTCATGCCCTTCCAGGCGTAGACGGGGACGCCGGTCACGGCGATCGCGGCGGCGGCCTGGTCCTGGGTCGAGAAGATGTTACAGCTGCTCCACGTCACCTCGGCGCCGAGGGCCGTGAGGGTCTCGATGAGGACGGCCGTCTGAATGGTCATGTGGAGACAACCGGCCACGCGTGCGCCCTTTAGTGGCTGGCTCGCGCCATACTCCTCGCGCAGGGCCATCAGGCCCGGCATCTCGGCCTCGGCGAGCTCGATTTCCTTGCGACCCCAGTCGGCGAGATTGATGTCCTTGACCTTAAAGCGGCTGATCGTCTGTGTGGCTTCCATAAGCGGGAGGTGGTGAGCGCGTTTTTAAGTCACGCTTCGCGGCCGCGAATTTAGCCAATAGATTACAGACCCCCGGCGTGCGGACGCAGGAAGGCCCAGCCGTGACATTGTCGCGACTGGGCCTTCCAATATCGATGGTGCAAAAGCCGATGGTTTTGACGACAGTGTACTAGTTGCTACTCCCCGTCAGCTCGCCGAATACCGGGAAGGCACCCGTGCTGTAGTGAGCGTACCCCTGGTTACCCGTGATCGGGAAGCGGTACTGGCGCGCGAAACCCTCCAAGAGCGGAGCGATCACGTCGGCGTCGAGCTGGCGGCTGTTCGGGCGCAGGTGGTAGGCGATGTGCTTCACCGATCCGTCGTTGTTGTAGAAGACGTGGAGCCAGAGCTTCACGCCGCGGATGTCGACGTTCTGCTTGCGGGCGTAGATGTCGAACTCGTTGAGCATCCCGATCCACTTAGCGAAGGCGTCCTCCTTACTGCAGGCGCAGGCCTCGAGCATCGACTGTGGGTAGGTTTGCACGAGTTCATCGTAGCTGGACTCGTACTCCCCGAGGACGAAGACCGTAGGCAGGGCTTTGGCCTTAGGCTGCGGTCCGACGGGCGCGAAGGCGAAGGCGGAGGCTGCACACAGGACGAGTGCGAGCGTAGAGATTTGTTTGATCATGACTATATGCTGTTTGGGTAGGAAGGCCTAGCGCTGCCGTCTTGCAAAGCTAAGGGCTTACGCTGTGGGGTGTAGGCAAAAAGAGTACCGCTTTTCCCCCAACGCTAACCGCCGCCGCGAAATTTACCTCCGCGACCGCGATTAAGTTTGCCGACATGTGGATTGACATCGTCTTTGCAATCGTGGTCGCGTACGGGTTCTACTGGGGGTACTCCCGCGGGATCATCGGGACCGTGGTCTCGATAGCGGCCGTGGTGCTCGGGTTCGTTCTGGCGGTGCGGTTCTCGGCCGAGGTCACGGATCTGCTGGCTGACCTCTTCCACACCACCGCCACGGGCGCACTGCCTTTGCTAGGCTTCATCACTACGTTCGTGCTCGTGTTGCTGTCGTTGCGACTCCTCGTGACTACGGTAGAGCGGGTGCTCTCGGCCCTGCGGATCAATTTCGTCAACAAGGCGGCCGGTGGCCTCGCCGCGGCGCTCATCGCGACATTCTTGCTCGGCGTGGCCATGTTATCGCTCAACTCCGCAGGTCTGGTCTCTGCCGCGGCGAAGGGCGATTCGCTCACCTACGGATCGTTGGCGGCCTTCCCGCAGCAGGCGCGTGCCGCTATTCAGCAAAAACAGTCCACCGTCGACAAGGTCAAAGAGGCAGGTCGCAAGGCCATCGAACGCGGCCGCGAAGAGCGCGAACGAGGACGGGACTAAACCCTGGGAGGGATACTGCCGCTCGTTCGGTAGACCTATCTGCGGAAAGGGTCGACCTTACGCGGCGATTGGACCCCCGAGGCTCACGCGCTCGCGCTGGAGCTCGTCGAGGACCTCGAGCATGAGGCTGTCGACGAAGAATTCTACGTTGCCGGCCGTATGCTTCTTGCTCGGGGTCCGCATGGCGCGCGTCGCCGTGCGCTGGTAAAGTTCGCGCGCGAGGTCCATGTCCTCCGACGACATCCGGAGTGCCTTGGCCTGAAGCTCGGGCGTGTACTTGTTGAGATAAGAGTAGAAGTCGAAGGTCGACATGGCGCGTATCAGTATGGGTTTTGCCGAAAGGCGGTGCCAAGATGCGACGCCCATCCTGCGAGCCGTACACCTTAACGCCAATGTAACACGGCCTCATTATTTAGCGGTAGTCTCAGGCGAGAATTTGGTCCGCTATGTCTATTTCGCGAAATCCTTAATAGGAATTTACTCCCCCCAGTGCCGCTTCTCGGTGAGGTGGCGCCAGTAGCGCGGCGGTACGTGGAGCTTGTGCAATTTGGGGTTCTTGCGGGCCTCGATGTTGACGCTGTCGAAGTAGGTGCCCCACAGCCGTTGGAAGCCATCTTCGTGGGAGGCGGCCGCCGCCACGTTCGGCTGTGCTTTACTCGGAAGAGCCGCCGATACGCCTTCCGGCAAAACTTCCGACCCCGCGGGCAACTCTACCCTGACCGCCTTCGTGTGCCCGGGCGCGAACCAGAATCCGTAATCGCGCCGCCCGTCCCAGATGAGCCACTCCTGGTCCTGGTAGCGGTCCTCGAAGTGCTCGACGGCCAGTGGCAACACGTCGAAGTCCGGGTCGATGCGCGCGAAGTAGAGTCCGTCTTCTGCTTCCGCGAAACGCACGAACGCATGCGTGCGGTGGATCTCGCGGCACATCTTTTTGTGCACCTGCTTGGTGCGAAAAATGGCCTCGTCGCGGTAGTCCTCTGCGGCCTCGACGCTTTGCTCGCGGAACATCCTTACCATCAGGTGCACGATGTCCGTGTCGCTCTCGGTGGTGTCGAAGAGCCAGTTGCGCAAGACCAGCTCCCGGTCGAAGCCTTTGAACGTACCGAGTCCCTCCCAGACGCGCTTGGCGTGCGCCTCGTCCGTGGCCACAGTAACGGGCTCGCCGAACATGTTGGGGCTGTAGCGGTGCGTCCGCTCGAGCTGCTCCACGACGAGGCCGTTGGCGAAGACCTCAAAGACCACGGACAACAGGCCGGCGAGGGAGCCGTCGAAGAGGGTGGCGGTCACGGAGCCCCGAACAAACTCATCTGCGCCGGCCGCGCCTTCTGCGCCATCGGCGCAATCAGTCGCTGCCGCAAGACCTCCGGCTCCCAATTCAAATGGTGCGTCCCTTGCCCCGGGACAGTCACGAAGTACTGCGCTCGACTCCAAACCACACCGAGGCGCTTGAGGTCTTCCACCCTGAGACTACCCGAGCGGCGGGCGGCCACGATGCGCTGGGCGGACTTGTGGCCGAGGCCCGGGACGCGCAGCAGGTCGCGCTTGTCGGCCGTGTTGATGTCGATCGGGAAGGACTCTGGGTGACGAAGCGCCCAGCCGAGCTTCGGGTCGACCTGCTCGTCCAGATTAGGATGTAGCGGGTCGAGGATCTCGTCGAGCGCGAACTCATACTGGCGCATCAGCCAGTCGGCCTGGTAGAGGCGGTGCTCGCGCAGCAAGGGTGGGGTGGTGAGGTCGGCCGAGATGCGGGCGTCGGTGGCGATCGGGATGTAGCCGGAGTAGTAGACGCGCTTGAGGTGCTGCGTTTTGTAGAGGCCGTCCGCGAGCGTGAGGACCTCAGCGTCCGTTTCGGGGGTGGCGCCGACCACGAGTTGGGTAGACTGGCCACCGGCGGCGAAGGAGAGGCCTTTCTCCGAGCTTCGCCCCGCAGCGCCAGTGCCGGCACCCAGGTACAGTTTTGGCGAAAGCCGCTCTTTCTTATCCTCCGCAATGCGATCGCGCAGGTAGGCCATTGGCTCCATGACCTCCTTGTAGTTCTTCTCCGGGGCCACGTGCTTGAGCGACATCTCGCTCGGGATCTCGATGTTGACCGAGAGGCGATCGGCGACGCGGCCGGCACGTTCGAGCAATTCTGGACTCGCGCCTGGGATGGCCTTGAGGTGGATGTAGCCACCAAATTTGTGTTCGTGGCGCAGCTTCTCGCCGATCTGCACGAGGCGCTCCATGGTCGTGTCG
>JBGTKC010000213.1:0-11866 GCA_041744755.1 Saprospiraceae bacterium
CTCGGCTTGCACACGTGTCACCGGCGAGCGTATCATTGCACTCCTAACGCAAACGAGCGTTGGGAACCAAATACCGCGAGGTGGAGCAGTTGGTAGCTCGTTGGGCTCATAACCCAAAGGTCACAGGTTCGAGTCCTGTCCTCGCTACATAGTTTGAAGGCCCGAGCAAAGATGCTTGGGCCTTTTGCGTTTGCGATAGTTGCTCGCCGTTACTGAGGCGTATATGCGTTGTCGGTAGGTGCGACGCTGGCGGACCAAGATTTTTTTGGCTCGATTGCGCTGATTCCCCCGGCGCGGTTCCGCTAAATTCCACGGCGCTCCCGCACTGCGCTGAAGAACTGCCGGGCCCAGAGCCCCGTGCCGAGGTTTGTGCGGCAGGTCCATCAGACGCTGCCAGTCCATCGTCCATTGGGCGCCGCTGGTCTTAATACTGGAACGTTGGGCACTTCACCTTGTGCTTTTTCTTCTTCGGGTCGCCCCAGTCGAGTTCCTGGACGATCGCGACCTCGGGGCCACCGAAGCCATCACTGGCTACCGTGAGGCCTGAGATGTTGGTGTCGAAGGAGATCACGATGCTCGTCTTGTCGTAGTCGAAGCGCGCGGCAAAATTGATCGCGTCCACGCCGCTGCCGCCCTTGGCGAGGTAGGTCCGCAGCCAGGCCCCGAAATGGACCGCGATCTGGGAGTCGGTGTGGAGGCCGCGGTCGGCCTTGTAGCGCCAGAAGCTGCCTACCTTGATCTGGCGATTGGGTCCCTGGCTGAGGTAGATAACACTGGGGCGAATAGAGCTAAACTGACCGAAGTGCACCTCGCCGCCGGCGTGTAGACTCCACTTAGTGTAGAGGCGATCGCCGATGCTGTTGTCGGCATCCCCGAGGAACGTGACTTGGGGGTTGTTGAGGTGCGCGCCGCCCAGGCTCGCGAACCACGCCTGCCGCTTGCTCGGGCGAATAAACACCGCCATGCCGGCCCCGACGTCCCAGAAGCCATTATTTCCGCCCGCCGCCAGTGACTCCACAGGCTCGAAGTCGAAACCCCTGGCCTGGGACCAGTCGATGCGCTGGCTACTGAACACATTTTGCATCCCGAAGGAAACGAAGGTCTTCCCGCGATCGAGCGCCTTGAGGTAGGCTACGCTCGTACTGATCTGCTGTGTCGTAAAGTTAAGATCCCCGGCCTGGTCGTTGTTGATGTGCAGGCCGACCCCCAAGACGTCGGCGCCCTTCTGCCACGCCTTCACGTCCGCCGAAAGACTCGTGGTCCGGTAGCCGTTCGTGAAGTTGGTCCACTGCGCGCGGTGATCGAGTCCGACCCGCGCCCGATAGTCCATCAAGCCGGTGTAGGCCGGGTTAATCTGCATAGGGACGGCCGAGAGGTTGGAGTAGTGGATATCCTGGGCCACGACGCCGTTGCACCACGCTCCCAGCGCAAGGCTCACACCTAAGGCAAATCTGAAGCGAGAGAACATAAGCGCCTGTTTACCCTGAGCAGGTTGCAAGAATGTTGCCGAGAACGCGAACACCGCGTCGCAAATCATTGCAGATCAACACATTGCAAAACCTTTTAATGCGTTAGCGTATGAGCGTCACGTTCCCTTCCTCTGTGAAGGGCTCGTCGTTGATACAATGTCCCTCCATGTAGTAGACGAAGACCCCCGGGTTGAGGGGGATCCCGCGGTGCGTCCCGTCCCAGAAGCGCTCGATGTCGCGGGTCTCGTAGACGAGCTCCCCCCAGCGATTGTATATCCGCAGGAGGATGATGTCTTTGAGACCAGCGTACCGAATCTCGAACACGTCGTTAGCTCCGTCGCCGTTGGGCGTGATGACGTTGGGAATCTCGATGTCGGCGAAGGAGCATTCGTCCTCGACGATTAGCGTCAAGCGCTGCGTATCGTCGCACCCGCTGCCGTTGGTGGCCTGGACCTCGTAGACGGTCGTCACCAGCGGCCGCACCGTAATCTCGTCACAAGCGTCACAGAGCAAGGTGTTGCCCTCGTGCCAGCTCAGGCGCGCCGTCGGGTCATCCGCGACGGCCTTGAGGGTCGTGCTCTCGCCGAGCCGTACTTTCCGCTTGCTGACGATCTTGACTTGTACCGGCTGGCGAACGCGCACCTTAGCCGTGGCGCTCACTGTGCGGCCGGAGCAGTCGTTGGCCGCGACGGTGTACGTCGTCGTCTCCGTGGGCCGCGCGATCGGGTTCGGGCAGGTCGTACAGCTCAATCCCTCGGCGGGCGACCATACGACAGGTCCGCTGTATCCCCGGGCCTGCAGCATTACGGAGCCGCCCGCGCAGATCTCCGCGTCGTCGGCGGCCAGGAGGACCTCGTCGTTGACGTACAGCTCGAGGACGACCGTCGAATCGCACCCGGAGGCGGTCTTGAATTCGGCGACGTAAGTTCCGCTCGCGGCAAGGGTGCGGCCGTCGAACGCTACGGAGTCGTCGTGGCAAATGCTCAGGGTATCGTAGCGGGTCACGCTGCGGTGGACCACGAGCACAAGGGTATGCGTACTGTCGCACCCGTACTGATTCGAGTGCGTGGTCGCGTAGCTGCCGGACTGCGTCCGCCACGTGCCGCCCACTTCGATCCCTTCGCCCTCACAGACGTGCAGCGTGTCCGTGCTGGCTGGGGCAGGGTAGTAGCGCAGGTTGAGGACCACCACAGAGTCGCATCCAGCCTGTGTCTGCAAGGAGTCTACATACCTGCCGGCCCGCACCAGCAGCCTCGAACCGAATGACAACTGCGTCCCGGGGCACACCGTCGTGTCGATCGCAGTAGCGTAGGTCGGCGAGACGGTCAGCTCCAGAACCACACTGCTGTCGCAGCCGTAACCCGTCCGCAGGTCCTGCCGGTAGCGTCCGCTCGTCCGCAGTGTGCGCTCGCCAAACTGGAGCGACTCCCCGGAGCAGATAGTCTGTCGCAGCGTAGTGCGCGCGGTGTCGCGTACGACTAGCGTCAACACGATAGAAGAGTCGCAGCCCTTCGAGTCTTGGAACACGAGCGTTCGCTCGCCGGCCGCGGACAGCTCGTACGCCCCGATCCGCAGGGTGTCCCCCGCGCAGATCTGCTCGGTGCGCGTCTGCTGGTTTCGCGGAAGCACGACGAGGTCGAGGACGTGCGTCGAATCGCATCCGAGGACGTTAGCAGCCCGGGTGACGTAGCGCCCGCTCTCTACGTAAGTCACGCCGGCGAGGGTGTAGCTTTCGCCAAAACACACTTCCGCCGTCGTACGGGCCGTATCCGCGGCCCGTAAGTAGACGCGGTAGACGATCGTCGAATCGCACCCTCGCCACCCGGCCACCGTCACGCTGTCCGCGGCGGTCTCCGTGACGACGCGGCCGCCGACCGTGAGGGTCTCGCCGGCACACAGGGTGTCGACCAGGACGGTGCGCGTTGGCGCCACCAACGACAGGTCCACCGTAACGGTCGAGTCGCAGCCATTTGCCGCGCGCCCCACGATCGTGTGTCGGCCCGCGGTACGTACCACCGTGTCGAGGACCGCGAGCGCCTCGCCCTCGCAGATGTAGGTCGCGAAGGAGGTGTCGCCGTTGGGCAGCACCCGCAAGTCGAGCAAGATGATCGAATCGCAGCCGTGGACGGTTTGGAAGCGCATCCGGTGACGACCGGCGGTCGCGAAGGCGAACGGTCCGTTCTCGTAGCTGCTCCCCTCGCAGATCTCTGCCTCGATCGATTCCTCGGACCTCGGGTGCACGGAGAGTTTTAGCGCAAGCGTAGAATCACACCCGAAGCGGTTGGCGACTGTGTGGAAGTACTCACCGGAGTTGGAGCCGGCCTGTCCGTAAAAGCTAAACCGCTCCCCCTGGCAAATCTCGCGGAAGGTCCACGTCGTGTCCTGCGGACTGATCCGCAGCTCGATCGAGATGACAGAGTCGCACCCGCTGGTGCTGCGGACCGTCCGCGTGTAGCTCCCGGCCACCGCGAAGGTCTCACCGGCGGCCTCGAGGGTCGCCCCGACGCAGATCACGGTATCGATGCGGCTCAGCGTCGTCGGATTGATCTGCAGTCGCAGCACCACCGTTGAATCACAGCCTGTTACGGTCTGCAGCTCGTCGCGGTATTCGCCGGCCACACTCAGCGAGCGGGCGCCGAAGACCAGGGTCTCCCCCTCGCAAATGGTATCGTTGAGTAGGGTAAAGGCCGTGTCCCGCAACTCCAGCTCGAGCACGATGGTCGAGTCGCAAAAATTGGCCGAACGGTACGTGACCGTGTAACTGCCGGCCGCCGTGAAGGACTGGGCGGCGACGACGAAGGTGTCCCCGGCGCAGATGCTCTCGCGCAACGTATCACGCAGCTCGGGGTAGACGTCGAGCGTCAGGGTCCACGTGGAGTCGCACCCGTTGCGATCCGGGAAGGTGGTGCGGTGCTTACCGGCGGTGGAGTAGGAGCGGCCGGCCACGGTGAGGCTTTCGCCAAAACAAACCGCCGCGATGGTGTCGCGACTTGTGGTCGGCAAGACCCTGACGTCGACGACTACAAGGGAGTCGCACCCGGCCTTACCCTTTAGGAGGACGCTGTCCCGGGTCGTAGCGCTAAACGTCCGACCCGCAGCCACGAGGCTTTCGCCAAAACAAAGGGTCTCGCGAACCACGGTGCGGGTTGGCGGGACGACCGTGAGGTCGAGCGTGATAGTGGAGTCACACCCGTACCGATTGCGGGTCTTGCGGACGAAGCGCCCGGAGGTGGCGTACGCGGTGTCCGCCACTGGGTAGGTGCCGCCGAGGCAGATGGTAGCGGTAAGGTTGGCCTGCGTGGGCTTGCGGTAGACGAGTGTCACGTTGACGGTCGAATCGCAACCATCCGCGGTGTAGAACTGCATCGGCCAGCGCCCGGCCACCGTGAAACTGTAGTTGCCGTTGCGGTAGATCTCACCCTGGCACAGCTCCACGCGCAGGTCGACATCGTAGCGGGGCGAGGCCCGCAACGTGAGTTCGACGGTAGAGTCGCAGCCGTAGCGATTCGGTAGGGTCCGGTAGTAGACCCCGGCACTGCTGAGGCGCTCGGTTCCGAAGAAGTATTGCTCCCCGAAGCAGACGTGACCCCGGACGCGGCCGGTGTCCGGGCGGCTAACGAGGAGGTTGAGCGTCACCACCGAGTCGCACCCGGCCCAGGTCCGCAGGGTGCGGACGTGTACACCCGAAGTCGTGAAGGTCTCACCGGCGGCCGTGACGCTCTGCCCGATGCAAACTACGGTATCGATCCGGGTCGCCTTGGCGGGCGCCTGGCGGAGCACGAGGGTCTGCGTGCTGTCGCAGCCCTCGCGAGACCTGAACACACGGCTGTACGTGCCCGGCGTGGCAAATGTGGTATCGGCGAAGGTGTAAATTTCGCCCGTGCAAATCTGCGCCTCGGCGCTGCGGCGGAGATCCGGACGCACGGAGAGTTTTAGCGTAAGCGTACTGTCGCAGCCCTGGGCCGTGATCAGGGTGTCGCGATACGTGCCCGCGGCGCCGTATTGCTTCCCGAAATAAGTGAGGCTTTCGCCAAAACAGATCATGGTGTCTACCTCCAATTCGATGAATGGATACACCGCGAGCGTGAGCGTCACCACCGAATCGCAACCGTAGTACGTCTGCAGGCGGTCTGTGCGCTGCAGGCTCTGCGTGAGGGTATCCCCGAGATAGAAGAGTGTGTCGCCGCGGCAGATCTCCATGCTCTCGGCTGAGGACTTGTGGGGGCGGATGGTCAGCGGGATCAGGTTGGATAGCGTCGAACAGTCTTCGCTCCCGAGCTCAGTGGCGTTGTTGGCGACGTTGACGCGGTAGACGCCGTCGCGGCTAGGGTCCGCGTTAGGGATCACGTACGTAGGCGTTGCCACCACGCCCCCGAGCGTAGTCCAGGTGACGCCATCGGGGCTGTATTGCCACTGGTACACCGGTGTCACGTACCCGCTGTCGAGCGTCACGGTAAGGGTGATTTCCTCGCCAGTGCAGCCGGCTTGTCCCGTCGCGAGGACGGGTTTTACGGGCTCACACCCGATGATCGTGATGCGGTGCGTAAAGTAGCTCAGGTTACCGCACCAGTCGGAGACCGTATAGTTGCGAACGATCCACCGGGTGGCCGGACACACCTGAGAGCTGTCGCGAACCGTGACGGCCACAGGGTTGAAGCCGCTGCAGGCGTCGGCTACGTTCGGGTCGATGACGGCCGGAATCGGGTCTCCGCACGATAGTACCGCGTTTACAGGCTGCATCACCCAAATCGGCGGCACTTGGTCACGGAAGTAATACAGCTGACGGTAGGTGGCCGTGCGCTCGCAATGGTCCGTCGCCGTGTAGGTACGGTACAGGAGGCGCTCCCCATTGCAGTTCGGCCCGGAAGCCATGCTGTCTGTGAAAGTGATGACCACGCCACAGGTCTGTATCACCGTCGGCACGAGGATGATCAGGGGGTCGGCACAGGAGCTGAAGACCGTATCTGGCAGCGGGACGAATACTGGGCCGACGGCATCCGTGATTGAGATGACCTGCCGGGCGGAGACCGTCCTGCCGCAGGCATCGGTAACGCTCCAGGTCCGGTAGACCTGCTCGATCACGGGGCAGGTACCTGTGGCGACGCTATCGACCTGGTAGACCACCGGGGGGACGAGGCAATCGTCGACGAACTGAGGCGCGGCGGTGGGTAGCGGTTGCCCACAAGCAATGCTTACGTCGGCCGGTACCGACAGGACCTGCGGTGGGCTTTGGTCGATGGTCAGGATGCGCTGCGTGGCCGTGGTGACCTGTCCGCAGAGATCGGTCGCGGTCCATGTGCGGAGCGCGTGGTAGATCGTGTCACAGTTGGGGGGGTACACGGTGGCCTCGAACACGACGACTGGGTTGGGGTCACAGTCATCCGAGGCCGTGACCGAGGGCAGGGGCGCGCTCTGTCCGCAGACGAGCAGCAGGTCGGCAGGCACGCCGCTGAGGCGGGGCGCGGCCGTATCACGCAGCTCGATCCGCTGGGAGGCGATACTGCGGTTGCCGCACTCGTCCCAGGCCTCCCACGTGCGCACGACGGTAAAGTTGACCGCGCACGTGGAGTCGATCGTCTCTTGCCGGAAGGACCACCCGTACGTGGCGTCGCAGTTTTCGCGAAAGCTGAGGGGCGGCACGGGTGGCAGTCCCTGGCAGCTGGCGATGATCGTGTCGCTTGGGAAGTTGATCGCTATAGGCGCGGAGGTGTCGATCACGCGGATGATCTGGAGGGCGTGCGTGGAGTCCCCGCACTGGTCCCAGAAGACCCAACGGCGGTTGATGATGTAGCTGTAGTCACAGCCGCCGTCCTCGCGGATGTCCTCGGTAAGGTAGTCGACGCGCTGCCCGCACTCGTCCGACATCAGGGGCGGCTCTACGGGCGGGACGTTCTCGCAACTGACGGTCGTGTCGACGAAGGGGAACTTTACCTCCGGCGGCGCTGAGCAGATCCAGTAGCTGAGGCACACGGTCTGGAAGAGGCCCTGGTCGTTTTGGACGGTGACCAGGACTTGGTCCATGCCCTGAAAACCGTCGGTGGCTGTATACGTAAGGCA
This sequence comes from Saprospiraceae bacterium, assembly GCA_041744755.1. GTDB lineage: Bacteria > Bacteroidota > Bacteroidia > Chitinophagales > Saprospiraceae > CALDTK01. Next base: position 7,527 of record JBGTKC010000213.1, read on the forward strand.
AGTCCCGCCGTCGAGTGTGACCTTCCCATTGTTCGCGCGGACCGAGACGATGTTGTGGTCGGTGGCGCAACTACTCACGTCGATGCAGTGCTTCTTGCTGGAGTTGCCGCACAAGGTGTCGACGAAGTAAGCCGTGGTCACCTCGCGGGTCCGCGGGTGGCGCACCTCCATGCGGTCCTTGAAGCTCGTGAGGTAGCCGTGGGTTCCTGAATCGCCGGAGATGCCGACGAGGAGTCCGGCGATGAAGCGCGTCTCGGAGGAGATCGAATTCATTGCCTTGAGGCAATTGTTGTCGAAGGTCACGACGCTGAGGTCCGGGCGTCCGGGTACGGGTTTGGCCACCGAGCAAGTGGTATACGGCTGGCCGTTGACCCGCAGGGTCCCGAGGCCGTAGGTCGGAATGATGACGTAGGCCACGTTCTCCGGCGACTTACCGTCGGGAGAGAAGGCAAACTTCGGAAACTCGATCAGCGTGTCTCCCTTGCACTCGCCGACCGGCCCGCAGATCGCCATCCCGACCTCGTTGTTGGTGCTGATGCCCGCGACCTGGAAGGCATAAAACGGCTTGTTGCCCTTAAAGTGCTTGCTGTCGTAAGCGCCGCCGTCGAGCCAGACCTGGGTATAGTCCCCGGCCTGGAGGATGAGCTCCTTGGTCACGTCGCCATTGACCACCACGCGGGTGTTGTTTTTGTTGGCCACCAGCACGGCGTACTGTTGTACCTGGTTGCCCTTCCCGCGAACCATGACGTACTCGTCGCCCGTGAGGCAATTGGGCACGAGTTGGTCTATACCCCCGTCCTGTCCGCCGGTCGGCGTTCCGTCATTGATGGGGTACTTACAGGAGTACGTGTGTTGTGATCCGGTCACGACCGCAATCGGCTTGGTGGCCGTGATGAGGCTACCGGAGACGGTGGTATTCCTGTCATCGTCGCGGATGAGGTAGGTCTCGTTGCGGTTTAGCTTGCGCTTAACGGGACCCTTCAGGCCGTTCAGCGCCGGGAATTTAAAGTCGATGGTGATCTCGGTATCGTCCTCGGAGGCCATTATCGAGATAAAGTGGCCTTCGCCCCCACCCATTTTGTTCTTGCCACAGGTGTTAGTCTGGCTCCCGGCCCTGAATACGCGGCCTAGCGCCTGAGGGCCTTTAATGGTTACGAGCACCTTGTTGTACTTCGAGTCGATCCGGTAGATCGGCTGGATCAACTGATCTGAAGTAATGATCCAACCCTTGTGACGCTCGATCTTATCGTGGCCGAGGGTTTGCAGTTGGTCCGGCTTCAGCGGGATGATCAATGGGGCCCCCTTGAGGACTTGGAAGGTTTTGTTGTAGGTGGTGCCATCGGCTGTCTGCACGGAGATGTTAGCGACCGGCGAGAGCGTCGTGATGACAATCTCCGAAGGATCGTTGTAAATCGCGCCGATGGGCGCGAGGACCGGCGGGATGTAGTAGCGCTTGAGGCTGTCGCAGGCGGCCTCTACGCCGGAGAAACAATTGCACTGCGGGTCGTAGTCGTCGATCAGTCCGTCGTCGTCGTCGTCGATGCCGTTGGAGCAGCACTCGCACTTCATCTGGAGGATCTGAGTGCGGGTGGTAACGTTGCCGCACTCGTCGCGCGCCGTCCAGGTACGGATCACGCGATAGATCTGGTCGCTACAGGTCCCGTTGTTGGTCTGCTCGCTGCGCTCCTCGTAGAGGATGGTCGGTTTTGGGTCGCAGTTGTCGGTGGCTATGATGTCTACGCCGATTACCGGGGGCGCCGGTAGGGCCTCGCAGTAGATGATGGCGTAGGCGGGGATTCCTGAGAGGGTAGGGGCCTGGCCGTCGATGAAGACGAAGCGCTGTGCCGCCGTGGTCACGAGGCCACAGTTGTCGGTCGCCGACCAGATGCGCAGGATGATCCTACAGGTGTCCCCGGGGATGTCGCGCAGGGTGTCGAGCCTTACGGACAGCAGCACGCTACCCTCGGCGTCGCTCGCGGTGACGGCTGGCGGGGGGGGTAGTGCCTCGCCACAGGCGAGCGTCTTCCCCGCGGTCACGCCGCTGATGACGGGTGGTGTGTCCTGGTTGACGTTCACGATGTAGCGAGCGGTGCGCGAGTTGCCGCAGGCGTCGGTGGCGGTGTAGTTGCGGATGATGGCGTAGCCGCCGCAGGCGCCCGCAACGCTGTCGCGGACTACCTTCAGGGTCGCCTTCGCGTCGCAGAAGTCGATCGCCACGACGTTGGGCTCGCCGGGGGCGGCGCCGAGGGGGACGTTCACGTTGGCTGGTACGCCCGCGATCACGGGCGCTTGCGTGTCGCTCACCGTGATGCGCTGGGTATGCGTGGCCTTCGTGCCGCACGGGTCCGTCGCACCCCACGTGCGGACCAGGGTGTAGTTATAGGGGCAGTCGCCATCGGTGCGGGTCTGGACGTAATCCACCAGCACGGCTCCGCCGCAGCCCCCGGATGCGGTCACGGAGGGGGCGTTCGGCACGAAACTACAGTTGACCTGTGCGTCGATGGGCCGCGTGGAGAATACGATCTGCGCGAAGGCGTCCGCGTGGCCCGCCCCAAGCGCGCAGAGCACCACGTAAACGGAGGCGAGCTTAAGACGAAAAGCGAGCGTAGAGTTCGGCATACCCAGTTCGAATGAACCAGTAGCCTAGCAAGGATTAGACCGACATCTACCCGGGTGAGGGTACGTTTTGCCCGCCAGCGGAATGCCGAGTCAAGCCAACGTCACCGACGCTCGAATCGACGATAACCACTCGTTTTCGGGCAGACGGCTGTCGCCAAAACAAAAAACCCGCCAACGGTAATCCGTGGACGGGTTTCAGAGTGGAGAATATCGGAGTCGAACCGATGACCTCTTCCATGCCATGGAAGCGCTCTAGCCAGCTGAGCTAATCCCCCGTTTCGCTGAAAGCGGTCGCAAATGTAGGCGAAGCCCGAGAGACTTGCAACGGCGATGTTTAGAAATTTCGCTACGCCCCTAAGCGCCGCATGCGAAGCACACCGCCACCGTGAATCTCTGCCGTGCCGGCGCAGGCGCCAGCGCAGCCCCCTCCGCCCCGGCCTAGACCGGGTCTACGTCCACATTGATCCTCACCTGCGACATGCCGGACTCGGCATGCACCTCCGTGGCAGCCTCCTCGAGGGTGTCCTTGGCGTAACGGATCACCTTGCCGTCGCGCTCGAGCTTGAGGAGGACGTTGAGGAGGTACTGGTTGCGCACGCGGGACACGTGCGGAATCGCCGGCCCGACCACACGATCGCCGAGGCGCTGGCGTACGTAATTCGCGTAAATCTTGGTGGCGTTGTTGAGGGTCTGTGCGTCACGGTGTTTTAGGGTCACCGTAATCATCCGTACGAACGGCGGGTAGTTGAACTGCTGCCGCTCTTCGATCTCGCGCCGGTAGAAGCTCTCGTAGTCGGCCGTCCCGATCTCGCCGAGCACCGGGTGGCCGACGTTGTACGCCTGGACCAGGACCTCGCCCCGCTCCTCGCCCCGTCCGCTCCGCCCACTCACCTGCGTGAGTAATTGAAACCCACGCTCCGTGGCGCGGAAGTCCGGAAAGCTTAGCGAGAGATCGGCGTTGAGCACGCCGACGAGGCCGACGTTGTGAAAGTCCAGGCCCTTGGTCACCATCTGCGTCCCAATCAGGACGTCCACCTTACGCTCTTCGAAGTCCTCGATGATGCGGCCTAGGGCATTCTTCCCACGGGCCGTGTCCAGGTCCAGGCGACTGATCCTGAGCTCAGGCAGGTACACTTTCAGGTCGTCCTCGAGCTTCTCGGTCCCGAAGCCCTGCATCTGTAGCTTCGTGCTCCCGCAGGCGGGACAGGCCCGGAGGACCTCCTTCTGGTAGCCGCAGTAGTGACACTGCAGATTGTGGCGGTGCTTGTGGTAGGTGAGCGTGACGTCGCAGTGGATGCACTCGCTCGCCCAGCCGCAGGAGTCGCACCGTAGGGTAGGTGCGTAGCCGCGGCGGTTCTGGAAGAGGATCACCTGCCGCCCCGCGGCCACCGTCGCCTTTATCGCCTCGATCATCGGGAGCGAGAAGTGCGACTGCATCAATTTTTGCTTCGTCTGGTCCTTGAGGTCTACGATCCGCAAGCTCGGTAACACACTGCCGCCGTAGCGCTCCTTCATCACGACGAGGCCGTACTTCCCGGTCTTGGTGTGCTGGTAGGTCTCGACCGCGGGGGTGGCGGTCCCCAGGAGGACTTTAGCCTGCCACAGGTGCGCCAGATAGATGGCAGCGTCGCGGCCGTTGTACCGCGGGCTCGGGTCCTGCTGCTTGTAGCTCGGGTCGTGCTCCTCGTCGACGATGATCCACTTGAGGTTCTTAAACGGCA
>JBGTKC010000214.1:0-2681 GCA_041744755.1 Saprospiraceae bacterium
CACGCTACCCCATCGGCGGCGAAGAGCGCGCGCGGGAGCTGCGGACGTGGCTCTTCGCCGAGTTCATCACCGACGCGCGCTACGTGCGGTGGGCCCACCGCTTCCGCACAGAGCAGCGTTTCCGCGGGGACGCCGGCGCGCCGCTGGAGCTGACCTACCGCCACCGCTACCGCGTCGGTTTCGAGCACGCGCTGGCCGGGCAGACGATCGACACGGAGGAGTGGTTCATGACGGCGTGGACGGAGGTCCTGGTGTCGACAACGCGTTTTGCCGCAAGGCCCACCAGCATCGACATCCGCCCCGGGGTCACCGTGGGCAAGGGCAAGTTCGAGTTCGGACTCGAGCTCCGCGGCGAGCACACAGTCCCGGCGGCCAACTCGCGCGAGTCCCACGTCCTGCTGGGCGTTATACAGATCTCGCTCTAGGCTTCCGTAAATCGTTGTGGTCGGTTGAGCGTATCGAGGTACAGCTCCTCGACCTTGGCCCTGGCCCAGGGCGTCTTCCGCAGGAAAGTCAGGCTCGACTTTACGCTCGGATCGTACTGAAAGCACCGGATGTCGATGCGGCGCGCGAGTCCCTCCCAGCCGTACTGCGCGACGAGGGCCTCGAGGATGTCGACGAGCTTGACGCCGTGGAGCGGGTTGTTGGGCTGGGAGGTCAAGTGTTGAATGGTGAAGGGTGAAGTGTTGAAGGCGCTACCGCTTAGGCATCGTGCTCGCGGGCGATAGGTCCGCTAACTGCTGTAGCCTGTTTGCCTCTCCGCGAGCGCAGCGACCGACGGCGGACCGGCTAAATTAGATGCGCCCTCCTGTCCGCCGCCGGCGCCCACAAGCTATACCTTTACTCAATGTCCACCCCCATCCGTCTCACTGCCATAGTAGCAATGTGTTCGTTGGCCGCTGCCCCACTCGCCGCCCAGCAAGCGTACAACCTCTCTGGCCAGTCCGTCACGCCGAGGCTCGAGACCCGCACCGAAGAACCGGGTCAAGCCTTCGAGAACGCGCGCAATATCCACGAGCCTTTCGTGTACTGGGTGCCGGCGCAAGGCCTCGCCGAAGGCGCGACGGCGCCGACGGTGTTGGTGTGCCCGGGCGGCGGCTACCACGTACTCGCCTACCAAAAGGAAGGCATCGACATCGCGCGTCGTTTCGCGACGCAGGGCTTCAATGCGGCCGTGCTAATGTCGCGCTTGCCGGCCACGGAGGAGGTGCCGTACCCGAAGCTCGTGGCGATGGAGGACGGGCGCGCGGCGCTGCGACTGCTGCGCAAGGAGCACGCGAAGTGGCGCATCGACACGAATGCCATCACGGTGATGGGCTTCTCGGCGGGCGGGCACGAGGCCATGCTGCTGTCCACGCTCGACGACCCGTCGGAGCGGCCGAGCGCCTCGGTGCTGGTCTACCCCGTGCTCACCATGAAGGAGCACACGCACGGTGGGTCGCGCGATGCGCTGCTCGGGCCGGCACCGAGTGCCGCGACGCTGGAGAAGTACTCCGGCGAGGACCGCGTCGACCGGGCCACGCCCCGGACCTACCTCGTACACGCGTCGGACGACCGCGCGGTACCGGTGGCCAATAGCCTCCTCTACGCCCGTGCCCTCGAGGAGCACCAGGTGCCCTTCGCGATGGAGGTTTTGCCGAAAGGCGGACACGGTTTCGGGATGTACGCCCCGCACCTGTCCGAAGACTGGATGGCCGGCGTGATCGCGTGGCTCAAGGCCGGCAAGTAAGTCCTCCCTCAATGCTCACCGAACAAGATCTTTCGATCGCGCTGAAGCGCCCGATCCGCTCGCCGATCCGCCTCATGGATGTCGGAGAGCTGGGGCTGCGGCGCGACGCTGTGTTGGCGGAGCTGCAGCCTTACTTCGAACAACTTAACGACGACCCTTACCTCGGGCGCCAGAAGCAACTGGCCTTCCTCACTAAGGCGCTGCCCGACTCGGCCGCGGCGCTGAAGGGGCAGTACGAGGCTTACTACACCGGGCGAATTGATGTCGCGGCGTTACGGGGATTTACGGATCAGCTAGACGAGAAACAGCTGGAGCGATTCGAGGCACTCGGACAGGTTACCCGCCAGCGCACCATCGCGCGTTTTGCGGTCACGCTTAGGGAGGAGAGCAGCGGGCTTTCGCCAAAACCTACGGCTACCTGGCAGCTCGACCGCCTACGCGACGCAACGCCGTTCGCGCAGGCCGCAGACGACTTCCGGGCGATGCGGCGGGTTTTCGCAGAAGCGGGGGAGGAGAGCGTCGCGGGACCGTACTTCCGGCAACTGTTGCAGGCGCTGGCCAGCACCGTGCGCGAGATCCACCCGGAGACGACGAGCCTCCGCGTGACGGTGCACTTCATGCGCAGTCTCGCCCACGGTGACGTGCCCGGTGAAAATTCGCCCGAGGGCATCCACGAGGATGGCGCGGCCTACATCGTGTCGGCGCTGGTGGTGCAGCGCCGCAACGTCGAGGGGGCGGAGAGCCAGGTGTACGAGCAGTTGGCCGACGGGACGCGGGAACTACTCTTGGCGCACACCTTACAGCCGGGCGAATTACTCTTTCAGGCCGATACCGGGGAGGAGAAGACGTTTGGTAATGACCTGTGGCACCACGTGACGCCGGCATATGCGGCGGTGAAGGGAGAGGTAGGGGTGCGGGATATTTTGGGGGTGGATGTGGAGTTGGGGTGAGG
>JBGTKC010000215.1:0-3776 GCA_041744755.1 Saprospiraceae bacterium
CACGTCGCCAACCTCAACAACCACCAGTTCCAGGCGGCCGACATCATCGGCGGCCGGATGTGCCCTGAGTTGGGCGGCCAGGAGAGCTACCTCGACGTGCTGGGGTTCAACTGCTACTACGACGGGCAGTGGACCGATGGCGTCGGCCCGCTTACGTGGCCGCGCGTCGAAGAGTTGCCGTTCGAGGGACTGGCGCGCGGGGAGGCCGACAGGGTGCCGCTCGGTGAGCTGTTGCAGCACGCCTACGAGCGCTACCGCCGGCCCTTCTTCCTGTCCGAAACCGGCCACTTCGGGGACAATCGACCGCTGTGGCTCCGGATGATCGCCGAGGAGTGCGGGAGGCTGCGGCGCGCGAATTCAGACTTCGCTGGTGTGTGCATTTATCCCGTTATCGATCGGCCGGACTGGGATGATTTGGCTAATTATCACAACTCCGGACTTTGGGATTACGATGGGATAGGAAACCGGGTGCCGCACGAGGGAAGTATCGCGGCGGTGCGGGAGATGGTGGCGGGGGGTTGAGCCCGCGGCGCTGGGCCCACGGCGGTCGGTTCGACGCGCTCTGCGCGCAACCGCCGTGGGCTCAGCGCCGCAGACGTTTTGCCGGAAGGCATCAACGTTACCTACAGATATTGTCGAGGCGGAGCTTAGTGATTCTTAATTCTACAGTTGTTTTCGGTCGGGGGCCGCGGCGGTTGGGCGCGGAGCGCATCGAACCGACCGCCGCGGCCCCCGACCGAAAACCGAACATCAAACCCAAATCTCACTTACAACACTACTTACACCAAGCCTAAATACTCCTTACACATGGCCACCATCATCGACCATTCCACCGGCAAGATCTACGGCCCCGCGGGCGCGGCGCAGGTGGCGCACAACTGGTGGGCGCTCGTGATCCGGGGGGTGCTTGCAGTCTTGCTGGGCGTCGTGGCCTTTTTTATGCCGGGCGTGACGCTGTACGCGCTCGTGTTCGCCTTCGGGACCTACGCGCTACTCGACGGGGGCTTCAACCTCGTGGCCGGGATCCGGACCCGGCGCGAGACCGAGCGCTGGTGGGCGCTCGCGCTCTCGGGCGTGCTCGGAATCGGTGCCGGGGTGACGGCCTTCCTGATCCCCGAGACGGCGGCCCTCGCGCTGCTGTACCTCGTGTCGGCCTGGGCGATCATGACGGGCGTGCTCGAGATCGCGGCGGCCGTGCGGCTCCGCAAGGAAATCGAGGGGGAGTTCTTCCTCGGGCTAAGTGGCCTGGCGAGTCTGCTGCTGGGGCTGTTCATGTTCTTCCAGCCGGGGGCCGGGGCGCTGGCGTGGGTGTGGCTGTTCGCGGTGTACGCGGGTGCGATGTTGGTTGCGTTGGGCTTACGGTTGCGGAAGCTAGACCGGCGACTGGCGGTGACGTGAGGCGCGGCGGCGGCTGGTGGTGCGGGGCTAGAAGGGCGGGTGCTGTAAAAAATCAATGAATTCCTTGATCGGCATGCCATTGATATCCTTTTGCTGCCAATCTCGGGCCATGAGGGCAGCTGCCAATTGGCCGTAAGAGGCGTTGTACTCACGCCATAGGCCCGTGGCGCTAGCCTCGATCGGGATCCCGTTGACGACCAATCACTCCCGAACCTTCTCGATCAAGACTTCCACCTCATTGTGGTGGGTTTGCGGATCGGCGAAAGCGATATCAGACAGGCCCTTCTGCGCCGAAAAAGGTTCACCCTCCAGCACCAACAGCACTTTTCCCGCGTGTCGCGGCTCCTTCGCCAGCAACCGGTACGTATAGTCGATCGCGAGCTCGAAAGGCATGTTGAGTCGGTACAATTCGTTCTTCTTGCCGGCCTTGATGCGACTCAAATCATGGATCCCATATTTAAACTCGGAGATGAGTTCACAAATCTTGCGCAAGCGCCCTTCGCCCGCGTTACTGCGCTCGAGCGAGAGCCTCGGACTCAGGCCGCAGCGGTGCAGCACCCAGAGCATCGCGCGCAAGAGCGGGAAGTAGTCATCGTCAACCGGGCAGTTAACGAAGACGGAGCGCTCGTACGCGATCATGCGGCGCGGCTGCGGATCCACTGGTCGATCGAGCCGTCGGCCTTGTGGACGAAGATGTGTTTGTTGTGGATCTTAAACGTCAGTGCGGCGGCCACGGCCTCGCGCTTGGTGGCGTACAGCCCAGAGGCACGGTCTGCCCCCTTCTTAAAAACCTCCCACTGGTCGCCCCGTTTAATGACGTGATAAAACGTCGCGTCTTCCATCGCGGCGAGGGGAATTGTTTTGCGCTTTGGCGTGGCTGCGGCCGTCGGTCGAGCAGCGGCCTTCGCGCCCGGCGCTGGCTTCGTAGCGGCGGGGGGCTTCGGCTTTGTCGCTGTGGTTTTCTTCGTCGGCATACCGGTGACAACGCGCTACGGGGCGCAGTGGATTGACAAAGTAAGGATTCGCGAGCACACGGTTGGGCTTTCGCCAAAACCTGCGCAACGCGAGGCCGGGCGCATCCGCGGCGATTGACGCGCTCTGCGAGCGCCGCTTAAAAAGCTTGTAAGGCGCACTCGCGGAGCGAGCCAAACGCGCCTGCCCCCTCAATTCATCAACAGCGTCAGCGTCACCCACAGCACCGCCGCGAGCGCGAAGGCGATCGTCCCGTACAGGCCGAGCACAAAGCTCTTCAGCAGCGCTTTCCACCACGCCACCTCGAAGACGCGGATGTCGGTGACGAGGACGTAGCCGAAGACGACCGCGCCCGCGAGCGGCCACGTCACGCCCTCGGGGAGCCCCAGGTACGCCCCTACCAGGGCGATTGCCCCGACTAGCAGCGCTACCGAGGCCGTGATCGCGACCAGGTTCAGGTGCTGGCTGTAGTACGGCATCCGGCGCCAGTACAGGAGCCAGTACCCGAACGCGAGCAGCGGCGCGAACAGCAGCACCATCCACGTGAAGTTGGCGAGCAGGGCCTCGTTGATGCTCTGCTTGCCTTCCTGGTTGATCTGCGCGAACTTGGCCAAGGCGAGGCGATTGATCCGCGACTCGAGCGTGGAGGCATCGACGAGTTGCGCCGGTGTGAGCGAGGCGTACTGCCGGTTGTCGAGCCCGGTGGTCTCGCCGTAGAGGAAGGTGTCGGGGAGGTTGGTGCCGCTCGGCTCCGAAAAGGCCGCGGCGATGCTGTCTAGCAGCGCGTGCGCGAGGCTGTCGTCGGCGGCGTAACGGGTTATGGCGAAAGCCGTCAGGGCCTGCACGCGGTCGTGGTTGGCGTAGCCCATCCGCAGGCGATCGACGGAGCGCCTCGGCGCGGTCATCGTCTCGTCCTCGCGCACGCCGAAGACGTAGCGCCCCTGCAGGCCGAGGGCCACGCGCTCGACCTCGCGCTCGATCGAGTCGGTACTCACGCGGACGGCCGCGCTGATCGCCTCGCCGTCTAAGCCTTGCGCGACCGCCGCCCGGATACTGTCGACCAGGATCCGCACCTGAGCGGAGTCGTAGTCCTCCACGTCGAAATCGACCGCGCGCTCGTCACCGTCGATCACCTCCGCCCTGGCCGAGTCGACGTCGGCCTTCGTTTCGTCCTCGGCCGGGGCGCTGTCCGAGCCGACGTTCACGAAGTTCGCATCCTCCCCGCCGCCAGTGAGGCGCACGATCGCGAAGCACAGCAGGCTACTGAGCAGCAGGAGCCGCAAGGGGTGGAGGTAGCGCTCGCGCCGGCCGTTGAGGTAGTTGCGCGCCATGCGCCTGGGCACGGGCAGGTCGCGCAGGGTGGTCATGGTGCGGCCCTCGAGGTGGAGGAAGGTGCTGAGGCCCTC
>JBGTKC010000216.1:0-7339 GCA_041744755.1 Saprospiraceae bacterium
TTCCATTTAAATCCTTCTCACAAATCTTCACCATGCATCACCCGTTGCTGCCCCTGGCAGTCGCGCTTTGCATCCTGTCTGCCTGTTCCCACGCCCACGAGGGTGAGGACGAACATGCCCACGATGCCGACGGTAATCACGTCACCGCCGAGGTTTCGGAACTCCAACCCCTCATCTACACCCTCTACACCGCGAAGACGGAGCTCTTCGTCGAATTCAAGCCCCTGGTCGTCGGCGAGGAGAGCCGTTTCGCGGCCCACTTCACCGCCCTCGGCGAGCGCTTCACGGCCGTCGACGCGGGGGCGGTTACGCTTTCGCTAAAACAGGCGGACCATGCGCAAAGCGTCACGGCGACCGAGCCGGAGGTCCCGGGCATCTTCCGCCTGCGCTTGACCCCGGATCGCGTCGGGACCTACGAGCTGAGTTTCTTGATCACCACGCCCGAGTACAGGGACACCGTCACGGTTGCCGGGGTCGTCGTGTACGCCGACCGACAAGCTGCGGGCGCCGCGGCGGGCGGGGACGAGATCGCCGAAAGCGACATCACCTACCTCAAGGAGCAGGCCTGGAAGGTGGACTTCGCGACGACTCCGGCGCGGGTGCAGGATTTTTCAGAAGTGGTCAACACGAGCGGCGAACTCCTCTCGACCCCCGGAGACGAGCGGGTGCTCGCGGCCCAGATCAGCGGCACGGTGACCTTCGCCGAGGCCACCGTCGTCGGCAGCGAGGTAGCCGCGGGCAGACCGCTGTTCACGATCCGCAGCAGCGAGGTGGTCCGTAGCGACCTCAGCAGCGCCATCACGGAGGGGGAGACGGAGCTGTCCACGGCCCGCCTCAACTTCGAGCGCGCCGCGGAGCTCGTCAAGGACCAGATCATCTCGCAACGCGAGTACCTCGCCGCCGAGCGGAACCTAAAAAATGCCGAGACGCGGCTCGCCAACGTCTCGGTCTCGCGAGGCTTCAACCAACGCAACCAGCGCGTGCAGGCGCCCATGGCCGGCTACCTACGCGAGATCGCGGTCGAGAATGGCGGCTACGTCAACGTGGGACAGCCCCTGGCCACCGTGGGACGCAACAACCGCTTGCTCCTGCGGGTGGACCTGGCCCAGCGCTACTTCCCCCAGCTCGCGTCCTTCACGGAGGCCAATTTTAAGTTGCCTGGCCGCGAGCAGGTGTACCAGACCGAGCAGCTCGGTGGCCGGCGCGTCTCGGTTGGGCGCTCGGCGGAGGCGGGTTCGCCCTTCGTCCCGCTGCACTTCGAGATCGACTACCGCGAAGGCCTCCTCCCCGGAGCCATGGTCGAAGTCTTTTTGCTGTCCGCGCCCCGGCCCCGGCTCGTCATTCCGGTCTCCGCGCTCCTCGAGGAGATGGGGGTATTCTACGCCTACGTGCAAATGAGCGGCGAGAGTTTCCAGAAACGGGAATTACAGCTTGGGGCTTCCGACGGCGTCGACGTCGCCGTCTTCTCCGGCGTCGAAGCCGGCGAGCGCGTCGTGACCACGGGCGGCTACCAAATCAAACTATCCACCGCCTCGGGTACCCTCCCGGCCCACGGACACGAACACTAAGCCCCGCGCGAGATGCTGAACAAAATCATTGAGTTTTCCCTGCACAACCGCGCACTGGTCATCGCGGCTACCGTCCTGCTGCTCGTGGTCGGAAGTATCGTCGCTTACCGCATGGAGGTCGACGTGTTTCCCGACCTCACCGCCCCCACGGTGGTGGTCCTCACCGAGGCCCACGGCATGGCGCCCGAAGAAGTCGAGCGCCTCGTCACCTTCCCGCTCGAGACATCCGTCAACGGCGCTACCAACGTGCGGCGCGTGCGCTCGTCGTCATCGGCCGGGATCTCGATCGTCTGGATCGAGTTCGAGTGGGACACGGACATTTTTCGGGCGCGCCAAATCGTCAACGAGCGCATCCAAGCCGTCGCCGAGCGCCTGCCCGTCGGCGTGGGTGCGCCCACGATGGCGCCGCAGACGAGCATCATGGGCGAGATCATGCTCATCAGCCTCACGAGCCACGACAGCGCCCAGATGGACCTGCGCACGATCGCCGACTGGACGTTGCGGCCGCGCCTGCTGGCCATCGGCGGCGTCGCCCAGGTGATCGTCATCGGTGGGGAGTACAAGCAATATCAGATCCTAGCCTCCCCGCAGCGCATGATGGCCTACGACGTGTCGCTCGCCGAACTCACGACGGCCGCCGCGCAGGCCAACGGCAACTCCTCGGGGGGCGTACTCAACGAGTACGGCAACGAATACATCATCCGGGGAATGGGGCGCACCACCGACGTGGAGGCGCTCGGGCAGGCGGTCATCAAGGCCACTCCCACGGGAATCATCACGCTGGCCGACGTCGCGAGCATCCGAGTAGGCGCCGCCCCAAAGATCGGCGACGGCTCGATGAACGGCCAGCCGGCCGTCGTGATGACGGTCATGAAGCAACCGGCCACCAACACGCTTACCCTTACCGCGGCCATCGACGAGGCCGTCAACGAGTTGTCGACGTCCTTGCCCGCAGGCGTCACGATCAACACGCGCATCTTCCGACAGGCGGATTTCATCAACGCCTCCATCTCCAACATCCAGAAGACCTTGCTGGAGGGCAGCCTCTTCGTTGTCGTTATCCTTTTCATCTTCCTGATGAACTGGCGCGCGACGGTCATCTCCCTGTTGGCCATCCCGGTGTCGCTCGTGGTGACCATCCTGGTGCTCAAGTGGCTCGGCTTCACGATCAACACCATGTCCCTGGGCGGCATGGCGATCGCCATCGGGGCCTTGGTCGACGACGCCATCATCGACGTGGAGAACGTCCTCAAACGACTCAAGCAGAATGCCGCCCTCCCCGGCCCTGATCGGCGGTCGGCGATCGACGTGATCTTCGATGCCTCGGTAGAGATTCGGACAAGTATCATCAACGCCACCCTGATCATCATCGTGGCCTTCGTCCCGCTGTTCTTCCTATCAGGCATGGAGGGCAAGCTCCTGGCGCCGCTCGGGATCGCGTTCATCGTGTCGCTCTTCGCCTCGCTGATCGTGAGCATCACGCTCACCCCCGTGCTCGGGAGTTACCTGCTGACGAGCGAACGGATGCTCCAGCGCCAGCACGGTGAGAGCTGGCTGGTGCGGCGACTGCAGCGCGGCTACGCCCGCGTGCTCCGCGGCGTGATGGGCGCTAAGGCCGTGGTCCTGGTCGTATCCGCGCTCCTGCTCGCGGCAGCCCTCTTTGCCTTCACCCAGTTGGGGCGCAGCTTTCTGCCGGCCTTCAATGAGGGCTCGCTCGTCATCTCGGCCGTGACGCTGCCGGGCGTGTCGCTCGCCACCAGCAACGCGCTCGGCGCCCGCATCGAGCGGGAGTTGCTGAAAGTACCGGAGATCCAAGTGACGACCCGGCGCACCGGCCGTGCTGAGCTCGACGAGCACGCCCAGGGCGTCAACGCCGCCGAGATCGACGCCCCCTTCGTACTGGACGACCGCAGTCGCGAGGAGTTCATGGCCGACGTACGCGACAAACTGGCCGGCGTCTCCGGCGTCAACATCACCATCGGGCAGCCGATCGGCCACCGCATCGACCACATGCTCTCGGGCACACGCGCCAACATCGCCATCAAGATTTTCGGTACGGACCTGTCGCGTATGTACGCGCTGTCTAATGAGATCAAAACCGCCATCACGCCCATCCCCGGGCTCGTCGACCTGAGCGTCGAGCAGCAGGTCGACATCCCGCAACTCCAGATCCGGCCCAAGCGCGCTATGCTGGCGCGCTACGGCATCAGCGTCGGCGAGTTTAATGAGTTCGTCGACGTGGCCTTCGCCGGGGAGACGGTGTCGGAGATCTACGAGGGCAACCGCAGTTTCGACCTCGTGCTGCGCTTCGACGAAGCCAACCGCGGCACGGCGGACCGCATCGGGGCCACCCTGATCGACGCGGCCGACGGCAGCAAGATTCCCCTAAACTACGTGGCCGACGTGACGAGCGCCGCGGGACCCAACACGATCAACCGCGAGAACGTGCAGCGCAAGACCGTCGTTTCTGTCAACGTGGCCGGACGCGACCAGCGTGGGGCCGTCGAGGAGATCCGCGCCGCCGTAGCCCGGGAGGTGGTGCTGCCCGAGGGCTACCGCCTCGAGTACGGGGGGCAGTTCGAGGCCGAGGCCGAAGCCTCCACGACGCTGCTGACCACGAGCTTGCTGTCCCTCCTCGTCGTGTTCCTACTCTTGTTCCGAGAGTTCCGCAACCTGAAGACGGCTACCGTGATCTTGCTCAACCTCCCGCTAGCCCTGATCGGGGGTGTTTTCAGCGTCTGGGTTACCTCCGGGATCCTCAGCATTCCGGCCATCATCGGCTTCATTACGCTCTTCGGGATCGCTACGCGCAACGGCATTCTGCTCGTCTCTCGCTACGTTGCCCTGGAGGAGGAAGGCGTTGGTCTTGAGCGCTCGATTTTGGAAGGTTCGATAGATCGGCTATCACCGATCTTGATGACGGCACTCACGGCGGGGCTGGCCCTGGTGCCCCTGGCGATCGCGGGCGACCTGCCCGGCAACGAGATCCAGAGCCCGATGGCGAAGGTGATCCTCGGCGGGCTGCTCACCTCGACGCTGCTCAATCTGCTTGTCGTGCCGGTGGCGTACTACCTCATCAACGCCCGCAAGCCGCTCCCGGCATGAGTATTCGGATGAGCGCCCTACTGGAGCCCTTCCAGACCCTGCGCAACCGCACCTTCGCCAAGCTGTACGCGGCGCAGACCGTAAGCCTGATCGGGGATGCCTTCACGTGGGTAGGTCTGGCCCTGCTCGCCTACGAGATCGACGCGGAGCGCTCGGCCGGCATCCTCGCCACCGCCCTCACACTGCGCGTGCTGGCCTTCATCATCTTCTCGCCCTTCAGCGCCGCCCTGGCCGACCGCGTGGCGCGCAAGAAGATCCTTTACCTGACGCACTTCACGCGCATGGCCATCGTGGCCTGCCTGCCCTTCGTCACCGAAGAGTGGCAGCTGTACCTGCTGGTCTTTTCGCTCAATGTCTTTAATGCCTTCTTCACGCCCACCTACCGCGCGATCATCCCCCAGGTGGTTGACCAGAAGTACTACCGCGAAGCGGTGGGGCTCTCCGTGGCGACTTACCAGGTGCTCGGGGTGCTCGGCCCCGGGGTCGCGGGCATCATGGCGGTGTGGTTCGGGGCCCGGGAGATCTTCCTGGCCGACGCAGCCACCTTCGTCGTTGCTGGGCTCTTGATCCTCGCGATCCCTTCCGGCGAGTTACAGCGCGGGGTTTCGGCCGAAGCCGATCGTCGAGGCACGTGGTCGGAAGTGTGGAAGGGAATCAGGCTGCTTTTCGCAAATCCGGTTTTGCGCTTAGCGCTAAGTGTCGAGTTCGTGGCCGCTATCGCCGGGGCGCAGATCCTCGTCAACACCATCGGGCACGTCAAAACCGACCTCCAGCTCACCGACAGCAATTATGGTTGGGCGATGGGTGTGTT
The DNA here is from genome assembly GCA_041744755.1 of Saprospiraceae bacterium. GTDB lineage: Bacteria > Bacteroidota > Bacteroidia > Chitinophagales > Saprospiraceae > CALDTK01. The sequence continues at coordinate 5,485 of JBGTKC010000216.1, forward strand.
CGGCGTCGGTGCCGCCGTAGCGGCGTTCACGGCCGGGATACTCGATCGATCGAAGACCCGGAGCACGTCCCTCCTGCTGGGCGTCTTCCTGCTGGGAGGAGCCGTCGCGCTGGCCAACACCGCCGGGTACGTCGGGCTGTTGGTCCTGTGGGCCTTCGCGGGGCTTGGGCAGAGCCTCGCCGAGATGCCGTCGGAGACGCTCATTGGCGAACAGATCGCGTCGGAAGATCAGGCCAAGGTGTACGGCTCCCACTTTGCCTTTTCCCACTTGTGGTGGGCCATCGCCTACCCGATCGCCGGATTTCTCGGTACCGACTACCCCCGACACGACTTCCTCTACGCCGGGGGGCTCACCCTCGTGCTCAGTCTCGTCGTCCTCTTCCTCTTCCTGCGGCGAAACCGTCGCGCCCCAGGCGCGGAGTCGTCCAGGTTACAACCTCAATCGAATGAATAAGCTCATCTTCCTGATGGCGTGCATGCCGTACATCATGCCGTCGGCGATCGCGCAGGACGCCATCGCCCTCACCAGCGTGCTCGACGCCATCGAAGACAACAACCCCAGCCTCATCGCCCAACGGCAATACTGGCAAGCCGAGGCCCTCCGCGTCAACATCGGCCTCACCCTTCCGAACCCCTCCGTGCGCGCCGAGTACCTCATTGGCTCGCCCGAGACCGCCGGGGAGCAGATCGACCTCTCGATTAGCCAGGGCTTCGACTTGCCCACCGCTTACCGACGGCGACGGGAGTTAGCCTCGGCGCAGGCCGCGCGGGCCGTTCCCGAGGTGGCCACCAGGCGCCAGGAGGTGTTGCTGGAGGCGAAGCTGATCTGTCTGGAGCTGACGTACCAGTTTCAGTTGTCGCAGTATTTCGCGCAGCGCCAGCGGGCGCTCACGGAGGTCCGGGAAGATTTTCGCCGCCGGCTGGCCACCGGCGAGGGCAACGTCCTGGATGTCAACAAGGTGGGCCTGCAGTTGCTCGAGCTGCGCCAACGGCAACAGGCGAGCGAGCTACAGATTCAGCAACTACAGATTCGGCTGACGCAGCTCAACGGCGGTGAGCCCATCGCCTACCGCGACACCCTCTACCCGCCGCCGCAGTCGATACCCGACTTCGACCAAGTCGAGCGAGCTTCCGAGGAGGCTGATCCCGTCCGCCGGTCGCTCGTACAGCAACGCCTCATCGCCGAGAAGCAGTTGGAGGTCGCGCAACTTTCCCGTCTTCCCAGCTTCGCCATCAGGTATCGTTACCAAGGCATTCTCGGGCAAAAATTCAATGGCGTGCAGGCCGGGATGACGCTCCCGCTCTGGGAACAGAAATACCGGACCGAAACCCGGCAGGCGGACATCTTACTGGCCGATCTCGAACTCGAGCGCTCCCGCAACGAACACCTCGCCGAAGTGCGCGAACTATACACGCGCCAAGCCGCCCTGAGCACCTCACTCGATGAGTACGCCGAGGCGATCCGAGCCACGGACAACCGCGAGCTACTGGCCAAGGCACTCCGCTTTGGCGAAATTACGACCTTGGAGTACTTCCTCGAAACCAGCCTTTACGAGAGCGCTAAATTGTACTACCTCCAGTTGGAGTACGAGTATCACGAGAGCTTGGCGCGGTTGACGAAATACTTACTGTAAGTCCACGGCGCCTTCGGGCTAAAGTCCAGTGACGTACGTGAGTTAAAGATACCGAGCGAGTAATTGCCAGCGGTCTGTGGCGGAACTCATGGGCGGGCGATTCATCGCTGGGGGCTTTCCCAATCAACCGGCAGAATCCGGAACCAACTGTAGCCTTCCCTTCTTTAGGACAGTCCTTTCTTAGGTTGTGGTGAAGGTAGTCACGGCGGGGGCCTCAGGAC
>JBGTKC010000217.1:0-2393 GCA_041744755.1 Saprospiraceae bacterium
GCCAGTGGCTTGAATGGCACGCTGTGGCTCTCGGACGCCGACAACAATCGGCTGATCCGAATAAGCCCCGACGGTACTGTGCTCGACTCGGTGGGAGGATTCGACCGCCCGATGCACATCGCGATCCGGGATGGTCAACTACTAGTCGCCGAGTATGGTGCCGACCAGATCACCGGGGTACGCAATGCGGCGCGGATGCCGATGCCGTTCGCCGAGGCCTTCGACGCACCCTCGGGCGTCGACGTGTCCGGAGAGCGCCGCGCGGTGGCCGACTTCTACAATCACCGGGTCGTATACCAGGTCGGCGATCGGGACATGACTTTCGGGACCAAAGGCTCGGGCCCCGGTGAGCTGACCTACCCAACCGACGTACAGTTCGCGCACGACAAGCTGTGGGTAGCCGACGCGTACAATCACCGCGTACAGGTTTTCGACCTCGACGGCAAGCACCTGAATACCTTCGGCGAGGCCGAGACGATGAACGCTGCGACCGGGATTTTCGTGAGCGATGACGCCGTCTACGTGACCGACTTCGAGAATAGCCGCATCCAGATTTACGGCCTCGATGGCACGTACATTGGTACCTTGAGCGAAAGTCTCGAGAAGCCGACGGACGTGCTGGCGATCGGGGACACGCTATATGTCGTGAACTACGCCGGCCGTTCGCTGAGCATATTCGGCAAAACCTAGACTATGGCCTACCGATACGCCATCAAGGGCATGGTATGCCATCGCTGCGATCTGGCCCTCGCGGAATTAGCCGAGAAGGCCGGCGGTGAGGTCGTCGCCACGGGGCGCGGCTATGCCGACTTCGCCGCTCGACTATCCGAGGCGCGCGAACGCGCCTTCGAGCGCGAACTCGAGGCCATTAAGTTCTCGATCCTCCGCAGTGAGGAAGAGGAGACCGCGGAGGCCATCGAGTTGGCACTACAGTCTTTGGTATACGATCACCCGGCGCTGAGTTCGGCACGCGACTTACAAAGGGAGCTCTCGCCGAAGCTGGATCTCTCCTTCCAGCGGGCGGCGATGCTCTACCAGTCGTGTACCGGCCAAACTCCACTGGAGCGCTACACGACCCTCCGCATGGAGTGGGCAGCCGCGCGACTTCGCGAGGGCCGGATGCAGGTGAGCGAGGTGGGCTACGCACTGGGTTACCGCCACCTGTCGGGATTCTCCCGCGCCTTCAAGCGGGTGACGGGCGTGAGCCCCGTAGACGTGGTGCGGGAGGAGTGAGGGCAAGCAGACAAAAGCCCCACGAACCAGCGGAACGTAGGGCTTTCGTCAAGATAACTATCGCGCTTACGCTGCCATGGCGCGGCAGCTCTCCATGCACTTGCGGCACGCCTCGGCGCACTGCTTGCAGTAGGGGCTGTCGTGCTGGCTGCACTCGTTGTAACAGCGCTCGCAAGAGTCGGCGCACAGTGCGCACGCTTGCTTGTGGAGCGGGCTTCCGGCGGCCATGAGATGGGCTGAGGTGCGGGTCGTGGCGATGCAGTCGAGACAGCTCTTGATGCACTCGGCCATCATCTTCTCGCCGGGGTGCTGCGAGATGCAGATTACGCAAGTCGTGTAGCAGTCGTTGCAGTTGCTGATGCAATCTGCCATGTTGGGTTGGATACCTTCGAAGGTCATGGTTGGTGGGTTTGGTAAATGATTGGTGTTCTCCTACTACATGCGATATCGTCGCGGCGGTGTTCGCGTGAAGATGCAGGTGGTAAGGGTTTTGGCGAAAGCCGGTAAGCCACAGCGCGCTACGCCATCACTAGCAGCATCGCCGCGGCCATCGCCACCATGCCGATATCCTCGATGATCGTCACGGTGCTCATCGGGAGGTTGAAGCCCGTCCCGAGGCAGGCGCACTTGATGGTGCGCTTATTCATCACGCTCTGGATGACGCCGATCGCCGAGACGCCGAGGATCAGTATGGTAGCCACATTGGTCCAGAAAGGGGCGACGTCGGTGAGGTAGGCGAGCCCGAGCCCGAGTTCGACGAAGGGATATAGGCGCCCCCATCCCCGCCAGCGCTTCGCTACAATATCGTACATCGCGTAGCTGTCGCCAAAACCGGCCACGTCGAGCAGTTTGAAGCCCGCGAAGACGATGAAGAAGCCCGCCATGAAGTGCCGCATCCACCGCATGCCGTCGAGTCCGTTCTCGAAAGGAACTTGCGCCAAAAGCGATACTAGCGCGATGAGGCCAACGATGGTGAGGAGCGGGCGGTAGGTTTGGAACCAGGTGCGCTGGTCTGGATCGGCAGGTGCGAGTGGTGCAGTTGGTGCAGGTCGTGCATTAGGTGCAGGTTGTGCGCTCGCCGGGGTAATTTGGTAGCGTTCGCCGAGGGCAGTTTGGAGGTAACCTACGGCCACGGGTACGCGCAGCTGGAGTTCGGCGGT
>JBGTKC010000218.1:0-3865 GCA_041744755.1 Saprospiraceae bacterium
GCGCGGATCGCGGCGCGGCGCTGGGTGGCGGGCTAGAAGTGGGCGGGGGCGGCGGCCTTCGGGGGGACGGAGTGCTGTCTGATTCTGGACTTCGCGGACAACTACGAAGCCTTCGGGAAGCAGCTGGCATACCAGCGGTTCGGGCGCTTTTGGGCGCAGGCGCGGCGGGTGAATCTGGAGGTGCCGACGGGAGAGATGTCGGAGCGGGCGGTCAAAGAGCGCAAGAAAGGGAGGGGGGTGGAGGGTCCTTGGCTACTTGGGTGGAGACGCGCTGCGGGATACTAGTGGTGACGCTGCCGCTATATGGCGTGCCGAGCAGCCGCGCCGTAATCATTGTGATGACCCGTCGGCTCAACTCCTTCTCGTTTTGCCGGAAGGCGTGCCACTCGGCGGGCGTCATGAGGGCGCAGACCAGACCGAGGAGGAAGCTGCGGAGCTCGCGGTTGGTTTGCAGGGCGTGGCGGAGGTAGGCGTCCTGCTCGGGGCGATTGAGTTTGTAGAAAGTGCCCTTCTGGCGCTCGGCGTAGCGGTGCCAGGCGTCGAGAAGGCGGGGGTGGAGGAGCTTCAGGAGGGGGCGCAAGGTCTCGTTCTGGAAGGCCTCGGGCGTGTCGGGCGCGGCGGTAAGGGTTTGGCCGTCGGCGTCGGCGAGGGCGGGGCGCAGGGCGAGGAGCTGGGCGTCGGTCATGGGTGGGGGGGACGGAGGGAGGATAGGGCGGCTGCGCCTGATGGACGATGGACTTGCGGCGCGTGAGACTTAGGGGGGTAAGTAGATTCGGGGAGGGATGGTTTTAGGGTGAGGTCGCGAAGGCGTAATGTGACGAGCCGACACCACTCGTTGCGTGTGGCCCGACCGACCTTCGCGGCATGCTCCGCATCGCTTTGCTCGTGGTTGGTCTTTGGCTCTGCGCGAGCGGACTCTCGGCACAGACCGTCTCTGGCACCATCACAGACGCTGGCGGCGAGCCGCTCCCCTTCGCGACCGTCACCGCGAAGGGCGTCGAGACCCTCGGCGCCACCGCCTCGCTCGAGGGGCGCTACAGCATAGACCTGGGCGGCCGTGGGGGCACCCTGGAGTTCCGCTACGTCGGCTACGAAGTGGCGGCGCGCGAGGTGGCCGCGGGCCCGGCGCGGCAGACGCTCGACGTGACGCTCACACCGGCGACCTACGAGCTCGGCGTGGCCTCCGTGAGCGCCGGTGCCGAAGACCCGGCCTACCGCATCATGCGCGAGGCGGCGGCCCGACGAAAGGCTTACCTGCGCGCCGACGAGCGCTACGAGGTCGAGGTGTACGTGAAGGGCCAGGTCAAGGTCGACAAGGCGCCCGACAAGATCCTGGGGCGCGACCTCGGAGATATAGGCGGCCTGCTGGACTCCAATCGCGCAGGCATCGTGTACCTGTCGGAGACCTACTCGACGGTGCAGTTCGAGCAGCCCGGCAAATTCAAGGAGACCGTCACGGCGTCCACGGTATCGGGAGACCCGCGGGGCTACTCCTTTAACACGGCCACGAGCCTGAGCTTCGACCTCTACCAGGAGCGTGCAGACTGGGGCAGGCCGGTGGCGAGCCCGCTGGCCGACAAGGCGGCGAGCGTCTACCGCTTCGCGCTGGAGGGCGCGCGCGTGGGCGAGGGCGGGCGGCTCGTGTACCGCATCCGGGTCGAGCCCCGGGGCACGGCCGTGCCGGGGTACGGGGGCGTGGTCTACGTCGAGGACGAGAGCTTCCACCTCGTGGACGCGGACCTGTATTTGCTCGGCGCCACCGTCAACGCCCCGGGGCTCGACTCTCTGAAGCTGCTCCAGTCGTTTCGGCGGCGCGGGGGGGACGCGGGCTGGGAGACGTACCAGCGGCGCGCCGAGCCGATCATCGAGCTGCTCGGCTTCCGGTTCCGCGGGATTTTCGCGGCGGTGTACGGGGCGTACGACTACGCGCCGGTCTGGCCGCGCTCCCCATTCGGCGCGATCGTATCCGAGGTTCTGGCGGAAGCTAACGCCGTCGATAGTGCACGTTTTGCCGAAAGGCCCATCCCCCTTACCGACGCCGAGCAGCGCGACTACGTCCGCAAGGACAGTCTCCGCCGTGCCGTCGAATCGCCGGCTTACCGAGACAGTATCGAGCAGCGCGGCAATCGTGTGGGGCTCGGGATCATTACCGGTTACACGCACACCGACTGGCGCAAGCACTCCCGCTACTCCGTCACGTCGCCCCTCACGGATATCGCCTTCCACTCCGTAACGGGCCTGCGGCTCGCAACGGGCCTCGAGTACGACCGGAAGAGCGACGAGGCCGGCACTCGTGAACTGCACGCGGAGGCCAAACTGGGCTACGGTTTCGCGGACGAAGAACTCTACCCGACGGCGGCCATCGGCTATAGATTCGATCCGGTGTACAGACAGGAGTTGCGCGTGCGCGGCGGTCGGGAGCTGGCCGACTACCACCGCCTCCAGCCCGTGGACGCCGCCACGAATACCCTCTACAGCCTCTTCGCCAAACACAACGAGCTAAAGCTCTACGAGCGCCGCTTCGCCGAGGTCACACACGTCACTCAGTTGCACGGCGACCGCGCGGCTCCGTGGGCGCGGCTCTCGCACACGCTCGCGTTCGAGTGGCGCGGCTTTCGCCAAAACGAGACGAACTATAGCCTACGCCGCAGGGCGCGGACCTACGAGCCGAATGCACCGCTGTACGTGAGCGGCGCCGGCGAGCCCCAGTTCATCGTGCAGGCCCCGAGCACCTTCCTGCGCTACAGCGGGACGCTCACGTTCGCGCCGGGGCAGACCTACCTCCTGCGCCCCGACGTCCTCCTGCCGACGGGGGCGGCCTGGGCGGAGCTCAGCGTCGACTGGCGCTACGGCATCGCGGTGTCGAACCCGAAGGGTTTCGATCGGCCGCAGTTTCTGTTTTTGGGCCTTTCGGCAAAACGCTCCTCCGTGACGCTCGGTCGCTTCGGCAAACTCGGGGTGCGGGTGTCGCTCGGGCGCAGCGTCTTCCTGGTGAGCGACCAGAACATCATCGACGCGCAGCACTTCGGCGGCAGCGAGCTACCCGTGGCGCTTTACGGCGACTACCTCGACCGCTACCTGGCGGCGGACTACTTCACCTTCTCCACCAACGAGGCCTGGGTGGACGGCGTCGTCGAGCACGATTTCGACGGGTGGCTCTGGCAACGGCTGCCACTGCTGAAGAAGCTGGGCTGGAGCATCGTAACCCGCGCGGGCGCCATCTACCTGCCGGTGGAGGGTCGGCTCCACAGCGAGCTCGGGGTAGGATTGAACAAGGTCGGCTTTGGTCCGGCGAGGCCGATCCGCGTGGACGTGGTGTGGGCGTACAACCAGGTGGGGCGCGTCAATGCGTCGCCGACCTGGCGGCGACCGGTGTTGCGGGTGGGGGTCAAGCTACCAGAGGGATTGCTGGGGAGGTGAAGCGAGCACTTCATCTCATACCACCTTAAGTTCGCTACCGGTCCAGCGCCGCTACCCTTTACTTAACTGCCGCTTCACCTCCGCGCTGATCGCCTTACCGTCCGCCCGCCCGGCGACTTTGAGTTGCACGGTCTTCATCACCTCGCCCATTTCCTTCATCGAGGTCGCGGCAAGTTGCTGGATGGTGATCGCCACGAAGCGCGCGAGCTCGTCGTCGGAGAGGGCCTCCGGGAGGTAGCGCTCGATGACCTCGATCTCCTCGCGCTCGGTGACGGCGAGATCGTCACGACCTTGCTCGTCGTAGATGGCGAGGCTATCGCGGCGCGACTTCACGAGCTTCTGGAGGAGCTGAATCTCGCGGCCCTCGTCGATCACGTCCCCCGAGCCGTCGGTCTCGGCGAGCTGGATGGCGCCCTTGATGGCGCGCATACCGCGGAGGTCGGCC
>JBGTKC010000219.1:0-6897 GCA_041744755.1 Saprospiraceae bacterium
AACAGCGCGTAGTCACTCACTTGCGACAAGACACTTGGCGGCCGCAGGAAAGCGCGGGTGCGCATGATCTCTGCCAACTCGGACTCGTCCAACTGGCTCACCGTGGCCCCGAAAGCGATCGCATTCTCGAAAGCGAGCTGCAAACGGTCGAGGAAGAACTGATAATCTTTGATCCACAACGCGGTGCCTTGCGGCAAAACCTCCAGGATCGACACCTTCTGGCTGCGGTCGAACTTCGTATTGACGTTCGGCACGATCGACACCCGGCCGATATTGGCCTTCGACAACTGATCCCCGGGATCGAAGGTCCGGATCGACTCCACCTCCTCGTCGAAGAGCTCGATGCGGTACGGGAACTCGTTCGCGTACGAGTACACGTCGACGATGCCGCCGCGGATGGAGAACTCCCCCGGCTGCGCCACGAAGTCCGTCCGGACGAACCCGAACTCTACGAGGAGTTCGATCAGCGTGTCCACGTCCAGAACCTCCCCTTTACGCACGTCGATGCGCTTGGCGTCCAAAGCCTCCGGGTCGACCACCATCTCGAACATGGCCTCCGGGTAACTCACCACGATCATCGCACCCCCGAGCGCCAACTGATTGACGACCTCCGTGCGCTGCAGGGCATTGTCCGGGTTAAGGTCCTCGTAGGCGCCCGGACGCTTGAAGCTGTCCGGCAGGAAGAGCACGCGGCGCTTCGGCAGCAGGGACTCGAGGTCGTTGAGCAAGTACGCCGCCTCCTCTTTGTCGTCCGCGATGACGAATGTCGGTTCCTCGCGCTCGAGCCAAGCGGCCGCGATGATGAAGGCGCGCTGCGAGCCGATCGTCCCGTCCACCACCGCCCGCGTCGCCCTGCCGGCCGCGGCCGCCGCGGCGATTCGCGCCACGCGCTTGTCCTGTCTGTAGGCGGTGAGGAGTTCGGTGAGTTGTTCGTTGGCCATCCGGTGCAAAGAAGGGCGGAGTAGGCCGATTGTTGAGGGGGTCGGCAGTTTGGTTGGTTGGTTGGTTTGGTTCGCTGCCGCGAGGACTGTGGCTATTGCGCCCGCCTTCCGAATCCCGATTCCCGCAACTCGCCCTCGTCGAAGTTGCCGATATCGCCACCGCACCCGCGGCCACCTCCAGTACCCTTGTCGCTCCAAACCGATCCGCATGGAAGCGCACACTATCCCCCAGGCCTCTCTGCTCCTCGTGGGTCTCCTGCTGGGCGTATGGGGCTGCACCCCGGAAGAACCCGAAAGTGTCGAGGAGAGCGTCAACCGAATCTACCGTTGTCACGAAACCCAGGCGCTCACGGCGGACCAGGTCCGCGAGGCGCTCATCGGCCGCTGGACCCTTACCTCGGCCTCGGGCGGCGGCACCGTCTGCCGGCTCGAGCCCGGCACCAGTATCCTCGCCTTCGGAGCCGACGGCCGACTCACCTTCGCGGCCTCCGCCACGAACTCGACCGAACACACCTGGAGGCTTGCCGCCACCCCGACCAACTCCGGCGAGACGACCCTCTTTCAAATCGAACCCGAACCCGCCATCCAGGCGCTCCGCGGCTACGTGTACCTGTGCGGCGACCGCCTCGCCATCGACCTCCAGCAGCCGTACTACTGCCAGTTCGCCTTCGCCAAGGAGTAGCAGCGGCGGCCATCCGACTCAGCGGTACCGCATACCCGAGATATCCATGTAGAGTCCCGCGCCCGCGGCGGGGATGAGGACACTCGCTCCAGAGAGCGCCTCGGCGCGGAAAGCCGACGCCCTGAGCTGCAGACCGATGGCCGGGCGAGACAAGGTCTGCCCGGGGGGCAAGCCTGCGCCAAATAGACGGCCATTGCCGAGCCTCACGTTGAGGTCGAGCGCGAGCCCGGGCGAGAACGCATCGTTGTGTTTGACCCGCGCGTCCCCGCTCCCCGATTCCAAGGTCGCGCCGCCGAGGTAGGCGCTCGCGGTGGCGACCACGCTTGGGCTTACGCAAAGGTCGTACCCGAGCGCCAGGGCTAGCTGGCTCCAGGTCCCGCGACCGTCCAATAGCCCGGATGCCTCGGCGCTCAACTCCCGGGGTTTGTAGTCGGCCGTAGCCACCTGGTAGCCGATCTTGAACCGCTTGTACCGGTACCCGAGGCCGAGGTTGAACCCACCGCCGCCGCGGAGGTCCTCGCTGCCGGTCGGGAACGTACCCACGATCCCGAAGTAGATCCACATCCCGTGCGGGCTCTCGGTGAGCACGGGCATGCGGATCGTGTCGATGGCCGCGGCGTACTCGCGCTCGAAGGCGAGGGAGCGCAGGAGACTCCGGCCGTACTCACTCTCCTTGGCGAGGGACTCGGTGGCGCGGCCCCAGTCGCGTTCGGTCGTCGCGTTGATCTCCTGGGCGAGAGCTTGGCGCTGCAATGGGTTGGCGCCGAACAGCTTCTGGTTCCCGAGTTCGCGGCGGAGTCTCGCCTGGGTAAGGGCGGCGTGATATCGCGCGATGTTCCAGTAGGCGCGCGACAGGGCGAGCTGCTCGCGCAGGTCCTCGCGCGCGTCGAGCTGGTTAAGGTGCGGGAAGGTGGTCGCCTCGACCGCGTACGTGGTCGTGCCCGACATCGCGTTGCCCTGGTAGCTGTACGCGAGTTCGGCGAGGAAGTGGTAGGTGGAGTCACCCCCCACGACCGACCGGAAGAAGGTTTCGTCGACCGTGGGTTTTGCACTTCCGTAAAACACGCGATCATCGTACTGCGCCGCGGCGTTACGGGTCTCGGGTGCGGTCTGCGAGACCAGCGTCGTGGCGCACGCTAGGAAGGTGAGTGTCGGGAGTAGTCTGACGCGTCGAAGCATACCGATCACAGCGGATTTGGAGCTGCGAAATAAGCGCACATCTTCCCCTGCGTGGGGGTTGACCCGGGCGCCCACCCGACCAACTTGAATGGCGCGGGCTCCACCGAACTTCTAGGTCAATCTTCACCGGCATCCGCATTCGCCGACGAGCACCTACCTGACGAGGACCGTTCACTTGAAATATGCGGAGGCTGGTCGCTCCGAGGATACAGCGGCTCGGTGAGAGGCGACAGTCCCGTAGGCACCGCCGCCGCTCGACGGCCCATCGAGCCCAGCCCCCCCCAATTAGCGCAGTTCTTTGACTAGCCCATCCACGGCCCTTGCCCGGTGGCTAATCCCCAGCTTCACCTCCTGCGGGAGCTCGGCAAAAGTGTGGTGGTGCCCATCGGGCACAAAAATCGGATCGTAGCCGAAGCCGCCACTGCCGGTTTTGGCGAAAGCGATATGGCCCGCGACCTCGCCCTCGAAAAGCTCCTCCCGCCCATCCATACAGAGGGCGATCACGGCGCGGAAGCGGGCCCGGCGCGAGGCAATGTCCTCGGCGCCGGCCGTCCTCAATTCAGATAGGACCTTGTCCATGTTGGCATCGTCGTCGCGCGAGCCGCTGTAGTGCGCGGTGTCGACGCCCGGCCTACCGTCGAGCGCGTCGACCTCCAGACCGCTGTCCTCCGCGAAGCAATTGACGCCGTAGGTGTCCCGCACGTAACGGGCCTTCTGCAGGGCGTTGCCGGGGATGGTGCCCGTGGTCTCGGGGAGTTCTTCGGTGCAACCGATGTCGGTGAGGCTCCGCAGCACGGCGCCCGGTCCGAGCTTCGCCATAACCTCCTGGACTTTGTGCGGGTTAGCTGTCGCAAAAACGAGGGGGGCCATCTTCGTATCGGCGGGGAGATCTGGTGGAGTTGTCATAGACCTCAAACTTACACCTCGCCTCCGCTGCCCCCTCCATTAGAGACGATGGCGCGGCAAGCAAACCATCCTCCCGCCAAATGATCGAACGACCAAACCAACTGTCCAAGGTGAAGCCGACCTACCGCGACACCCGCCTCAAGCGTGCCCTGTTCTGGCTCGCGCTGGCGCCCGTGATGTACGCCCCGAGGTGGCTGCGCTACGGCCTGGCCGATGGCACCGCCCTCCTGCTGCGCTACGGGCTCAAGTACCGTCGCCGCGTCATCGACGACAACCTGCGCATCGCCTTCCCGGAGAAGAGCGAGGCGGAGCGCACCGCCATCCGCCACGGCTTCTACCGCAACTTCGCCGATCTCATCGTCGAGCAGATCTGGGCCTTTGGCGCGAGCAAGGCGCGCGTGATGGAGATGTTCGACGTGGACCCTGGCGTCGTGCCCCTCTTCGAGCGCCACCGAGCCGCCGGGCGGCCGGTGATGGTGGCGGCAGGGCACCACAACAACTACGAGCTCGGCGCGGCGGCGCTCTCGCTCAGCATCGCGATGCCGATGTCGGTGATCTACTCGCGGCTCGTCAACCCGATGATGGACCGCCGCGTGCTCGAGTCGCGCGAGCGCTTCGGGATGACGCTCTGGGCCCGGGGCAACGTCCGCGGCAACATGACGGAGTGGCGCGAGCGCTTCGGGTCCTTCGCCGTGGGTTTCGCCTTCGACCAGAGCCCCCACGTCGCCCGGCGCAAGTACTGGATGCCGTTCTTCGGGAGGCCGACGGCCGTGCAGACGGGACTCGACGGATATGCCCAGCGTTTCGGTGCGGCGGTGGTGTACCTCTACCTCGAGCGGCGGTCGCGCGGGAAGTACCGGCTGCACTTCGAGGAGGTCTGCGACGACGCCTCGCGGCTACCCGAGGGCGTGGCCACCGCGCGCGCCACGCAGCACCTCGAGGCCGCGATCCGGAGGTTCCCCGAGGGTTGGATGTGGAGCCACCGCCGCTGGAAGCTCGATATCGCGCGGGACCGCCTCGCGGAGGACATGGTGGTCGACGAAGAGCCGCGACCGGACATCTACGGCTAGTGCGAGTCCCGGTCGGGGCGAGCCCCGAACAACCGTCCACCCCGGCCGGGCGTCAATAGAGCACCAACCCCAACGCGCCGTGGCTACCCCCAAACCGATCCTCCTTTCCGTCGACGACGACCCTCAGGTGTTGCGGGCCATCCGACGCGACCTCCGCGATCACTACGCCGACGACTACCGCGTCCTCAGCGCGAGCTCCGGCGAGGAGGCGCTCGAGCTCCTGACCGAACTCAAGCGGCGCGGCGACAACGTGGCGCTTCTGCTTTCAGACCAGCGCATGCCCGAGATGGACGGGACACACTTCCTCAGGGAGGCGCGACGCGTCTACCCGCAGGCGAAACGTATCTTGCTGACGGCCTACTCCGACATTGACGCCGCCGTCCAGGCCATCAACGAGGTCGGGCTGGACTACTACCTCACCAAACCCTGGGACCCGCCCGCCGAAAAGCTCTACCCCGTCCTCGACGACCACCTCGCCGACTGGCAGGAGAGCTACCGACCGGAGCTACGAGGCATCCGCGTGCTCGGCTACCGCAACGACCCGCGGAGCCACGAGATCAAAGATTTTCTCGCCGGCAACCAGGTGCCCTACAGCTACGTAGACGTCGTCGCTACGCCGGAGACGGCGAGGGAGGTTTTGGCGACAGCCGAGATCACCGCCCCCGAATATCCGCTGTGCGTCCTCGAGGACGGCCGCGTGCTGCTCCAGCCCGAGCTGCGGGCCCTCGCCGAGGCCCTCGGCATGCACACCGACGCCACGCACGACCTCTACGACGTCGCCATCGTCGGCGGCGGACCGGCGGGCCTGGCGGCGGCGGTGTACGGGGGTTCGGAAGGCCTGAAGACCGTGCTCATCGAGCGGCACGCCCCCGGCGGGCAGGCCGGCACGAGTTCGCGCATCGAGAACTACCTCGGCTTCCCGGCCGGGATCTCGGGTGCGGATCTGAGTCGCCGCGCCATGACGCAGGTCCAGCGCTTCGGCGTGGAACTGCTGGCGCCTAAGGAGGTCACGGCAATCGTCCCGGAGGAGACCACGCGCCGCATCGAGTTCAGCGACGGCAGTACGCTCCGCACGCGGGCCGTGGTGATCACGACGGGGGTCGCCTACCGCGCACTGCCGGCGGCGGGGGCGGAGCGCTTCAGTGGCGCGGGCGTGTACTACGGCGCGGCCACCACGGAGGCGCAGGGGTGCACGGACCAACACGTGGCGGTCGTGGGCGGGGGCAACTCAGCCGGGCAGGGCGCGGTGTACCTGAGTCGCTTCGCGAAAAAGGTGCGGATCTACATCCGCAAGCCCGACCTGAGGTCGAGTATGTCGAGCTACCTCATCGACCAGATCGCCGGCATCGACAACATCGAGGTCTGCGGCTACCGCGAGATCAAGGAAGTGGTGGGGGAGGAGCGACTGGAGGCCCTCGTGATCGAGCGCCTCGACACCGACGTCCCGCGCGATTGTTACAAGGAGCCCACGGACGCGGTCTTCGTGTTCATCGGCGCGCACCCACACACCGACTGGCTCGACGCCACTCTCACGCGCGATCCCCGTGGCTTCCTACTCACCGGCACGGAGCTCAAGGCCCGGGCCGACTACGGCAAGCGCTGGAAGCGAGATCGGGAGCCTTTCCTGCTGGAAACCGATCTGCCGGGGGTCTTCGCAGCCGGGGACGTGCGGGCCGGGGCGATGAACCGCGTCGCGAGCGCGGTTGGGGAGGGGAGCATGGCGATCAAGTTCGTGCACGAGTACTTGGCGGAGGTCTAAGGGTTGGGAGCTCGCTTCGCTCGCTGAGCGCTTCGAGCTTACGGCCAAAGCGAAGAGTTTGACGCGGAGGCGCCCGCTTAGCCCCGTGCGATGTTGTTGCGCCACTTATTGCGGAGCCGTATTCCCTTGGTTCAATGAGTGAGATCGACCTACGCGGCACCGCACTCAACAATTCGACCCTCAACAATTCAACAATTGAACTTATGCCGTAGGCCTACGACGCAGCATCTCGTTGTCGGCCATCACCTGATTCAAGCGCGCCTCCAGCTCCGTAGCGCGGGTCTTGGCGGCGCGCAGGCTCGCCACGGTGTCGACATCGAAGGCGCCGGCCGGGGGAGCGGGGCGGGGGCGGTCGAGGGC
>JBGTKC010000220.1:0-2606 GCA_041744755.1 Saprospiraceae bacterium
AATGAGACCGGCGCCACCGACGAGGAGGGGAAGTTCGAAGATTGGATCGAGTTGTACAATGACTCCGACAGCCGCGTGGACCTGGGCGGCTTCGCCATCTCCGACGATCCAGCGCGCCCGCAGCGCTACGTCTTCCCGGACGGCGTCGCGATCGAGGCCCGCGGCTACCTCATCGTCTGGGCTGACGACGACCAGGACGACGGTCCGCTACACACCAACTTTAACCTCTCTAAGAGCGGTGAGGCACTAAGTCTCGTAAACCGCAACGGCACGATCGTCGACACGGTGAAATTCCCGGAGCTCGCCGCGGACCAGGCCTACGCCCGGCAGCCCGACGGCACGGGCGCCTGGAAGATCACGACGCCCACCTACGGCGTGACCAACGGCGGTTCGGTAGCTACGAGGGAAGCGCGCGCCTATGCGGAGGCGAAGCTCTACCCCAACCCAAGTGCAGGCGACGTAACTACCTTGGAACTCCCGCGAACCGGCCTCGAGGTCAGCATCCACGATCAGCTGGGCCGGCGCGTCTGGCAAGAGATCAATACGAGCACTCAAGTCGAGGTCTCGACGGCGGGAATGCCGATCGGCATGTACGTCGTTAGCGTGCGCGGAGAAGAAGGCGTGCGGCACTTGACACTGGTGCGGCAATAGTCTTTACTGCGAAGTGCGAACTCGCTAGCAGAAGCGATCGTACGCCATCTTCAGATTGGCGCTGATCACCTCGGCCGAGCGGCCCTCGATGTGGTGGCGCTCCAGGAGGTGGACGAGCTTGCCTTCCTTGAAGAGGGCGATCGAAGGACTGGAGGCTGGGTACGGCAGCATGTGCTGGCGCGCGCGCGCCGTGGCGGCCTGGTCGACGCCGGCGAAAACGGTGGCGAGGTGCGTGGGGACCTTATCGTTATTGAGGGAGAACTTGGCGCCGGGACGGGCCATGGCGGCGGCGCAACCGCAGACGCTGTTAACGACCAGCAGGGTGGTACCCTCGTCGCTCGTCAACACTTTGTCGACGTCTTCGGGCGTTTTGAGCGCCTCGAAATTATAGTCGGTGAGGTCCTTGGCCATCGGGAGCGTGAGGTGCTCGGGGTACATAGTCGTGTGGTTTTAGCGACAGCTGTAACGCCCGTGTGCTACCTTCGGTTGTCGCCTCTGCCCGTCAAGATCCTCGCACGCCTCATCTCTTCCGCTATGAAATTCAACCTCGGCCGCGTCCCCAAGCACTACAAGTTCGAGTACGTCCCCCGCTTCTACGACCCGGAAGAAGAGGAGCGCAAGAAGCACGAGGTCGACTACACAGAGGGTGACGCGGCCGGCAAGCTCAAGGAGCAGATCCGCTTCGGGCTGAAGGGCCAGCGCGTGTCGACGTTCAACTACCGGACGCAGCGCTCGCAGCAGTCGGCGGCGAGTAACAAGCGGCTGCTGTACATCATCGGGGTGATGGTGTTTCTGGGGTACCTGTTGTGGAACTCGGATCGGATAGAGCGGGTGTTGGGGCTGTGGGAGAGTGCGGCTGGGTAGGGGAAGGGCGCCACGCTAGTTGGGCGGCTTCGCCTAGGAGGGCGGCTGCGCCCGTTTACCTTCGCCCTCCCCATGTCCGACCTCATCCAGCTCCTCCCCGACCACATCGCCAACCAGATCGCGGCGGGGGAGGTCGTGCAGCGCCCGGCGTCCATCGTGAAGGAGCTGCTGGAGAACGCCATCGACGCCGGGGCGACCGAGCTGCAGTTCGTCTACCGAGATGCGGGCAAGGAGCTGATCCAGGTGGTGGACAACGGCTGCGGCATGTCGCCGACGGACGCGCGGATGGCGTTCGAGCGACACGCGACCTCCAAGATTCGGAGCTCGGAGGACCTATTCGCCATCCAGACGATGGGCTTCCGCGGGGAGGCGCTCGCGTCGATCTCGGCGGTGGCGAAGGTGGAGGTGCGCACGCGTAGGCACGCCGATGAACTCGGGACCCGCATCGTGCTCGAGGATGGGCGCGTCGTGACGCAGGAGCCGTGCCAGTGTTCGGTGGGGACCAATTTTATGGTTTCGCACCTGTTCTATAATGTCCCGGCGCGCCGCAAATTCTTGAAGTCGGACTCGGTCGAGACGCGGCACATGAACGATGAGTTCGTGCGGATCGCGCTAGCCAATCCGGACCTACAGTTCAAGGCCTTCCACGGGACCTCCGAGATCTTTCACCTGCCGGCCGGCAAGTTGTCGCAGCGTATCAACGGCGTGCTGGGCAGGGGCTGGCGCGAGCGCATCGTCCCGGTCGAGGAGGAAACCTCGCAGCTCCGCATCCGCGGGTACTGTGGCAAGCCGGAGTTCACGAAAAAGCGCTCGGGCGAGCAGTTCTTCTTCGTCAACGGGCGCTTCATCCAGAGTCGCTACCTCCACCACGCCGTTAAGAAGGCCTACGACCGCCTCATCCCCGAGGACGCCTGGCCGATGTACGTCCTCTTCCTGACGCTCGACGCCAGCCAGATCGACATCAACGTCCACCCGACGAAGCAGGAGATCAAATTCGAGGACGAGCGCCTGGTGTACCAGTACCTGCGGGTGGCGGTGCGGCACGCGCTCGGGCAGTTCTCGGTGGCGCCGATGATAGATTTCGACGCGGA
>JBGTKC010000221.1:0-15218 GCA_041744755.1 Saprospiraceae bacterium
CGGGCCGTCCCACTGGAAAAACAGTTGCCCGATCTTCTCCGTCCCGAGGATGGTCGTCCGGAAGCCCCCGCGCGTCCCCCAGTACTTCGCCGCCGCCGAGGCCGCCGCCACGACGCTCGACTCCTCCACCGCCATCGGCACGGCGTAAGTCTCGCCGTCGATCACGAAGTTGGGCGCGATCCCGAGCGGGAGGACGAAGTTGGCCACGGTATTCTCCGCAAAACGGTCGAGGCCTTCCTGCACGCCACCATCCGCGTGATCGAAGCCCCGCATCCGCAGCAGCAACTCACCCGGATCAGCGCCGTAGGTCTCGGCCACCCAGTTGCGCCGGGCGTCCTTGTCCAACTTCGAAAAGCCGTCGATCCAGCGATCTAAGGCGGGTGGGATAGGAGCGTCACGCATGGGCCTAGTCGCGGACTTTTAAATACGCCTGCGCCACCTCCAGCCCACGGACCTGCGTCTCGCAAAACCGCTGGAGGCTCGCGTAGTCATCGACCGCGTGGCGCAGGAAAGCAGATGCTTGGCCGTACACGCTATTCAGCTTGCATTTTGAGCGCAGGTAGTAGCCGTCCAGAAAGTCCGTCACGCCGCCCGAGATGATGACCTCCTTACAGCGCAAGTCCTCCCCCAGTTCAGCCGCCGCCGCGTTCACGAAGCCGACCATCTCCTCGGCCGTGTGCCCGATGTGCTCCAGGCCTCGGTAGATGGCTTGCCGGTCCGGATCAGACCGCAGATTTTCAAGCCGACTAAAGTTGGTCCCCCCCGCGGCGGCAAACTCGACCGCCACCAGTTTTAGCGAAAGCAGCCGCTTTAAACTCGCCGGACCGAAGCCCTGGCCGACCTCCTTCACGATGATCGGCTGCTCGGTAAGCGTCAACAAGTGCTCGATCGTATCGATCGGCGCCACCGCAATCGCGTCGCCTTCCGGCTGGAGCCACTCTTGGAAAGGATTGATGTGCACAATCAGTCCGTCGGCGCGCAGCAGGTCACAGAGCGCATCGATGCGCCAGACCTCGCCATCGGCAATCAACTGCTCGACCTGCGCCACGCCGAGATTGGCGTACAGCGGCAGGTCCGGACCGATAAGGGGCCGCATATCGAAATCGGCGAGGCGGCTTTGATCGTGTAGCAGCGCGCGGCAGGAACCCAATCCCATACCCATCCCAAACTCACCGCAGGCCCGCGCCAAATGGGTATTGATGTGCCGCGCGCGCTCCGTGCCGCCAGTCATGCTCGACACCCAGAGCGGGGCGCGCAAGCTGTGGTGGCCGAATCGAACCGGTCTCAGCGAGCCGGGTGCCGGATGTGCCGCGAGGGCTGGCTCGTAGTAAAATCGTGGGTCGAGCGTGCCGGCCCCGGTCTTCGACGCAAACGCCAGTTCGATGTGGTCGGCCTTGCGCCCGGCCGCAACGGGGTCAGATTCAGCGGTGGTCCGCTTGGGGATGAATGGAGGAGTAGACAAATCCGGCATCGCGTGAAGGCACAAAGGAACGGCTAGTTTGGTTGGGCGCACCCGTGTTGGGACGAGACCTCAATCGGTGAATAGATAGGAGATTTTGACGATTACGCTTCCGCAAAACCGACTGTTCGTCGACGCATGATTTGTGGCCCGTTTTCACGACAGTGCGAAATATCTGCTGTTTATCAGTGCTTTAGCTTTCGCCAAAACTGGAAAATATTTCATTCGACTATTGTGTATGGTGTGGAAAAGGGTACTTTTGCGTCCGCTTTCGAAAAATCGCGACCATGAATACGCTCAGTTACCGTACCACCAATGCCAACGCGGCAACCGTGGACCAGCAATGGATCCTCGTCGACGCCGAGGGCCAGACCGTCGGGCGCCTCGCCAGCCGGATCGCCGCCGTGTTGCGCGGCAAGCATAAGCCCTCCTACACGCCGCACGTCGACTGCGGGGACCACGTCATTATCGTCAACGCCGATAAGGTGGTCTTCGGTGGCAACAAGGAACTCAACAAGGAGTACCTCCGCTACACCGGCTACCCAGGCGGCCAGCGCATGACGACCCCAGCGCGCCTGCGCGCCAAGACCCCGGAGCGCATCCTCGAGCACGCCATCAAGGGCATGCTCCCCCACACGAAGCTCGGTCGCGCCATGTTCCGTAAGCTGCACGTCTACGCCGGACCTACCCATCCGCACGCAGCCCAGCAGCCCGGCGACATGCCCGCCGCCTAAGCCTCTCACCCCAAACACAGCACACCAGCACCACTCCCGCTATGGAATCCATTAATGCCATCGGCCGCCGGAAAGCCGCCGTCGCCCGGGTGTACCTGCGGCAAGGCTCGGGCCAGGTCACGATCAACGGTCGCGAACTGAACGAGTACTTCCCCCAAAAGGACATCCAGTACAAAGTCAACCAACCCCTCGCCCTCGTCGAGGTCGCCAATCTGTACGACCTCGTCGTCAACGTCAACGGCGGTGGCTTCAAGGGCCAGGCCGAGGCCATCCGCATGGGGATCTCCCGCGCGCTGCTCAAGGTCAACGAGGACTACCGCCCGGCCCTCAAGGCCGAGAAATTCCTTACCCGCGACGCCCGCGTCGTCGAGCGTAAGAAGTACGGTAAGCCGAAGGCACGTAAGAGCTTCCAGTTCTCTAAGCGCTAGACAGCTGCCCCACGATCACTGCGCTGGCTACGAAATGCAGCGCGCGGTGTCCGCGGGGCTTCTCCTCCACCTGCCGCTACCCGCGGCCCTATCACTACTACCATGGCTAAGCCCACTTATAAGCAACTCCTCGACGCTGGCGTGCACTTCGGTCACCTCAAGCGCAAGTGGAATCCCAAAATGGCGAAGTACATCTTCACCATGCGCAAGGGGATCCACATCATCGACCTCAACCGCTCGCTCGACGAGATGGACCGTGCCGGTCGCGCGATGAAGGCCCTCGCCCGCTCGGGCAAGAAAATCCTCTTCGTCGCCACCAAGAAGCAGGCCCGCGATGTCGTCGCCGAGATCGCGCGTGACGTCAACATGCCGTACGTCACCGACCGTTGGCTCGGCGGGATGCTCACCAACTGGCAGACAATCCGCCGCTCGGTGCGGAAGATGCAGTCGATCGACAGCATGCTGTCCGACTCTAGCCTCTCGAGCATCACGAAGAAAGAGCGCCTCATGCTGACGCGCGAGCGCGAGAAGCTCGAGCGCGTGCTAGGTGGCATCTCCGAACTCAACCGCGTACCGACGGCCATCTTCATGGTCGACATTACGCACGAGCACATCGCCCTCAGCGAATCGAAGCGCCTCGGCCTGCGCACCTTCGCGATGGTCGACACCAACTCCGACCCGACGACGGTGGACTTCCCGATCCCCGCCAACGACGATGCGTCGAAGGCGATCGAGATCGTGGTCCGCTACCTCGCCGAGTGGATCAAGGAGGGCCTCGCCGAGCGCAACACCGCCAAGGCAGAGGAAGACGCCCGCGAGGAGAAGGGCGACCAAGAGCAAGGACGCGCCTCGGCTCCGTCGTTCGTCGGACCAGCCCCGACGGCAGCGCCAGCATCGGCTCCGGCAGCAGCAGCCGCTCCAGCTTCCGAGTTGGCCGCAACGGCTCCGGCCGAGGCACCGGCGCCAGCAGCGACGGAAGCCGTTGAGGCGACTGAGGCCATCGAGCCAGCCGCAGAGTAAGACCTGCGACGCGCGGCTTCGGCCACGCACCCAACTTCAGTTTTGGCAACAGCCGCCACTGGAGACTCTCTCTTAGACAGCTTTCGCCAAAACCTGTCCCCCGCGGTAGGTTTTGGCGAAAGCCTTTAAAACTACAATTATGAGTGCAGTAGCTATTTCGGCCTCCGACGTCAAGAAACTTCGCGACGTGACCGGCGCCGGTATGATGGATTGCAAGGCCGCCCTCTCCGCCGTGGGAGGCGACTTCGAGAAGGCCATCGAGGAACTTCGGAAGAAAGGCCAGAAAGTGGCCAGTAAGCGCGCCGACCGCGACGCCACCGAGGGTGTCGTCATCGCGAAGGTCAACGAGGCCGGTACTAAGGGTATCGTCTTCAAGCTCACGAGCGAGTCCGATTTCGTGTCCAAGAACGCAGATTTTATCGCCGTTGCCGAAAAAATGGCCGCCGCCGCGATGAGGGCTTTCCCGCACGATCAGGAGGGTTTCAACGGTCTAGAGTTTGGTGACGGCATGACCGTCGGCGAGAAGGCCACCGAGCGTACCGGTGTCATCGGTGAGAAGATTGAGATCGCCGATTACGCTGTGCTCGAAGCACCGCTGGTCGTCGCCTACAACCACATGGGCAACCGCGCAGGTGTGATCGTAGCGCTCAACAAAGCTGGCGAGAGCTTCGTGGCTCCCGGTCGCGACGTCGCCATGCAAGTTGCCGCCATGAAGCCGATCGCCGTCGACAAGGACGGTGTGGACGCCTCGATGGTCGAGAAAGAAATCGAGATCGGCAAGGAGATCGCGCGCAACGAAGGCAAGCCCGAGGAGATGCTCGACAAGATTGCCCAGGGCAAGCTCCAGAAGTTCTACAAGGAGCAAACGCTCCTTAGCCAGGCCTTCGTAAAGGATGGCAAGCAGACTGTGGCCGATTACCTCAAGGCGCAGGACAAGGAGCTAACGGTGACGGCGTTTAAGCACGTGCAGTTGGGGTAAGGCGGACTTGGGGACGGTGGGTCTTCGTCTAGGGTGCCTAGCCGACCTTGTTTGATGAATAAAAAGGGCCGCTCCCACTGTGTGGGGGCGGCCCTTTTACGTAGATTTGGCATAAAAAACCACATTTATGCCACAATTTAGGATTGGGGATCGGTTCACCACATTATCTACTGTAGTGTTCCTGTACGCCTGCATGAATCTCGCCACCGCCCAAACATCGTTGCAGCTGTCGATTAGTCCTGTAATAAACCGTAGCGATTATGGGGACATCTCAGGTAAGCAGCTTTCCGTATCGCTTGATTACCGACCGGGTCATTGGGTATCCAGGGTGAGCTTAGCTCTGTCGGCTGCCGCATCTCAATCCTTTACTGAAGATGAACTTAGGAACGTGCCAGGTCTTTTTATAAGGGATGAATGGCTAGAAAACTTCCCTAGTTTATCATACGGAGACGAATTCGACAACGGGATAAAGCGATTTGTACCATCTACGAATTTTCAGCAGGAGTGGTCAGCTAAATTTCATGTAGGGTATGTCCTGCCAGTACTTGCAAATTTTGAATTCGTCCCTATGATTGGAGGGGGGGTAGGTCGGATCAAATATTCTTACATAGCGGTCTATGCTCAAAACGTCGACGTTGGGCCGCTTCTGGATTTCAATGGCGCTCTCACAGCACCAGCTATCTTCGACTGGCTCTATCTCATGCTCGATGCCAACGTCGACTTGATGTACAAACTTTCCGAGCGGACACGCGTGGGTATAACGGGTTCAGCTCAAGTTGGAGAGGTCTTCAGATATGCCTACGGACTTAGGCTGTCTGCCACACTTTAGTGATTTTTATATAAAGGGCCGCTCCCACTGTGTGGAGGCGGCCCTTTTCGCATGTGTGCGGATCTGTGCCTACACCGCATACCGCAGCGTCGCCGCCACGCCCTCTACGCCCTCCGGCAGCAGCGTTTGCTCACGCACCACCACCTTACCGCCGTTCTCGACGGTTTTGCGGATAGCGAACTCAATCAAGTCCTGGCTGTCGTCCTGGCGCTCGTCGTGGAACTTGACGGCATTGTTGTCGGCGTCGTACTCGCCGTAGATGGTAGCCTGTTCGTTGTTGATCATCAACGTGGCAATCTGGCCATTGATAGCAGCGGGAATCACGTCGTAGACGCCATTCGCGTATGTCTTCGCGCCGATCGCGTCTGAATACTGCTGCTTCAGCTCACTCGACGACTTGTCGAAATGCGGCTCGATCATTTTCCAGGTCTCGGTGTGGAGCTCGGCCGGGCTCAAATCGCTTGGGTTAATGTCGAGGGAGTCGGCGAAGACGTGCGGGTACTGGAAGGTCCGCTTAAACTCGGTGGCGTACTGCGCGTCGCACACGAGGATGAGGGGCTCCTGCTGGCCGGCGAGTAACTTGTCGAGTCCTGCCGTCACGCGCTCGTAGTAGATCTGCTTCTCTTCATCTCGCCGGTCTTCGTTGCTGCCCTGCCCGGAGTAGATCATACCGTCGCCGGTCTTGCCGCCGCTGTGACCCTGCAGCGTTTCGCCACCGACGTAGAGTTCCATGACCTCTTCCACGTCTTTCGGTACCTCATCGTGGATGTACACCGGCGTGATCGAGTGGCGCGTCGCCTCGTAGAAGGCATTGCTGCCGAGCGCCATCGTGAAGATGTAGTAGCGGGCCTCCGGCTGTAGCATCGCGGCCGCCGGGGTGAGGTGTAGCTGGCCACCGACCTGGACCTTCGTCTCCGTGGTTTCGATGGGGAGGGCGAATGTTTGCAGTCCGTCGTCCGTCAGGAAGGCCGCGAGCGTGTCGCTCTGGTGGCGCCAGAAGCTCTGGTCTTCGGTGAGGTCGGTCAGTGGCTTGAGGTAGGCGTCGAGGCTCTCGCCCTTATATTGCCCGGCGGTCTCGAGCTGGTGGCGTACTTCCTTGACGGCGTCCTTGAAGACGATGCGGTCGTGGCCGTTGTGCGTCTGCTGACCCGCGCGGTGGGTCGGAACGTAGATGGAGACAGTGGAATCGCCCTCGACCTTGGCGAGGCGAGTGAAATCAGCGGAACTGAACATATGGACTGTTTGGAGTTAGGTAGGCGTCTAAGGGACAGGCCCTCGCGAGAGGTAACCGGACACTCGCGCCCGCTGTTCGTTGACGGAGTTTGGACAAGTGTGGTCGCGGTGCATGGGCGCCCGACTTACCTTCGGGCCGCTTTGCCCGCATCTTCGGGCTTTCGCCAAAACATCCCCTCCCCGCGACGATGTTGAGGCGTCAATCAGCTTTCGCAAAACGAGTCCCCTAAGCCCGGGGAAAGAAAAAACCGCCCATGTCCACCAAATACAAGCGCATCCTCCTCAAACTCAGCGGCGAAAGTCTCATGGGCGAACAGGATTACGGCATCTCGTCCGATATGCTGATGCACTACTCGAAGCAGGTCGCGCAACTCGTGCAGGGCGGCCTACAGGTGGCGATCGTGATCGGGGGCGGCAACATCTTCCGTGGCTTGCAGGCCGAGGCGAGCGGTATCGAGCGTACCACGGGCGACTATATGGGGATGCTCGCCACCGTCATCAACGGCATGGCGCTGCAGAGCGGTTTGGAGAAGCAAGGTCTGCATACGCGACTGGTCTCGGCCATCAAGATGGACGCCATCGCGGAGCCCTACATCCGCCGCCGCGCCGTGCGGCACCTCGAGAAAAACCGTGTCGTCATCTTCTCCGCTGGTCTGGGTAGTCCCTTCTTCACGACCGATTCCGCAGCCGCTCTGCGCGCGATTGAGCTCGAATGCGACGTGATCCTCAAGGGGACCCGCGTCGACGGCATCTACTCGGCTGATCCCTTCAAGGACCTCACCGCCACCCGCTTCGAGAAGCTCACCTTCGCCGAGGTGATCTCGAAGGGGCTCAACGTGATGGACATGACGGCCTTTACGCTCTGCCAGGAGAACAACCTCCCGATCATCGTCTTCGACATCAATCACCCGGAGAATCTGCAGCGGATCATTGCCGGGGAGGCGGTGGGGACGCTGGTCGAGGGGTAGGGTGGCCAGCGGGTTTTGGGCGTAAGCCGCTGTGTCGCACACGTGCGTGACATGTGATACATGGACCGGTATTGGCTCGACGCACCGACGCGCCTGAAAGCAAGGCAATAGATTCGCTTGTGGTACGCGGTGTCCGTTGCTCGCAGCGATCTGGCGAGCTTCCTGGGTTTCGGACAGCAACCCGTACGGAGATTCCTGTCTTTCGCAAAGATGACCGAGGGCTTAGCCCTAAATGCAATCCGGACCCAGCGGACTCGTTCTGAGTGTAGCCCGTCTGAAACCTGAGTGCGCGGCCGGGAGTTAGAGCTGACCATAGCCGAAGCGCGTTCCGTCATTAGGGTGAATCAGATGGTCGCTAAATCCTCACTAGCCGCGCAGTTCGGAGGGGTGATTCCGATCAGGCTCCGCGGGCTTGCGTTGCTCATGATGACGTTGGCGACCGGCGTAGTCCTCGCGCAGTCGACCACTAAAGTCTCCGGGGTGGTCAAGGACAGTAAGACTCAGGAAGGGCTGCCCTTCGTAGACGTATACTTCGAGAACACGACCACCGGCGTATCGACCGATGCAGATGGATACTACGAAATATCTACCGAGGGGGATGTCGTCAATCTCGTAGCTTCTTTCATTGGCTATAAACAGGAAGTGCGCCCGATCGTAATCGGGCAAAGTCAGACGATCAACGTAGAGCTCTCCCCCGATGCAATCGAGACCGTAGAAGCCCTCGTCACCGCCAAGAAGGAGAAGTACTCCCGGAAGAACAACCCCGCCGTCGACCTCATGCGCGAGGTCATCGCACGCAAGGATCGGAATGGCGTAAGCGGCCAGGCCTTCGTCTCCTACGATAAGTACGAGAAGATCCAAGCCGACCTCAACAACATCGACATCGGCTTCCGGGAGCGGAAGATCTTCAACGGTCTGGAGTTCCTGTGGGCCTACCTCGATTCCGCCGACGTAGACAGTAAGCCTTACCTCCCGATGCTGCTGCGGGAGACGGCATCAAAGGTGTACCACCGAGCCGACCCCGATACCGAGCGCGAGTACATCTCCGGCAGCCTCTCTTCTAAGTTAGATATAGCCACCGATCAGTCCAACCTCAACGAGGTCATCAATGCGCTGTATCAGGATGTCAACATCTACGACGACGAGATTACGCTCGTGCAGAAGCAGTTCATTAGCCCCTTATCGCCACAGGCGATTTCCTTTTATCGGTTCTACATCTTGGATACGGTAGACGTGGGAGGCCAGCCCACTACTCACCTCGGCTTTATCCCGAAGAACCAAGCCACGTACGGTTTTACGGGTGACCTCTATATCACTAGTGACTCCATGTATCAGGTCGCGAAGGTCAAGATGGGACTGTACGGCGAGGTCAACCTCAACTTCGTCCGCGCCATCGACGTCGAGCAGGAGTTCGTGAAAGTCGACAGCTCACTTCTCCTGTCGCGGGATAGGGTCGTGATGGACTTCGCGCCCTTCGAAAAGGGGATGGGGTTCACGGGGACCAAAACCGTTCTTTACGCTGCTTACGATTTCGCTCCGCCGCAAGACCTGTCCGTCTTCGACGGGGTAGACCGCGTCACGACCGATAAGCTCGCCGAGTTCCGCAGTTCCGACTACTGGGATGCTAAGCGCCAAGTGCCGCTAAACGACAACGAGGCAGGTATCTATAGACTGGTCGACACCTTGCCTACCGTACCTAAGTTTAAGCAGATCCAGAAGATCTCGAAGATTCTGTTGACGGGCTACGTCACGGTCGGCAAGTTCGAGGTCGGGCCGCTCAACTCGTTCGTGGGCTTCAATCTCGTCGAGGGACTGAAACCGAAGTTCGGTGGCGAGACCAACCTAAAGTTCAGTAAGAAAGTCTTCCTCCAAGGCTACGTGGCCTACGGGGTCGACGACCAGCGCTTTAAGTACGCGGCCCTCGGGACCTACTCCTTCAACGACAACCACCTGAAGAACCCCAGGCACTACGTCACGGCGAGTTACATCAAGGACACCGGTTTCCCGGGGTACGATCAGGCGGCGGTGTCTTCCAACAACATCGTCTCGTCGCTCCGCTGGGGCATCCTCGACAAGATGCTTTTCTCGACCACGATCGAGGCTAAGTACGTCGAAGAACACAAATCACTGGAGTACGGCGTCTCCTATACCAATACGCAGCGTCGGCCTTACGGCAACCTCGAGTTCGACTACGGACCCGCCGAGAATCGGCAAATTATCGAGAGCGTCAACACCTCCGAGATCGGTCTGAGCATTCGCTTTGCCCCTAATCAGCAGTACACTCAGCGGGGTAGCGTCCGCAACCGAATCTATAATAAATATCCAATCTTCTCATTGTCTTACGGTCTGGGGATCGAGGACATGCTCGGCGGGGACTACGGCTACCACAAACTCGATGTCAGCGCCTTCAAGCAATTTGGCTTGGGGATCTTCGGCTACACGCACGCCGAAATCAGTGGCGGCAAAGTTTTCGGCGAGGTTCCGTACATCCTAATGCACATTCCGCAGGCCAACCAGACCTACGCCTATAAAGTCAACGAGTATAATCTGATGAACTTTATGGAGTTCGTCGGTGACCAGTACGTCGACATCAACGTGCGCCACTACTTCGAAGGCTTCTTTTTCAACAGGTTACCTTTGGTCAAGAAGGCAAAGCTTCGCGAGGTGGTCACCTTCAAGGCCATCTTCGGTAGTGTGTCGGATAAGAATAATCCGTTTTTGAACCGGGACCTGATCCAATTCCCGATCGACGAACAGGACCGGTATACGACGACTACCCTTTCGAGTGCGCCTTACGTAGAGGCCGGCTTTGGGATCATGAATATTGCCAAAGTGTTGCGGGTGGATTTGGTGCAGCGCCTTACGTATTTAGATCGGCCTAATGTGCCGGAGCTGTTCGGGAATAAAGGCTTGGCCATTAGGGCAGCGCTCGCGGTGGATTTTTGATGATGGGGCGCTACCGCGGACGACGGCTGTGGGGGACGTGCCTCCCCCCGCCCCCGAGGGGGAACAAGCGGAGCCAGCTGCGCGGCGCCTATTAGTAGCTACCACGTGTTTTGGCTATGCTAGGTCCTACCTACCCCTCTCGCCGCATTGCGTAGGCCTACTCGTGTAGCACTCCTGCGCAGAACGCCGCAGGCTAATGCCGCCTTTAGGCCATCGCCGCGCTCCGCGCCTACCCAATCTCCAACGCCCGCAACATCCACGTCGGCAAGGCCTTGTCTTCCGGCCGCTTGCGCAGGTCCAATCCCCACCCGAGCTTCTTCAAAATCGGGAGCTTGTGGGTCTCGACGAATTCGATCAACGCGCCGTCCGGGTCCTCGCAGTAGGCAAAGCGACCGGCCGCCTCGCCCATGTCGAAGCTCTCGCCGGTGTCAACCGTGAAGGGCGCCCCGTGTTTTGCCGAAAGGCTACTCAACTCATCCATCCCGCGCACGTCGAAGCACAGGTGGATGAAGCCCTGGTCGCCCCAGTCGCGACCTTCGAAGATCCGGCGACCGACGTGACCCGGGGTCTCGACCAACTCGATCTCGGCCGGGCCCAACAGTGGCGCGAAAGCCCCTTTGCGCGCTCGACTAGCCCGCAACACCACCCGGCGCACGGCACGATCGCCACCCGGCAAGGCCGATAGGCCACCCGGATCGGTGGTATCGAAGACCTCCTGGTCGTAGCCCAGCACTTTGCTATAGAACTCCCGACTCCTCTCGATGGAGCTACACCCGATCACCGCGCCGTAGACGCCACCCAGTGGATGCGCCCGCTTGGTGAAGTGCGTCGGCTCCTCGACGACCTCGTAGGGGTTGCCGTACAAGTCACGCACCCAGAAGCTTGAGCGATTGTCGGGCCTGTGCATCACCGCACCCGGCAGATCGGCCCCACGGCGCAGCAGGAAGCTGCGCGCCACGTGAGCGTCGATGCACTTCAGCTTACCGGCAAAGATCCCCAAATCACCGACGCCCACTTCGAACTTCGGGGCCACCGGCTCACGCTCGGTATACTGCCAGATCTCGAAGCCGCCGCCGCCGCGCATGTTGACGGCCAGGATCGCGTGCCGCATCCGCTCCTCGCCCTGGGTGTACGGCAACATCTTGGCCGCGATCGCCGCCTCGTCGAAGACCGCGACGCTGGCCCCGAAGTGGGCCTTGTACCAGGCGAAGGCCGTGCGTACGTCCGTGACGCCGACGCCGAGTTGTTGGATTCCGGAGATGAGCATTGTTATAGGTTGTTTGGTGGATTGGTTATATGGTAATTTGGTAAATTGGTCGTTTGGTGGCGCGGGGGTAACCAAACAACCAATCCACCAACAAACCAACCAACCCTTCTTACGCCTCCACCATCATATTCGGCGCCAGCGCGGCGTACTCCCCGGCCTCGAGGCGTGTGCGCACGGCCTGAAAGGCGTCGAGCGTCGCGTCGATGTCCGCGTCGGAGTGGGAGGTCGTCGGGATGAGGCGCAGGAGCACGATACCCTTCGGCACCACCGGGTAGACCACCATCGAGCAGAAGATCCCGTGGTTTTGACGCAAGTCCTTCACCATCACCGTCGCCTCGCCGAGCGAGCCCTTCATGAAGACCGGCGTCACGCAGGAGCCTGTTACGCCAATGTCGAAACCGAGTTCGCGCAGGCCGCCCTGCAGGCGCTCGACGTTGTGCCACAGTCGCGTACGTAATTCAGGCATCGTGCGGATCATGTCGAGGCGCTTGAGGGCACCCTTGACCAGCGCCATCGGGAGCGACTTGGCGTAGATCTGCGAGCGCATCGAGTACTTGAGGTACTTGATCACGTTGGCCGGACCCGACACGAAGGCCCCGATCGAGGCCATCGACTTGGCGAAGGTCGAGAAGTACAGGTCGATCCCGTCCTGGCAACCCTGGTGCTCGCCGGTGCCCGCGCCCGTCGCGCCCATCATCCCGAAACCGTGCGCGTCGTCGACGAAGAGCCGGAAGGTGTACTTGTCCTTGAGGTCAATGATCTCCTTGAGCTTGCCGGTCTGCCCGCGCATCCCGAAGACCCCCTCCGAGATGACCATGATGGCACCGCCGGTCGACTCCGCCTTGACGGTAGCCTTCTTGAGCTGCTGCTCGAGCGACTCCATATCATTGTGCTCGAAGGCGAAGCGGCCGCCGAGGTGCAGACGGATGCCGTCGTACAGACAGGCGTGCGCGTCCTTGTCGTACACGAGCACGTCGCGCCGGTCCACCATCGCGTCCACGATCGAGACCACGCCCTGGTAGCCGAAGTTGAGCAGTAGGCAAGCCTCCTTCGAGGTGTATTCGGCGAGTTCAGCCTCGAGCTGCTCGTGGAGACCGGTCTCGCCGGACATCATCCGCGAGCCCATCGGGTAGGCCATGCCGTACTCGGCGGCCGCGTCGGCGTCGGCCTTGCGGATCATCGGGTGATTACCGAGCCCGAGGTAGTCGTTGATGCTCCACGAGATCACCTCGCGGCCGTCGAAGCGCATGTGCGGCCCGAGCTCACCCTCGAGCTTCGGGAAGAAGTAGTAGCCGTGGCCGAAGTCGGCGAATTGGCCCAGCGGACCGAGGTTCTCGGTGCGGCGCTCGAATAAGTCTTGGATGGGGGAGTCGGACATAAACGGGGTTTGCGGAAATGGGGTGTCAGTTGACGCGCTCGACGCGCGGGCTCGTGAGCCACTGCGCCCAAGTCTCGTTGTAGGTGTGTACTTGCTGCGTGGGGGCGCCCGTCGAGTCGACTACCAGGTGCCCCCGGTCGACCCACTCGAACAAGCTGCCGTAAAGATTGCTCACTTCCGTAAAACCTGAGGCCCGCAGGGAGCGGGCGAATTTTTCGCTCCGGTAGCCGACGCTACAGTAGACCACAATGGGCCTGTCGCGAGCGAGCGTATCGAGCCAGCTCGGTGGCTTTTCTCCGGGCTCCACGCGCACGGCCCCCGGCAGGTGACTGATTTCAAATTCTAGACGCTCGCGGCTGTCGAGCAGCACCGGCTCCCGCATCCGCGTGAGGCTATCGACGCTGATCAGTGGCACATCGTAGCGCAGGAGGCGGGTGAGCTTTTCGTCGAGCTCCTGATTGACGAGGGCAGGGCGGGCAGTCGGGGGCGGCTTCCGCCAAAACACGCAGGCCGAGCACAGGCTCAACGCCAGGTAAAGGCAGAGGTGGCGCAGGGCGCGCGTGGTGTCGGTGGGGGATCTCAAAGCGGTGGCGAAGATCGGAGGAATATTGAGGCGCTCGGGTCAAAGGTGTGTAGATAAGGCCGGCGCCCCGCTCGGAAGCGGTCAAACGCCACAGTTGTTTACCTTAACCGCCGACGTTCTCCCGTTTAACACTCTACCACCGTCATGTCTACCGAAACCCATAACTCCCGCCGCCGCTTCCTCCGCACCGCCGGCCTCGGCGCGGCCGCCTTCACGATCGTCCCGCGGCACGTCCTCGGACGCGGCTTCACGGCCCCGAGCGACCAGGTGACGCTCGGCGTTATCGGGCTTGGCAAGCAAGGGAATATCCTCGCGGACTACTTCGTCAATCAAACCGGCGCCCGGATCCTGGCCGGCAGCGACGTCTGGGACGGCAAGCGCGAGGGCTTTCGCCAAAACGTAAAGCGGTTCTACCGAATGAGCGCCGATGGCGGCCGCGCCCCAAGGGTCGTCACCTATCCCGACTATCGTACGCTGCTCGAGCGCAAGGACATCGACGCCGTCATCGTGGCCACGCCCGACCATTGGCATCACCGCCAGACCATCGACGCGATGGCCGCCGGCAAGGACGTCTACTGCGAGAAACCCCTCACCAACACCATCCTCGAGGGCCGCGCCATCGTGGACGCCGCCGCCAAGTACAGTACCGTCTTCCAGGTCGGCAGCATGCAGCGCTCGTGGGACAGGTTCCGGATCGCGCACGAGGCCGTGAGCTCCGGGCGGCTCGGCAAAATCTCCAAGGTGCTCGTCAACGTCGGCGGTCCCGCGCGGGCGTATGACTTGCCGGCGGAGGTTTTGCCGAAAGGCGTCGACTGGGAGCGGTGGTGCGGCCCCGCGCCCATCGTCGGTTACAATGATCTGATCGCGCCGGCGAAGGTGGAGACCTATCCCGACTGGCGTGACTTCAAGGAGTTCGGCTCCGGACGCATCGGGGACTGGGGCGCGCACATGTTCGACATCGCACAGTGGTGCCTCGGGATGGACGACACGGGCCCGGTGCGCTTCGTACCCCCGACGGACCTACAGGCGGTTGACTCCAAGGACATGCGCGGCCTACGGATGTACTACGCCGACGGCACCGAGATGATCCACGAGGACTTCGGCCGCAGCTGGGCCGTGCGCTTCATCGGCGAACGAGGAAGCCTCGACGTGAGCCGCGACTTCCTCGAGACGACACCCGTGACGCTGCTCCCCGCGCAGCCGCTCGACGAGGCCGGGAAGCCGGTCCGCGACTACGGCAACCACTACGAGGACTGGATCTCGGCGATCAAGTCGCGTGGCGAGACCATCTGCCCGGCGAGCGTAGGCCACCGCTCGGCGACGGTGGCGAACGTCGGGAGTATCGCGTACTGGCTGGGACGAGAACTGCGGTGGGACCCGGCGAAGGAGGAGTT
>JBGTKC010000222.1:0-20832 GCA_041744755.1 Saprospiraceae bacterium
CCGCCAAAGTCCTCTACCTCCTCGATGGCCACGCCCTCGTGTACCAGTACCACTTCGCCTTCCGCGACCGCCCGCTTATCAACTCCAAGGGCGTCAACACCAGCGCCATCGTCGGCTTCACGCGGATGCTGTGGGACCTGCTGCAGACCTCGAATCCGAGCCACATCGCGGTGGTGTTTGATCCGAGCGGGCAGACCTTCCGCTCCGAGATGTACGTCGAGTACAAAGCGAATCGCGAGGAGCAGCCCGAGGACATCCGCGCCGCCCTGCCGCGGATCCGCCAGATCGTGGAGGCGATGAATATTCCCGTCAAGGTGGTGGCCAACTACGAGGCCGACGACGTGATCGGGACGCTCGCCAAGCAGGCGGAGGCGGAAGGGTTCGAAGTATTTATGGTGACGCCCGACAAGGACTACGGGCAGCTGGTGAGCGACAAAATTCACCAGTACCGGCCGTCGAGGATGGGCTCGGGCGTGACGGTTTTGCGGAAGCAGGACATCCTCGACAAGTGGGACATCGCGCGTCCGGAGCAGGTCATCGACGTACTCGCGCTGATGGGCGACAGCTCCGACAACATCCCCGGCGTCAAGGGCATCGGCGAGAAGACGGCGGCGGCCCTGCTGAAGCAATTCGGCAGCCTCGAGGAGATCCTCGCGCAGAAGGACACGATCAAGGGCGCCAACGCCAAGCGCCTCACCGAGCACGAGGACATTGCGCGGATGAGTTACAAGTTGGCGACAATAGATATTAATGCGCCGGTACAGTTCAACGCCAAGGAGTTCTGCGTCGACCCCATGAACAAGGAGGCGCTCGCGGAGCTGTTCGCGGAATTTGAGATTCGCGGGTTGGCGAAGGCTATCCTCGGTGCGGCAGATGCCGGGATGACGGTGCCGGCGAGCTCTGGAACGATTGATTTGTTTAGTCCGGTGCAGGGGTCGGCTTTCGCCAAAACGGAGGATACGGCTGTCGCCAAAACGGATGGCGTCGGTGACGATGGGGAGGATTTGATTGATTTTGGGGAGTTGGATGAGGACGGAAATGAGGTTGTCGCGGAGGATGAGATTGCCACGCCAGTTCGCAAGCTCGCGGCTCTCAATGACGGGGCGGCACAGGCCGTCGACCTATTCGGCAACGCCACCAGCAGTAGCGCCGCAGGCTCCCCGCCGGAGGCTCCGCGCCGCAGGCCCTCCGCCGGAGGCTATACCAACACCCACAACATGTCGACCACGGACCAGACCTACCACCTGATCGAAACCGAGGAACAGCTCGTCGACCTGCTACAGGTTTTGGCGAAAGCCCCCCAGCTCTGCTTCGACACGGAAACGACGGGGATAGATCCGAATGAGGTCGAGCTGGTCGGCATGGCCTTTTCGGTCGAGCACAAGGTGGGCTACTACGTGCCGGTGCCCGCGGATCAGGTTTTGGCGAAAGCCGTCGCCGCACGCTTTAAGGGCGTTCTGGAAGACGAGAGCAAGCCGAAGATCGGGCAGAACCTAAAGTACGATGCGATCGTGATGAAGTGGTACGGCGTCGATATTGCTGGGCCGGTGGAGGACACGATGCTGATGCACTATGTACTGAGTCCGGAGTTGCGACATAACCTGACTTACATGTCCGAGACTTACCTCAAGTATTCACCGCAGCCGATCGAAGAGTTGATTGGGAAGAAGGGTAAGGCGCAAGGCACGATGCGGGACGTACCTGTGGCCGACGCGGCGCAGTATGCCGCTGAAGATACGGACATTACGTTGCGTCTATTCGATTTGCTTCGTCCGAAGCTCAAGAGCGAAGAGATGGATGGACTATATGAGCGCGTGGAGGCACCACTGGTATACGTCTTGCGCGATATGGAGTACAATGGTGTGGCGCTGGACACGGAATTCTTGGCTGAGCTTTCGCAAGAACTCATGCAGAGTCAAGCACTGTTGCAAGACGAAATTTACGAAACGGCAGGTCGGCCGTTCAATATCGACTCACCGAAGCAGGTTGGCGAGATTTTATTCGATGAGATGAAGGTGCCGTACAAAGGTTCGAAGACGAAATCTGGGCAGTACAAGACGGATGAGTTCACGATGCAAGACGCCGCTAAGTTGAATCCATTGGCGCAGAAGATTTTGGAATACCGACAGTTGTCGAAGTTGCGAGGCACTTACGTCGATGCGCTGCCGAAGCTGCTCAGTCCACGCGACAACCGCATCCACTCGAGCTTCAACCAGGCCGCCGTGGCCACGGGTCGACTCTCGTCTTCGAATCCGAACCTCCAGAATATCCCGATGCGCACGGACGTCGGGCGCCAGATCCGCAAGGCCTTCATCCCGAGTTCGAAAGACCACGTCATCGTCTCGGCGGACTACTCGCAGATAGAGCTGCGGCTCATCGCGGACATTGCCGGGGAGGCGCAAATGCTCGAGGCCTTCAACTCCGGCCAGGACATTCACCGCTCGACGGCGGCCCTGGTGTACGGCGTGCCCTACGAGGAGGTGTCGGACGATCAACGGCGCAAGGCGAAGACCGTCAATTTCGGTATCATCTACGGGGCGGGCGCGAATAGGATGGCCAACGAACTCGAGATCGACCGCAAGGAGGCCGGCGAGCTAATCAAGAAGTACTTCGAGACCTACCACCAGCTGCAGGCCTACATGGATGTGCAGGTGAAGGTGGCCCGAAAGCAAGGTTACGTCACGACGCTGCTCGGGCGCCGCCGCTACCTGCGCGACATCAACTCCGCCAACGGCAACCTGCGCAGTTACGCCGAGCGCAACGCCGTCAATACGCCCATCCAGGGCACGGCCGCCGACTTAATGAAGCTGGCCATGATCAACGTCCACGCGCGCATGAAGCGGGAGGGAATGAAGAGTCTACTGACCTTGCAGGTGCACGACGAATTGGTGTTCGACGCGCGGCGCGACGAGGTCAATGCGCTGCGCATATTGGTCAAAGAAGAAATGGAAGGTGCGATGCCGGACCTGAAGGTGAAACTGCTGGTGGAGAGTGGATTTGGGGAGAATTGGCTGGAGGCGCACTGAGGGCAATTGTTGAATTGTTGAAGGGTGAATTGTTGAATGGGCTGCCGCGGGGGGCGTGGCTTCAAGCCTCCGGCTGGGCGCGCCGACATCAGGCTTCCACAGCCTAGCTCGGCAGCGTAAGGTTTTGCTCGGAGATCTCATAATTGTGGCCACTCCCCGGCACACCGGCCGAGCCCGTCGAATCTACCCTCACCGCAAGCTCGCCACCGGCATCCCCCGATCAAATCGCCCACTCAACACCGGACTCTGCCGCTTGCCGGTATAGTCTCGCACCCGCCCGTACGTGAAGTCATACAACTCCCCGACGGTAACAATCTTATCCCGATTCGCATCCGCCTCCCCGCGCATGCCGCGCATGATGAAGTGACTAAACACCCCCGAGCGAAGTCCGCTCGCCTCCAGACTCACCTCCTCACTACGGCTGCTCAACAGCAGCGCCGTCCCACCCTGCGATTTGGCGAAAGCCTCGTAGAGCCGCTCCGTACTCCGCGAATCGTAGGCCTTTGCCGCCAGCAAAGAGCCACTGTGGCACGCGTCCGCCATCACCAACTTGTGCCTGGCCGCACTGGCATTAAAGAGCTCCTCCACGCGCTTGTGGCTCAATAGATTATAGACGCCATCGAAGTCGACCGGGATAAAGTAGCCGTCCACGCCGTGACCGGAGTAGTAGAACACCACGATGTCGTCTGCGTCTGCGATCGCGAGTTTCTCGGCCAGCGCGCGCTCGATGTTGGCGGCCGTGGCGCGCTCGTCGATGAGGAGCTCGAGGTGGCGCTCGTCGAGGGCGCCGCCTTCGGGACTCCTGAAGAAAGCGTACATCTGGTAGGCGTCGTCGTCGGTGTAGTTGAGGGTCTTCATCGCCGAGTAGGCGCCAATGCCGACGACGACGGCGTACATGCTGGCGTGGCCGTCGGCCTTTCGGTGGTTTGGTTGATTGGTTGGGGGGGTGTTTACTCGGTCGTTCGGGCGTGGGGACTGCGGCTGGTTTGGGTTTTGCGTAAGCGCACTGCCGGCTTCGTTGCGGTAGAGGCGCTGGACTAGGCGACCTTCGTCCCACTTGCCAAGCACGGAGCGGCCGTTAGCGAAAGTGAAGGTGCCCTCGCCGTCGGGGGCGTTGCCGAACCACCCACCGGTGTAGCCGTCGCCATTGACGTAGGTCACCTTGCCGCGGCCGGAGGGCTGACCGTCTTCGAACTGCCCTACGTAGACGGCACCATCCATATAGAGGTAGCGGCCGGTGCCGTCCTCGCAGTAGACCTTGTTGCAGTCGCGCAGTCCGCCGCTACCGTTGGAGGTAGAGGCTGTTTGACTGCGCGACGGTTTCGGTTTGGCGGAAGCCACTGCCGGGTTACCCGATCCCGCGAACTGCCCGTCGACCCAGCGCCCGTCCTGGGTTTTGCCGGAAGGCGTCACCAACCTGCCCCGACCCGTCTTCTTGTTGCCGGCCCACTCGCCTACGTAAATTGCCCCATCCGGATAGCGCATCTTGCCCTGGCCCTGCATGACGCCCCTGTAGAACTCGCCCTCGTAGCGGGCTCTCGTGCGGAACAGATAGGTGCCGCGACCGTGCATGAGGCCCGATTGCCACTGGCCGGCGTACACGTCGCCATTCTTAAACTGCGCCTTACCGGCACCGTTTTGGCAATCGCCGGACACGCAGTTGGCCAGCGCACTTTGACTGCCGATAGCAAGGAAAAATATTGAAAGGAGCCCCCAAAATTTCATAAACGACCGTGTTTTCTCGAGTGCGGAAAGGGTAACGGTCGGCGATAGGCGGTGGAGAAGTCGAGTGGAGGGAGGGGAACTTTTTTGGGCTGGCAACCGTACGCCTTTCGGCAAACCCCGTACCAGGCCTCCCAGAACCCCGCGGCCTCGTGCCTTATTGCACACCACACCCACCGGGCTACCTTCGCGTAAAGCTTTTTATGAAAACGATAAGCCTCTGTCTCCTGCTGGCCTCGATGGCCCTCGTGATTGCCTGCGGACCGCGCGACAAAACCGCCGCCATGGTGGAGACCCCGATCCAGAACGCCTTCGACGCGACCCCGAAGACCGGTTCGATGTACGGCGCGGGCGTCGACCCGAAGGCCGACGTCATGTCCTACGCCGAACTCATGCGCCAGCTCGACGGCAAGGCGAGCGTCACGGGCGTGGTCGAGGGCGTGGTCACGGACGTCTGCCAGAAGAAAGGCTGCTGGATGACGCTCCAGCCGACGAAGAACACCTCGCCGGTCTCAGTGCGCTTTAAGGACTACAGCTTCTTCATGCCGAAGACCCTGGCCGGCAACACAGTCATCGTCGAGGGGACCGCCACCAAGAAGATGGTCTCCGTCGAGGACCTACGGCACTACGCCGAAGACGCCGGCAAGTCCGCCGCCGAGATCGCGGCCATCACGGAGCCCCGGGCCGAGATCGAGCTGCTGGCCACGGGGGTGCGGGTGCTATAAACCTGCGCCAAAACTCGCGGTCGAGAAAAAACTATGCCAGTCGAGGCAGCGCCCCGCGAGGCCCATCCGTTCGGTCAGGGTAGCGAAGTGTGACTCCTTCCCTACTCTCATAGCAAGACTTGACACCGAAAGCCCTGTCGCCGATGAGGCGGGAGGGCTTTTTTCGGTTGGGGCGGTGGTGCGCGCGCCTCAGCCCCGGCGCAGCCGGTCCGTCGTCCATCAGGTGCAGTCGCTCCTCCCTCACTTCTTCCCGATCCCGTGCCGCTGCGCGTACGGCCGCAGTCGCTCCTTCAGCATGTTGCGCGCCCTGTGCAGCCGGCTCCTTACCGTCCCCAAGGGCACATCGGTAATTCGCGCAATCTCCTCGTAGGTGAAGCCCTCGATGTCGGCCAGCAGCATCACCAAGCGAAAGTTGACCGGCAGGCCGTTGATCGCGCCCGTCACCTCGTCACCCAGCAACTGCGCAAACAGTTCGTGCCGCAGGTCCACGAAGGCCGGGATCGCACTCGCGCTGTGCTCCTCGAGCAGGATCACCTCGTCGTAGTCGACCTGCGGCGGTAGGCTCTGCCGGCGGCGGTACTCGTTGAGGAAAGTATTCTTCAGGATCCTGAACAGCCAGGCCTTCGCGTTCGAACCCACCTCGTAGTTGTCGATGAAGCGGTAGGCGCGCAGGTACGTGTTCTGCACCAGGTCGGCCGCGTCGTTGGCGTCCTGTGTCAACCGGTACGCAAACGCCGTGAGGGCGTTGAGCTGTGGGAGTAGCTCGCGCTCAAACACCTCGTCGGCGGGTGATTTTGGGCGTGGCTCGGGCATATCATCGCGAAAGATAGGGGCGCGCGCGGCTAGCTTGCGCGCCCTGTGTTCGATCGCCTAAGCAACGTCTTCCGCCCATCCCGGTTTCAGGGCGCCCACCGCCGCCGCAGCTACTTCGAGGGCTACTACTTCAAAGTGGTGGATCCGGAGCAAGGCGTCGCGCTGGCTTTGATCCCCGGGATTAGCTGGGATGAGCACGGGGCGGGGCACGCGTTCGTGCAGGTGATCGACGGAGTGGCGGGGCGGGCGAGTTACCACAGGTTCGGTAGTGAGGCCCTGTGGGTCGCGCCCTTGCGACATGGTGATTCAGCTTTCGCCAAAACCCTGTTCTCCTTTTCCGTAGGCCCCAATCGTTTTAGCGAAAGCGGGATGAGTGTAGACCTGCCGGGGCTCAAAGCAGATTTCGGCTTTCGCCAAAACGTGGTGTGGCCGAACAAACCTTGGTCGCCGGGTGCGATGGGGCCGTTCTCCTTCGTGCCGGGGATGCAGTGCAAGCACGGGGTGGTAAGCTTACACCACCAAGTGACTGGTACGCTTCAACTCGGCGACCGCCCACCGATCACCCTCAACCCGCAGGCCGTCGGCTACATCGAGAAAGACTGGGGCAGCTCCTTCCCCCTGCGTTGGACCTGGCTCCAAACCAACCACTTCGCCGGCGAGACCGAACCTTGTTGCCTGCTCGTCAGCGCGGGCGTCGTGCCCTGGGTCACGGGCGCCTTCGAGGGACACATCGCCGCCCTCCTCTGGCGCGGACGGCTCGAGGTCTTCGCCACCTACAACGGCAGTCGCTTCCAGCAAACCGCGTCCGGCGACGACATCCAACTCTCCTTCCTCAAGCCCCGCCCGCACGACTCTCCCTGGCTCCGGATCGAGACCGCCCGCTCGCGAGGCCACGGCG
Source organism: Saprospiraceae bacterium (assembly GCA_041744755.1). GTDB lineage: Bacteria > Bacteroidota > Bacteroidia > Chitinophagales > Saprospiraceae > CALDTK01. The sequence continues at coordinate 7,185 of JBGTKC010000222.1, forward strand.
TCGACCTCGTCGCCCCCCTAGCCACCGGCGGCATGGCCGGCAAGGTCAACGAGAGCCTCACGGCCACCGCCCGGGTTCGCTTCGGTCGCGGCACGCAACTTCTCTTAGACACCACCGCCCACTACACCGGCTTCGAACTCGGCGGCCGGCAAGACCTTTAGTCCGCTCTCAACCCTCCCCAATGACCGTCATCCCCGCCATTGATATCATCGGCGGCAAGTGCGTCCGCCTCACCGGCGGCGACTACGCCCGGCAGACCACCTACAACGAGGACCCCGTCGCCCAGGCCCAGGCCTTCGAAGCCGCAGGTTTCACCCACCTCCACCTCGTCGACCTCGACGGCGCCAAGGCGAGTAAAGTCATCAACCTCGCGGTCCTGGAGCGTATCGCCGCCAACACCACCCTACACATCGACTTCGGCGGAGGCGTTAAGGACACCGAGCAACTCGAGCGCGTCCTCGGCGCTGGCGCCCGGCAAGTCACCGCCGGCAGCATTGCCGTCAAGTCACCGGCGACAGTGCTGGCGTGGCTGGATCGCTTCGGCCCCGAAGTCATTATCCTCGGCATGGACGTGCTCGGGAGTAGGGTGGCAGTGCACGGCTGGCAGGAGAAGAGCTCACTCGACTGGCCGAGCTTCCTGGCCGATTACCGGGCGGCTGGGGCGAAGCGGGTGGTGTGCACAGACGTGAGTCGAGACGGGATGATGAGCGGTCCGGCGCTGGAGTTGTATGGGCAGATTTTGGAGCAGACGCCGGGGATTGAATTGGTAGCGAGTGGGGGGATTAGGTCTACTGAGGACTTGGAGGCTTGCGCCAAAGCGGGTTGTCGCGGAGCGATTGTGGGAAAGGCCCTTTACGAAGGGGCGATGGGGTATGAGGCGGCGGCGCGGGTGGGGGCATGAGCCTTTTGAGGACCCGCGCGCGCCCCGAAGCACTCCAGTACAAACTCCCCCGCAAGGATTATCAAAAATACTCGCAGGGCGCGGCATACATGAATCTACGCAAGATGCTATCAATCAAAGGCCTAATAAAACACTAAACGATTATAAACGTTTATTTACGTAAGTAAATGTTTATCGTACACATGCTTGGTACCTGCTCCCCCCATGTTTGCATCGTCAACGACACCAACCGCTCTACCCAACTAGCGCAGTCGAAATCGCCGACACACACAATCCTCTCTCCAACCCTCCACCCACCTCGGAGTCGGGCACTCAAGAAAACATCCACTGCGTCCGCCTCCCGCAAACCTTCCGTACCATGATCAACAACTCCGTCACCCTCTCCGGCAACCTAGGTGCCAATCCCGAAGCCCGTCAGACGACCGCCGGTCAGGGCCTAGCCACCGCCCGCCTCGCCGTCACGAAGTCCTACAAGGATGCACACGGCAACTACGTCGACGACACGCAGTGGTTCCGCGTCACTGGCTGGGGCCGTACCGGCGACAAGATGCTCCAACAACTCGGTAAGGGCGACCGCGTCATGGTCACCGGCACCCTCTCCTGCCGCACCTACGAGACCAAGACCGGCGAGAAGCGCGAGACCGTCGAGGTGATTGTCTCGAGTTTCGAGAAGCTCCAACGCTACAGCGAGCGCAGGGCCCTCGTCGAACTTATCGCCGACGGCGCCCCCGACGGTGTGGAGATGGGCGAACTCGAGGCCGCCATGCCGTTCTAAGCTCAGGGCCTACGTGGCGGGCCTGGCCCACCACCCCCTCAGACCGATCTGGTGCCCGCGTTAGCCTTCAGAGAAGCGAACAGCTGTCGCCAAAACACCCCGTCCCAGAGCCGCGTGCAGCGGCGCGGGCCCGCTCGGTCTACCAAACCTCACTCGCCACACCCTGCGACGTGAGAAGCAACGCTCCTACTCCCCCCCGGGTGTAGCCAGTCCCGCAGAGCGAGGTCGTTTTCGCGAAAGCAACCAACATCGAAATCGAAATCGAAATGACAACGCCGTCTCTCCCGGGCGGCACCCGATTCCCAAAAGTGAAACCCCTACACACGCGGCCTACCTTGCCGGCATGACCATCGCAGCCATCGTCGCCGTTAGCGAGAACGGCGTCATCGGAGACGATAACCAGATCCCCTGGTACCTCCCGGCCGACCTCGCCTACTTCAAGCGCACCACCGTCGGAAAGCCGGTAATCATGGGGCGCAAGTGCTTCCAGAGCATCGGACGCGCCCTACCGAAGCGCCTCAACGTCGTGCTCACGCGTAATGCCTTCTTTGTGGCCGACGGGGTCACCGTGGTGCATAGTGGCGAACAGGCGATGGAGGTGGCGGCGGGCGGCGGGGCCGAGACCGCCTTCGTGATCGGGGGTGCCGACATCTACGAGTTGTTCTGGGCGCAGACCCGCACCCTCTACTACACGCTCGTCCACGCGGAGGTCGCCGGGGACGTAAAGTTCCCGAGCATTGACGGGGCCGAATGGTCGCTCACCTCCGAGGAGCGCCACGAGGCCGACGACAAGAATGCCCACGCCTACACCTTCCGCGTGTACGAGCGGCGGATGCCCTAGAGGTTCGCGCTCGTGTTTGAGGAGGCTTCGCGGTGGGTGATTTCCTTACCTACCACACGCCTACCTCCATGAAAGAGGCCTTCTTACACTATATCTGGCGCACGCGCCGCTTCGACCGCGACGCCCTGCGTACCACTACTGGCGTCTCGATCGACGTGCTGCAATTCGGGCAGTACAACACCGGCAACGGGCCCGACTTCTCCGAGGGCCGCGTCCGCCTCGGCGACACCGTCTGGGCGGGGCACATCGAGATGCACCTCAGGTCGTCCGACTGGCACCACCACCGCCACCAATTCGATCCCGGCTACGACAACGTCGTGTTACACGTGGTGTGGGAGGACGACGAACCCGTGCTCAACGCCCGTGGCGCTGCGCTGCCGACGCTCGTTCTGGCGCCCTTGGTCTCCGAGATCGTCGTCGAACGCTACGAGGAGCTGGCCGCCAACGAGCACGCCATCCCATGCGAGACCCACCTCGTAGACACGCCCCAGCTCATCCTACAGGGCTGGATCGAACGTATGAGTCTGCAGCGCTTGGAGCGCAAAACGGGCGAGATGCACCAACTCCTCACCAGCAAGCGCAGCGACTGGGACGGGGCCTTCTTCCACCAGCTCGGGCGTTGTCTCGGTCTGCCGCTCAACGCCGGTGCCATGGACAGCCTCATGGAGACGTTGCCGCTCTCGCTACTGCAACGCTACCGCAGTGATCAGGTGGCGCTCGAGGCACTGCTGCTCGGCACGGCCGGCTTCCTCGACGAGGAATTCTTGGATGAGTACCCGCGACAACTGAAGCGGGAGTTCAGCCACCTGGCGCACAAGCACTCCATCACGGCGCTCAACAAGTCGATGTGGAACTTCCGCGGCCTTCGCCCGGCGAGCTTCCCGACGATGCGATTGGTGCAGTTAGCAGCCATCGTCTGCAAGCTTCCCCGCGTCTTCGATGCCTTCCTGGAGACCAGCGATATCAAGGTTTTGCGGAAGCTCTTAGCAGCCGAACCGCACGTGTACTGGCACACGCACTACCTCGCCGATCGGCCGGGAGATCCGCGCAAGAAGACTATCGGCAGGGCCGCTGCGGACGCAGTGCTCATCAACGCCGTGGCACCCTTCATCTTTCTGTACGGTCGCCTGCAGGGCAAACCTGCCTGCGAAGCCCAGGCGCTCGCCCTATTGGAGGCACTCCCGGCCGAGGAGAATAATGTGATCAAGCAGTGGAAAGCAGTCGGCATCGTGGCCGAGAACGCGGCGGAAAGCCAGGGCTTGCTCACGCTCCGCAAAGAGTACTGCCAGCCGCGGCGGTGTCTGGAGTGTGCGCTGGGACATTGTTTGTTGAAGCGCGGGCGGCGGCAGATCGGGCTGGCGTCAAATGAGCCGGCACAGGTGCAGGAGGTGAGGGTGGCGGCGTAGTAGTCGGTTTCGTAAGCGTCCGTTTCGTGACTGCGCACGCTCCAAACTCCTCGCACGCTCCGCCTTTCTTTGCCCCTGTGCGCCAACACATCCTCCGCTTCCTCGCCGCCCCCCTCGCGGCTCTCTTCGGGATCGGGGTGGAGGTGCGCCTGATGCTCTACCGCTCCGGGATCCTGAAGCGAACTGAATTCAGCATCCCGACCATCGGCGTCGGCAACCTTAGCGTCGGCGGGGCCGGCAAGACGCCGCACACCGAGTACCTCATCCGCCTCCTGCGCGAGTACTTCCCCGTCGGGACCCTCTCGCGGGGGTACGGCCGCAAGACCACCGGCTTCCGGTACGTGAGGGGCGAGGACAGTGCCGAGGAGGTGGGCGACGAGCCGCTGCAGCTCAAGCGCAAGTTCGCGGACGTGGCGGTGTGCGTAGGCGAGGACCGCGTGTTCGGGGTCTCGACCTTGTTGCAGTACGCCCCCGAGACCCAGACCGTCATACTCGACGACGCGTTTCAGCACCTTGCGGTAAAACCGTCGCTCTCGTTGCTGCTTACCGAGTACGACCGACCGTTCTGGCGCGACAGTCTCCTGCCCGTCGGTCGCCTGCGTGAGTGGGCCACCGGGGCCGAGCGTGCCGACGCGATCATCGTCACCAAGTGCCCGAACGTTTTGGCGCAAGCCGACCGCAGCCGCCTCCTCCAGGAGCTCGACCCACTGCCGCGGCAACGCGTCTTCTTCTCGACCTACGGCTACGGCGACCCGTGGCTCGTACTCGACCCACGCTACACGACGCAGCTCTCCCGCGAGTACGACGTGCTCCTCATCACCGCCATCGCTCGCGTCGACTACCTCCTCGAGTACCTCCGCACGCAGGTCGCCGGCGTGCACGAGATTAGCTTCACGGACCACCACGAGTTCACGAAGCGCGAACTCGGTCGGATGACGAGGCTCTTCAAGGAAATCGAGAATCCGAAAAAAGTGATCCTCACCACCGAGAAAGACGCAATGCGGCTCTACGGACACGAGGCCTACCTACGCGAGCAAGACCTGCCGCTCTTCGCGTTGCCGGCCATGGTGCAGTTCGTCCCCGAAGCACCGGGGAGGGGCTTCGACGAGTACATCCGCCACGCGCTGCTCGAGTTTAGGTCATAAAAAAACCGGCACCCATCCCGAGGGACGAGTAGCCGGCAGCACTATGAAACACTATCGATGGCGGTGGGCAGTAGCGGGAATCGACTAGGCGAATACCGAGATGCCGGGATGTTTTGACAACTCAAAGATCGGATGAATCTTTGATATATACCAGATAACGTAGAGCGAACAACGAAGGTTGCCGGTACAACTATCCACATTTGTCGGGCGGGAGGGCGTGTGTGCCCTATTTGCGGCGCGTCTGAGCTGTTGAAAACCGGCCCCTCAGTCGACCAGCAATCCATCCACCTCACCAGCTTTTGCCTTCTTGATCGTGGTGTCGGCCTCGTCGCGGTCTCCTTTGTCCTCCTTCGGCTGCTTCTGCAGGTGCTCTTCCTCGGGCACGTAGCGCAGCTTTACCGACATTGGGAAGTGATCCGAACCGATGTGCTCGAGGCGCCGCAGTTGCGCCACCTGGAACTCGTCCGAATGGAAGACGTGGTCGAGGGGCCAGCGCGCGAACCAGTGGTCGGCGTGGAAGCTCGCGAAGAGACCCCGGCCGACGCGCGGGTCGAGCAGGCCGCTGAGGCGCTGGAACAGGCGCGTCGAGTGCGACCACGCCACGTCGTTCAGGTCGCCCGCCACGATGGTGTTGCTGTTGCCGGTGTCCTTGATCCGCATCCCGGTGAGCCCGAGTTCGGCGTCACGGGCCGTACTCGCGCTCTCCTCCGTCGGCGAGGGCGGCGTCGGGTGGAGGCAGTAGAGCTTGATCCACGCCCCGCTCTCGAGCTGGACCTCGGTGTAGATGCTCGGGATCGTATCTGAGATGAGGTACTGCACTTTCGTAGCGCGCAGGGGGAACTTGCTGAATAGGTGCATCCCGTAGCGATTCTCCAACGGGACCTTCACCGTGTTCGGGTAGTCGTCGCCGAGGGCGGCGAGCAGGTCGCGCTCCCAGGCGGCGTTGGTCTCGAGCGTGAGCAACAGGTCCGGCGTCTCCCGCGCGACGAGGTCGAAGAGCCTGCCGTGCTCGTCGTTGCTCTGGAGCACGTTGCTGATCAGAAGGTGGAGCGTGTCGGCGTGCTCCTCGCTGTCGAGCGGGGCCGAGAGCACCTCCGTGGTCCAGATCCGGGTGTAGGGCAGGATGCGGTAGAGTTGGAAGAGCAGGCACAGCGTGGCCACCACTAGGAAGGCCAACACGAGGTTGGGGTAAGGCTCGGCGCGGTGGGCAAATAGCAACGTCGCGCCCCCGAGGGCGAGCAAGACCGCGAACTGCACCCGGGGATAGTCGCCCCCGCGGATCCACCAGTCGTCGTACGGGATCAAAGGCAAGAGCGTGCCTACGGTACCAAGGCCAATCAGTCCGTAACCTAGGATTTTGAAGAAAAGCATCTGCGGGCGAAGCTAGTCCTTCACTTTAGAGCGCACCCAGACAGTTTGTGGATAGCCTAGGCACAACTCCGCCACCCAATCCGCGAACCGCGTGTAGCCTGTAACCCTTACACGGGGGAGAGAACTCCACACCCCCGAACACCGTTTATGAGAATCGCGCTCATCGCACACCTCCACTTCCCCATCCGCGAACCCTTCAAAGGTGGCCTCGAGCGCCACACCCACATGCTCGCCGCAGCCCTCGTGGCCCGCGGACACGACGTAACCCTGTTCGCGGCACCCGGCTCTACGGCCGCTGGCGTATTCCACGCCGTAGATCAGTACAGCTTCGAGCCGGAGGCGACCGGGGAGGCGGCCCGCCAGCAAGCTCAGGACGGGGAGGCGGCCTACCACTACGTCTGCGACGCCATCCGCGACGGGGGCTTCGACGTCGTCCACAACAACTCCCTCCACTACATCCCCATGATGCGGGCCCACACGATGGGCGCGCCCGTGGTGCAGGTCATGCACACGCCCTTCTTCTGGGAACTGGAGGCGGGCGCGGCCGTAGCGCGGCGTCACGACTCGATCCGCTACGTATCCGTGTCCGACGCCACCGGCCGCGACTGGGCCCCATACGTCGGTGAGTACACGGTGGTCCCGAACGGGATCGATCTCCCGACCTGGACCTACGCCGACGCACCGGAGCGTGACCTCGTGGTGTTCTGCGGGCGCATCGTGCCTGAGAAAGCCCCCCACCTCGCCATCGACGCCGCGCGGGTAGCCGGCAAGCGCATCGTCATAGCCGGGCCGAAGTGTGACCCGGCTTACTTCACGAAAGAGATCGAGCCCCGCCTCGGCCCCGGCGTGAAGTACGTCGGCCACCTCACCGAAACAGAGACGGTGCGACTCCTCGGACGGGCCGCCTGTATGCTCTTCTCGAGCGTCTGGCCCGAGCCCTTCGGTTACGTTTTGGCGGAAGCCCTCAACTGCGGGACGCCCGTCGCAGGCTTCGCCGTCGGTGCCTCGCGGGAGGTGCTCTCCGACGAAGTGGCCGTCCTGGTGGAGCCCGGTAATGTCGAGGCGCTCGCCACAGCCATCGAGGAGGCCAGCTGGCTCGACCGAGGCGTGTGCCACGACTACGCCACTACACACTTCGGGCTCGACCTCATGATCGGCGCCTACGAGCAGATCTACCGCGAGGAGGTGGCGCGTTTCCGCAAAACCCGCCTCGCCGCCGACGGTCGCGCGCGGCGCCCGAGGCTCGTCGTCCACCGCGAAAGGATCGCCGCATGAACCGAGAGACTTACCCCCCGAGTCTGGCTTTCGCCAAAACTACCGACGCGAAACCGGCTCACGCCCGGCGCCCCATCGGTTTCTACGTCCACCACCAGGGCCGCGGGCACGCCACGCACGCGCAGCTGTTGATACAACACCTGGCGCGCCCGACCTGGGTCTTCACGAGCCGCCCGGACTACTTCGACGAAGGCTGCCCGGCCACCGTGGTCGAGCTCCCGATGGACGTCGCCGCCGATGAGGAGTGCTACCCGCAACACCTCAGTCCCGCCGGCGAGCACCTGCACTACGCACCTCTGCAAATCGCGGGCATCCGCGAGCGCATGGCTACGCTCACGCAGTGGATCGTCGAGCAGCGCCCGGCGCTGATGTTTATAGACGTGAGCGTCGAGGTGGCGACGCTGTGCCGGCTCATGGGCGTACCGACGGTCGTGGTCCGGCTGCAGGGTTGGCGCGACGACCCGGCACACCTCGCCGCCTTCGCAAGTGCGCGGGCCATCTATTGCCCCTTCCCACAGGAGTTCGAGTGGTCGAGGCTGCCTGGCGATCTAGAGCAGAAATGCTACTACGAGGGCTGTTACGATCGGCTCGGGGCGCTCGAGAACCGGGACGGTACCGCGGACGGTCACGACGCTCGGGCCGTCGGTGACGCGCCGGCTTCAGATGACATTTCCGACATTGATGTCACAGGGGAGGCGAGTGCCCCTACTGAATCAATCCGCCGTGTCCTCGTCCTCGTGGGCAGCGGCGGGACACGTTTTGCCGAAAGGCAGCTCACCGAACTCGCCCGGGCCTTCCCAGCGATCCAGATTGATGTACTCGGTCCCGTGCGAGGCTACGGACAACCGTCGGACAACCTCGCCTTTCTCGGGCAACGCGACTACGTCCTGCCTTACCTCCAGCGCGCCGACCTCGTGATCGGCGGGGCCGGGAACAACGTCGTGATGGAGGTCGGCGCCTGCCGTAAGCGCTTTATCTGCCTCCCGGAGGAGCGTGCCTTCGGCGAGCAAAACGCCAAGGCCAAGGGCATCGAGGCGCTCGGGCTCGGCCTACGCCTCAAGCACTGGCCAGCCGCGGGGGAGTGGCCGAAGGTTTTGGCGAAAGCCGCCGCACTACAGCCGCAGGCCTGGGCGCAGTACTTCCACGACCCCAGTCTCGCGCGCGCCGCCGCCTGCCTCGAGCGCCTCGCCGCCGAGAGCGAGGAGGTCTGCAAACCGGCCGATCAAAAGCCCGTGCCGTCGTTCTTGTAGGCCGCAGCGACCTCGGTCTCGGTGGGATCGCGTAGGAAAGAGAGCCGCTCTCCTTCGCGCTGCCAAGCGATCAGCCCTAAGGCGCCTAGCTCCCCGAGCCAGCCCTGCATGGGCCACCCGCCCCACTTCTCGTAGAAGCGCTGACTATTACGCGCGATGTCGTGAGCCAGCGTGACGGGCGGTCGGTAGACGGCGTGGTACTGGTGGAAGGCCGTCGCGCCGACGAGGTGGAAGGGCACGCCCCGCTGCTCGAGCGTGAGGGCGAAGTCGGTGTCCTCGGCGCCGTAGCCGACGTAGGCCTCGTCGAGGCCGCCGACTTCATCGAAGACAGATTTTTGGACTGCGATGCACAGCGTCCACAGCAGGTAGTAGGCGGGGCTTTCGACGGTGGTGCCCTGCGGCACGTGTGGCCGATCCGGATGCTCGACGCCGTGCTGGAAGAGGTCACCCACGCGGAAGTCGGACACCGGCTGTCCCTCGGGTAGGTAGCGCACCTCCCCCATGACGACGCCCCGTGTTTCGCGGGCGGCTTTCGCCAAAACCGACAGTAGGTCGGCCGCCGGGATGCAGTCGACATCCAAGAAGACGAGCACTTCGGAGGTGGCGGCGCGGCCGGCGGTATTGCGGGCGAGCGCCAGCGGGAGGGCGTGCGCATCGCGGTCGTCCGACCCCACCGAAACGATCCTCACGGGGAAGGGGACCTCCGGCAGTTCATTTGGCGCGAGCGCGTCCATGGCCGCGATGACGAGTTCGTCGGGGAGGGTCTCCGACTGCGCGAGGCCGAGGAGTTGATTGCGGAGTTGGCGGCGGCGCCCCTTGACGATCGTGAGGACGGAGACGGTGGGCATGGGGTGCAGGATACGTGCCAGTTTTGGCGAAAGCCGTCTCAAGTACGCAGTGTCCTCACGCCGGCTCGTACGCCAGCAGCCGCAGCGCGTTCGCCACCACGACCAGCGTCGAGCCCTCGTGGGCGATGACCGCCGGACCGATCTCGGCGATCCCCAGCAGCGTGAGCGGGATGAGGATGGCCACCATCCCGAGCGAGATCCAGAGGTTTTGCTTGATGATGGCCCTTGCTTTCCTACTGAGGCCGATGGCGAAGGGAAGATTCTCGAGACTATCGGCCATGAGAGCGATGTCGGCGGTCTCGAGGGCGACGTCCGAACCGGCGGCCCCCATCGCGATCCCGACCGTGCTGCGGGCCATCGCCGGTGCGTCGTTGACGCCGTCGCCGATCATGGCCACGCCCTGGCCTTCACCTCGGAGGCGTTCGATGGCGGCGACCTTGTCCTCCGGCAGCAGACCGCCCAGCGGATCGGTAATTCCAATCTCGCGGGCCACGGCGTCGGCCACGCGTTGATTATCGCCCGTGAGCATCACCATGCGCTCGATGCCGAGGCGGCGCAAGGCATCGAGCGTGGGCTTGGCGTTGGCGCGGGCCACGTCCATCACGGCGAGGATGCCGAGGTAGCGCTCGCCGCGGTGGACGATCATGGTGGTCTGGCCCTCGGCCTCCAGCTCGACCATTCGTTCGGTGATGTCGGCGGGCACGTCCGCGCCGGTCAATTCCTCGAAGAGTCGACGGTTGCCGATGTGGACGCGCTCGCCGTCGACGGTGGCTTTGACGCCGCGGGCGGTGAGGGCCTCGAGGTCATGTGCTTCGGGAATGGTGGCGCCTTCACCGAGGCGTTCGGTACCGCCGTCTACAATGGCACCGGCGAGCGGGTGATCGCTGAGGCGCTCCACGGCGATGGCGGTGGCGAGGAGGTCCGCTTCTGGGATGCCGGGCTGCGGCACGACGGACTTGAGTTTCGGGCGTCCCTCGGTGAGGGTCCCGGTCTTGTCGAAGGCGATGGCGTCGAGGCGGCCGAGGTCCTCGAGCGGTCCGCCGCCCTTGATGAGGACGCCTTGTCGCGCGGCTCTGGCTACGCCGGCCAGCACCGCACTCGGCGTGGAGATGGCGAGGGCGCACGGGGACGCGGCCACGAGCACGGCCATGGCACGATAGAAGCTTTCGCCAAAACTCTCGTCCAACACGAGGAAGGCGAACATCAGCAAGGTGACCAAGATCAGTACCGCCGGCACAAAGATCCGCTCGAACCTCTTCGTGAACGCCTGCGTCGGCGAGGCCTTCGTCTCGGCGGCCTGCACCATGGTGACGAGCTTCGACAGGGTCGAGTCGGCGGCTAGGCGCAGGACGCGGATCTCGAGCGGCGAGCCGCCGTTGATCGTGCCGGCGTAGGCGCGGTGCTCCTCGGCGAGCCTGGTGAGGTCGACGGCGGTATTCTCTTCGTCGGCATCGGCGAGCGGTCGCTTGTCGACCGGGACGCTCTCGCCGGTGATGGGCGCCTGGTCGACCGCCGAGGTGCCTCTGGTGATCACGCCGTCCGCGGCGATCTTGCTGTTGGGGAGCACCACGATCGTGTCGCCGATAACGAGTTCCTCCACGGGGACCTCCGCGGTCTCGCCGCCGCGCTTGACGCGGGCCGTGGCCGGGGCCAGATCCGACAGCGCGGCAATCGATTTACGGGCACGCCCCATGGCGTAGGCCTCGAGTGCGTGCCCGAGGCTAAATAGAAAGAGTAGCAACGCTGCCTCCTGCCACCGCCCGAGCGCTACTGCGCCGCCGGCGGCCACCAACATCAAAAAATCGATCTCGAATTTGCCCGCGCGGATGGTCTCGAAGGCTTCGATGAGGATGAAGTAGCCGCCGAGGAAGATCGCCACCGAGAAGAGGGCAATGGCGAGCCAGTCGGGGCCGAGTTCTCGCCAGGACACGATGAGTCCACTTAGCCAAAAGACGCCACTGAGGATGGAGAAGTACAACTCTGTATTTGCGCCGAAGATGCCGCCGTGGTCGTGGGCGTGGGGGCCGGCGGGGTCCTTGGCGTCTGAGGTGTGGGCGTCGTGGTCGTGGTCGTGAGTCATAGGCGTCCGCTGCGGACCGAGGGCGAGCCGGCGGAGGGTTGCCTTGAGGAGGTCGCGGCGTGTGGGATTGTGCGTAGAAGCGGACTGCGTTCGCCCTAGCGTCGCGAGGGGACCACCCTCTATTCCATGCCCGCAGCCCCTCCCACACGGCCGCCGTCTGCACTGCCCGAACATGCTTCCCGAACGGAAGCCACCCGGTTTCTGCCGTCCGATTAAGTGCAACGCCAGCAGCGCATTTTCACGAGCTTTCCAAGACTGGTTTACTCCCTCCACGTCCGCGGTAGAGGGTGTGGCGGTAGGTGGTTTTGACGATAGCCGCAGCAACGACTCAGCGTAATGAAGCAATCCTTTATGTGATCTTTTAGAATCGACAAGTTGAGGTAACCCAAAGGATCTCGCCGACACGTCCCTGCGATAAATCGTCGCGTTGATGGTGTGCATTCATCGGTTTTGGACAATAGAAGCATTCTATCACGACCCAAGGTTATCCCTATAGAACTGGTTATTTCTACCCCGCGTTGATAAAGTCAATCCATGAATAAACATTTGCTTCCCATCCTCCGAATAGGCTTTGGCGTATTCTTGCTCTTCTTTGGTTTCGACCATTTCTTCAACTACATCCCTTTCCCGGAGATGAGTGCGGAGGCGAACAACTACTTCGCTACCCTGCTTTCGTCGGGGGCGATGCAGCTCGTGGGCGTCGTCGAGATCTCGGCGGCGTTAGCCTTCATATTCAATCGTTTCGGGGCGCTGATGGCGCTGATTCTGATGAGCGTTTCGGTGAATGCGGTGCTCTTCCACTTGGCGTTCGATCTTGATAAAATATATGGCGCTTTGGCCTTGCTGCTGTTGAACGTCGCTATGCTCTATGCTTATAGAGATAAATACAGCGCGCTGTTGGTATGAGGTCCAGTTAGCCCCGAACTCCCACGGCGGGAGCACTGCCCACTCGCCCGCAACGGGACGCTCGCCTCGGCCTTGTCGATGGCCAAGAAATTGCCTTCAACCTGTGCACGGCCCTTGCGATAGTCGGGCCGTTGATGCCTTTGCCGCAAACGACTAAACCGCCTATAGGTATTCACTTGCAGGACGGCTACGCAAACTCAACCCCTTCCGTCCCCGAGTACCTCCAAGAACCTCCTCACTAAGGGCGAGTCGTCCCCCTTACGCCACGCCACCCCGGTCTCGATCGTTATCTGCGGCTCGACGGTTTCGGCGTAGGCTACGCCCGGGTAGTCGCGTTGTACCCGCGCGGCGTGCATGCTGCCCACGCCGACGCCCGCCGCCACGAGCGCCAGCATGCTCTCGACGTTGGTGACGTGCTGCACGATGCGCGGGATGAACCCGGCCGTAGCGCAAGCCTTGACAAAGTCGTCGTACACGCCGGGAGCGGAGTGACGCGCCCAACTGATGTGGTCCGCGTCGGTCAATTCGGCGAGGACCACGGTAGGTCGACCGGCTACGGGGTGTGTGGCGGGCAGGGCTACCATCACGGCCGCCTCCCGCAGGGCCCGCACCTCCAAGCCGTGACCGTCGACGGGCATGAGCAGCAGACCCAGATCAGACTGTCCCGCGCGGATGGCGCCTGCCTGCTCGGCGCTGCCGGCCTCCCAGAAATCGAGCGTGACGTCGGGCGCGCTTTCGCGAAAACTACGGATCGACTCCACCATGCCATCCCGCAGTACGGCCGCCTCGTAGCCGATCCTGAGCGTCCCCGCCCGGCCGTCGCGGGCGTCGGCCACGGCGGCCTCCGCGC